>NZ_JAPFQL010000056.1 GCF_028446585.1 Intrasporangium calvum
CGACGGTCTGGAGCAGCCCGAGCCGCGCCGTCCGCACGTCCGGGTCCTCAGCCATGACGAGCACCGCGTCGAAGAACCGCTCGAGCGCGGGCACCGTGCCCACCGCGGCGTCGGCCCACTCGACGAGCGTCCCCCCGGAGAGGTCGGGGAGGCGGTCGACCTCGGCGTGCAGCGCGCGCTCGGCGTCCTCCCGCAGCACTGCCGCGTCGTATGCCGCTGGGTTGCCTTCCGGGACGATGCGGGTGATGCGCTGGGTGGCCTCCACGAGCTTGGCGAACCCATCGCGGCGCCGGACCAGCTCGATGTCGCGGAGCGCCGCCTCGGCCTGGCCAGGCGTGCCGGCAAGCGGCTGCACGGCCCCGGCGAGCGTCGACGGGACGCCCTCCTCGCGCAGCTGCTGCCCGAACCGGCCGGTCACGAACTCGAGGGCATCGGCGATCGACTCGGGGCTCACCTCGAGGCCCTGCTGCCGCAGCTGGTCGGCGGCGGCGTGCAGCCCCTGCTCGATGGTGAGGCCGGCGAGCGTCGGCTGGGAGCGGAGGATGCCGACGACACCCAGCGCAGCGCGCCGCAGCGCGAAGGGGTCGGACGAGCCGGTCGGCTTGGCGCCGAGGGCGAACATCGCCATGAGCAGGTCGAACCGGTCGGCCAGGGCGAGCAGCGCCCCGGCTCGCGACGCCGGCAGGGCACCGCCGGCCGTGCGCGGCTGCTCCATCTCGTAGAGCGCCGCCGCCACCTCGGGGGTCTCCCCTGCCTTGAGGGCGTACTCCCGGGCCATGAACCCGGCGAGGCTCGACAGCTCGACGACCATCTGTGAGGCCAGGTCGAACTTCGCGAGCTGCCCGGCCCGCGCCAGGGTGGCCCCCTCGGACGCGTCGAGCCCGACGAGCTCGGCGAGCGCCGCGGCGACATCGCGGATCCGGTCGGCGCGGTCGGCCATCGAGCCGACCCGCTCCTCGAAGGTCAGCTTGGCGATACCGGCGCGGAGCTCCTCGAGCGGCACCTTGAGGTCGGCGGCGTAGAAGAACGCCGCGTCCTCGTAGCGCGCGCGCAGGACGTTCTCGTTGCCACGGCGGACGAGGTCGTCGTCGCAGTCGCCGTTGGCCATCGTGACGAAGTGGGGCATCAGGCCACCCTCGGCAGCGCGCACCGGCAGGTAGCGCTGGTGCTTGCGCATCACCGTCGTGAGGATCTGCTCGGGCAGCTCGAGGTAGCGCGCCTCGAACGAGCCGAGGATGCCGTGCGGGGCCTCGACGAGGTTGGTGATCTCGTCGACGAGCGCGGTCTCACCCTCGATGTCGACGACGCCGCCGACGGAGGCGGCGAGCGAACGGGCCTGCGCGACCACGCTCTCGCGCCGCTCGGCCGGGTCGACGATGAAGTCGCGCTCGGCGAGCTTGGGCAGCAGGACGTCGGCGTTCTCGACCTCGATGAGCGGTCCGGCCTCGGTCCGCTCGCCATACGTCGTCCGCCCGGACCGGAGCCCCGACACCGTCACCGGCACCACGGTGTCGCCCCACAGCGCCACGATCCACCGGATCGGGCGGCTGTAGGCGAGGTCGGGGTCGCTCCACCGCATGTTCTTGTCGGCGCGCAGGCTGGTCACGACGTCGGCGATGATCGAGCCGAGGACCTCGAGCACGCCGCGCCCGGTCTCCTGGACCCGGACCGCCACGTGCTCGGCACCGTCGAACTCGGCCCGCACCAGCTCGGACACGTCGACCTTCTGGCCGCGGGCGAACCCCTCGGCAGCCTTCGTCGGGGCGCCGTCGGGACCGAACGCCGCAGCGACCTTCGGACCCTTGCGCAGCGTCTCGGCGTCGGGCTCGTGGACCCCGACGCCATCGACGACCGCCACGATCCGGCGCGGGGTGCCGTGCACGACGACCGACCCGTGCGGCAGGCGCGTGGCGCCGAGCTTGTCGGTCAGGCCACGCCGCACCTGTTCGATCGCCTCCGGCACGACGTGCGGCGGCAGCTCCTCGACACCGATCTCGAGAGCCAGCCGGCGCGTGACGTCGGGGGCCAGCGAAGCCAGCTCAGCGGCATACGACTCAGCGGGTGCCTCGACCCCACGCGCGGGCGGCATGACCGCGCGACCCTCCATCGGCGGCAGGTCGGCGCCGAGCAGCGGGAAGCCGAGCTCCTCACGGCGCTCCACCCACAGACGGGAGACCTCGCGGGCGAGCCGGCGCATCGTGCCGAAGGCCTTGGCGCGCTCCGTCGTCGAGATGGCGCCGCGCGAGTCGAGGACGTTGAACGCGTGCGAGGACTTGAGGACGTAGGTGTGCGCGGGCACCGGCAGCCGCGCGTCGATGAGCCGCTGCGCCTCGGCCGTGTAGCGCTCGAAGAGGTCGCGGTTGGTCTGGATGTCGGCGTCGTCGAGGTAGTAGCGCGACATCTCGTACTCGCTCTGCCCGAACGCCTCGCCGTAGGTGATGCCCGGCGCGTAGACCATGTCCTTGAAGTGCGTGACGCCCTGGAGCGCCATCATGATCCGCTCGACGCCGTAGGTCAGCTCGACGGCGACGGGGTCGAGGTTCTGCCCGCCGACCTGCTGGAAGTAGGTGAACTGGGTGATCTCCATGCCGTCGAGCCAGACCTCCCAGCCCAGGCCCCACGCACCGATGGCCGGCTGCGCCCAGTTGTCCTCGACGAAGCGGATGTCGTGGGCGCGGATGTCGATGCCGAGCGCCTCGAGCGACTCGAGGTAGAGCTCCTGTGGGTTGCCCGGGTCCGGCTTGAGGATGACCTGGAACTGCGTGTGCTGCTGGAGGCGGTTGGGGTTCTCGCCGTAGCGCGAGTCGTCCGGCCGCACGCTCGGCTCGACGTAGGCCACCCGCCACGGCTCGGGCCCGAGCACGCGCAGGATCGTCGCGGGGTTCATCGTCCCGGCGCCGACCTCGGTGTTGAAGGGCTGGACGACCATGCAACCTCGGTCGGTCCAGAACTTCTGCAGCGTGAGCAGGGCGTCTTGGACGGTGAGCGTGGTGGTGTCAGGCACCCGCCAAGGTTACCGGCGTGGTCGGGTGCCACTCACACCGCCGATCCCGTATGCCGCTGAGCTCGCTCCCGCACGCCCGTGGCCTCCCAGCCAACCCGGGCAAGGCGGACAGTTCGGGAAGGGCGCGTGACGGGCCGGTCAGAGCGAGACACTTGAACGGTGAAGGTCATGGTCACAGGTGGGACGGGCTTCGTCGGCTCGCACATCGTCACGGCGATCCTCGCAGCCGGCCACGAGGTGCGTCTCCTCGTGCGGCGACCCGAGCAGGTGGGGATCACCTTCGCCCCCCACGGGGTCGTCCCGACGGACCTGGTGGTGGGCGACGTGCGCGACGCGGACGTCGTGGCCCGCGCTCTGGAGGGGTGCGACGCCGTCGTGCATGCGGCCGCCATCTTCTCGCTGCGCCCTCGCAATGCCCCGATCGTCGCCGAGACCAACACCACGGCGACGCGCGTGGTCCTCGATGCAGCCGTGGCCGCCGGCGCCGACCCCGTCATCCACATCTCCAGCACGATCGCGCTGATTCGGCGGGGCGGCAGCGGACCCGACCTGCCCATCGGGGACCTCACGGGGGTCTACGCCCGGAGCAAGATCGACTCCGAGGTGATCGCCCGCGGGCACCAGGTGTCCGGTGCTCCGGTCGTCAGCATCTATCCCGGCGGTGTGTACGGCCCCCTGGATCCCTACCTGTCCGAGAACAACAACCGGCTCGCGTGGGTGGCGCGCGGGCTGTTCCCCATCTGGACGAAGGGCGGCCTGCACATGGTGGACGTCCGCGACGTCGCCGGCCTCGTGCAGTACTGCCTGGAGCCCGGTCGCGGTCCCCGCCGCTACGTCGTGCCGGGGCACCAGGCCACGGGTCGCGACACGAACGCCGCCGTCGCGGCGGCCATCGGGCGGCACCGGCCGCACGTCGACCTCGGCGAGAGACTCACACTCCTCATGGCGAAGCCGCTCGAGTCGCTGGACCCTGTGACGAGCAAGCGCTGGCACTTCCCCGCCGAGGTCGACGGGATCCAGGCCATCGCGCGGGACACCCGCTTGGACGACACACCAGCGCGGAAGGAGTTCGGCCTGGAGCCGCGGCCATTCGAGGAGACCATCCGCGACACGCTGACCTGGCTCGTCGAGGCCGGTCACCTCCCCGGCCGGCTCCGCCCGCGCCCCGTGGAGGGCACGCTCAGCCGACCGGGGGGCCGGTGACCTCCGCCACGTCGTCGAGGTCGGCGGCGGCACCCGCGAACTGAGCGGCATACAGCCTGGCGTAGGCCCCCTTGGCTGTGAGCAGCTCGGCGTGCGACCCCTGCTCGACGATCCGGCCGTGCTCCATCACGAGGATGAGGTCGGCGTCGCGGATCGTGGAGAGCCGGTGGGCGATGACGAAGCTCGTCCGGTCGGAGCGCAGCGCCCGCATCGCGTGCTGCACGAGCAGCTCGGTCCGGGTGTCGACCGAGCTCGTCGCCTCGTCGAGGATGAGCAGCGCCGGGTCGGAGAGGAAGGCCCGGGCGATGGTGATGAGCTGCTTCTCACCGGCAGAGATGTTGGAGGCCTCGTCGTCGAGGAGGGTGTCGTAGCCGTCCGGGAGCGAGTGGACGAAGCGGTCCACGTAGGTGGCGCGCGCGGCAGCGAGCACCTCCTCCTCGGTCGCGTCGGGGCGGCCGTAGGCGATGTTGTCGCGGATCGTCCCGGCAAAGAGCCACGTGTCCTGCAGCACCATGCCGATCCGGGACCGCAGCCCGTGCCGGGTCAGGTCACGGATGTCCACGCCGTCGAGGGTGATCCGGCCGGCATCGAGCTCGTAGAACCGCATGATGAGGTTGACGAGGGTCGTCTTGCCTGCTCCGGTCGGGCCGACGATGGCGACCGTCTGGCCCGGCCGGACCGTGAGGTCGAGGTCCTCGATGAGCGGCTGGTCGGGCGTGTAGGAGAAGGACACGCCCTCGAAGGCGACCTCGCCCCGGGGGTTGTCGATGACGTCTGGTGTCGCGGCCTCGGGCTCCTGCTCGTCGGCGTCGAGGACCTCGAAGACCCGCTCGGCCGAGGCCACGCCCGACTGGAGCAAGTTGGCCATCGAGGCCACCTGCGTCAGCGGCTGGGTGAACTGGCGCGAGTACTGGATGAAGGCCTGCACGTCACCGAGGCTCATGGACCCGGAAGCGACCTTGAGGCCCCCGACCACGGCGACGACGACGTAGTTGAGGTTCCCGATGAACATCATGACCGGCATGATGATGCCGCTGACGAACTGCGCCCCGAACGCGGCACCGAAGAGCTCGTCGTTCTTCTCCCGGAAGCGGGCCTCGGTCTCCTGCTGCCGCCCGTAGACCTTGACCAGGCCGTGGCCGGTGTAGGTCTCCTCGACGATGCCGTTGAGCTCGCCGGTGTTGCGCCACTGCTGGACGAAGAGCTTCTGCGAGCGCTTCGCGATGAGGGCGGTGACGAGGATCGAGACGGGGATCGTCACGAGCGCGATGAGCGCGAGGACCCAGGAGATCCAGAACATCATGCCAAGCACCGCGATCACGGTGAGCAGCGAGTTGAGCAGCTGTGACAGCGTCTGCTGGAGCGACATGCTGACGTTGTCGATGTCGTTGGTGACGCGGCTCAGGATCTCGCCGCGGGGCTGCTTGTCGAAGTAGGGCAGCGGCAGCCGGTTGAGCTTGGCCTCGACGTCCTGGCGCAGGCGGTACATCGTGCGGGCGAGCACGCCCTGGAGGATCCAGCCCTGCACCCAGAGCAGCAGGGACGAGGCCACATAAAGCCCGGTGACGAGGAGCAGCACGTCGGCGACGGCCCCGAAGTCGATGCCCTGGCCGATGACGACGCCGGCTCGGTCGAGCATGTCGGCGAGGTTGTCCTGCCCGCTGGCTCGGAGTCCGGCGCTGACCTGCTCGGTGGTCGTGCCCGGTGGCACGTTCTGGCCGAGCTGCCGCCCGAGCAACCCGCCGAAGATGAGGTCAGTGGCGCGGCCGAGGATCTTCGGCCCGATCGCGCTGAGGAAGACGCTGACGACGACGAGGCCCACGACGCCGACGACCTTGCCGTGCTCCGGGCGCAGCAGGCCGAGCAGGCGCTTCGCGGACGGCCGGAAGTTGAGCGACTTCTCGCCCGGCTGGCCGATCATCATGTGTGGCGGCCCACCACGTCGGGTCGGCCCGCGCCGGGCCTCGGCTGCCTTCTCCTCGGCGGTCTTGACTCCTTCTGCCATCAGGCCACCTCCTCCGCAGCGCGCTGGGACAGGGTGATCTCCTGGTAGGTCTCGCACGTCTCGAGGAGCTCGCCGTGCGTGCCCTGGCCGACGATGCGCCCGTCGTCGAGGACGACGATGTGGTCGGCGTCGATGATCGTCGACACACGCTGGGCGACGATGACGACCGTGGCATTGCGGGTCACCGGCCGGAGCGCGGCCCGGAGGCGGGCGTCGGTCGACAGGTCGAGCGCCGAGAACGAGTCGTCGAAGAGGTAGATGTCCGGGCGTTTGACGATGGCACGGGCGATGGCGAGTCGCTGCCGCTGGCCGCCGGAGACGTTGGTGCCGCCCTGGGCGATAACGGTCTCGAGGCCGCCGAGCTGCTCGACGAAGTCGGCCGCCTGGCTGATCCGCAGAGCCTCCCACAGCTCGTCGTCCGTGGCCTCCGGGTTGCCGTAGCGCAGGTTGCTCGCGACCGTGCCGGTGAAGAGGTAGGGCTTCTGCGGGACCAGGCCGATGCGGGCCCACAGCGCGTCGAGGTCGAGGTCGCGCACGTCGACGCCGCCGACTTTCACGCGTCCCGATCGGACGTCGAAGAGGCGTGGCACGAGACCCAGCAACGTCGTCTTGCCGGCGCCGGTCGACCCGATGATCGCCGTCGTCTCGCCGGGCCGGGCCTCGAAGGTGATCCCGTTGAGCACGGCATGCTCGGCGCCCGGGTAGTGGAACTCCACGTCGACCAGCTCGACGCCGGCTCTGGCCACCCGGATCGGGATCGGCTGCACCGACTGGGCGATCGACGAGGTCGTGTCGAGCACCTCGACGATGCGCCCTGCCGAGACGGCCGCCCGCGGAATCATCGTCGCCATGAAGGTCGCCATCATCACGGCCATGAGGATCTGGACGAGGTAGGCGAGGAAGGCCGTCAGCGAGCCGACCTCCATCGCGCCGCTCTCGACGCGGTAGGCGCCGAACCACAGCACCGCCACCGTCGACATGCTGAAGATGAACATGACGACGGGGAAGACGAGGGCCATGAGCCGGCCGACGCGCAGGCCCGCCTCGGTGAGCTGGGCGTTGGCCGAGCCGAAGCGCGCCTCCTCGTGGTCCTCGCGGACGAAGGCCCGCACGACGCGGATGCCGGTGATCTGCTCGCGCAGGACCCGGTTGACCCCGTCGAGCGAGGTCTGCATCCGGGTGAACCACGGCATCATCCGCCAGATCACCGTCGCGACGAAGACGCCGAGGAGCGGCACGGCGACGGCGACGAGCCAGGAGAGGCCGACGTCCTCGCGCAGCGCCATGATGATGCCGCCGAACATCATGATCGGCGTCGACACGAGGATCGCGAACCCCATGAAGAGCACGGTCTGCACCTGGGTGACGTCATTGGTGTTGCGCGAGATGAGCGTCGGCGCGCCGAACCGCGCGACCTCCTGGGCCGAGTAGTCGATGACCGTGTCGAAGACGCGCGCCCGCAGGTCTCGTCCGATGCCCATCGCGACGCGAGCGGCGAGGAAGGTCGCCGCGACCGCGGTGGCGATCTGGACGACGCTCACCCCGAGCATGAGCGCGCCGTGGCTCATGATGAAGTCGGTCTCGCCCTTGGCGACGCCGTCGTCGATGATCTCGCCGTTGAGGCTGGGCAGGTAGAGGGAGGCGATCGTGCTCGCGAGCTGGAGCAGCACGATGATGGCGATCTCGCCGCGGTAGTCCCGCAGGTGGCTCCGTAGGAGTCGCAGGAGCATCGGGTGCCTTTCGGTTCGGGGTCGGCCGCGAAGTCGGATCGGCGGATTCGACCGGCTCGACGCCAGGGATTCACGCATGGTGAGGGTCGTTCGCTTTGCGGGCGCGGCCGGAGGCGACGCCGTAGAGCACGGTGTCGACGACCTCCTCGGGCGTGAGGAGCTCGCCGTGGGAGATGCCCGGGTGGCTGCCGGAGAAGCTGAGCAGCCGGATCCGGTGCAGCAGCTGGTGCGGGGTCACCGTCACGTCGTCCGGGTCGACGAGGTCGAGGACGTCCTCGAAGTGGTCGTGGTGCAGTGGTTCGCACGACTCGGCGGGCTCGGATCTCAGGTGCTTGCCGGCGCCGAGGCAGGCGGAGTGGCGTTCCAGCGGGGGCGGCTGGCTGAGCCCGAGCGCCCGCATGAGGTCGAGCACGTCGCGGACCCGCTGCTGCAGGGTGGTGGCGAAGTCGACGAGCCGCTCGCGCATCGGCTGGGACCGGTCGATGGCGAGGAAGTCCCGGCGGGCCGGCGCAGGGCAGAAAGCGGACTCCACGGCGGCCGACTGGAGGGCGTCCTTGCTCGGGAACACCCGGAAGATCGTCCCCTCGGCGACGCCTGCGGCCCGCGCGATCTCGCTCGTGGTCGGCACGCGGCCGTGCTCGCGGGCGAGCGCGATGAAGACCCGGGTCAGTGCCTCGCGCCGATCCTCCGGAGCCAGGGGAGCCGCACGCCCGCTCGTCGTCGTACCCATGGTGTCGAGTATGAGTGAGTGCTCACTCACTCACAAGTGCCCAGATCAGAGCCCGTATGCCGCTGGGCTCGGTCCCAGCCCACTCACTCTTCGACTGCCGGGCGAGGCGCCCCGAGCACTCAGACGAGGAGGCCGTCGGCGATGAGGTCGCGGATCTGCGGGACGAGCTCGGCGCGGACCCCGGTCGGGTCCAGGTCGAGCACGGTCGCGATCGCCTCGAGCGCCGCACCCGCCGTCAGCTCGCCGTCCGCGACCCCGAGGTAGGCGGCCAGCAGCGTGCCCGCCTGCACGACGCGACGCAGCCCGCCACCCTGCCGGACCAGGATCACCGACGGGTCCTCGGCACCGGGACGGCCGTGGCGCTCCTCGGTCACGTCCGCTGCGCATGACCACGCGATGCCGAGCACGTCCTCGTCGCTGTGTTCGGCGAGCCAGGTGCGGGCCCGGAGCCCGGCGTCGACCACCGGGCCCATCGGTGCGGCGACGGGGCCGCTGGCCTCGTCGAGCGAGCGCCAGGGCTGCCGGTCGGTCAGTGGCCGCTGGAGCGTCACCACGCCGAAGCCGATCGCCTCGACATCGCGAGAGGCGAAGTCGCGCAGCCAGGCCGCGCCGAGACGCTCGTGCTCGGGCGACCCCGGCACGACGCCTCCGTCGCGGCTCCAGAGCTCGGCATACTCGGCGGGATCCTGCGTCTCGCGCTGGACGACCCAGGCGTCGAGCGCCACGCCGTCCAGCCACGCAGCCCAGACGTCGCGCCAGGTGCGGCCGCGCGGCACCTCCCAGTTGCCGAGGAACTGCGCGACGCCACCGGGCTCCAGGGCGTCCTGCACGCCACGGACGAGCGACCGGACGATGGCGTCGCCGGAGCGCCCGCCGTCGCGGTACTCGTAGAGCGGGACGTCGTCGGCGCGAGGGGTGATGACGAAGGGCGGGTTGGAGACGATCAGCGAGAACCGCTCTCCTGCAACAGGATCGAGCAGATCACCGCGTCTGAGGTCGAGCTCCAGGCCCGCCAGCGCTGCGTTGAAACGCGCGAACTCGAGCGCCCGCTCGGAGAGATCGGTGGCGACGATCGACCTGGCGTGCCCGGCCAGATGCAGCGCCTGCACGCCGCAACCGGTGCCCAGGTCGAGCACCCGGTCGACCGGCCGTCGGATGGTCCACGAGGCCAACGTGGTCGAGGCCCCGCCGACGCCGAGGACGTGGTCGGGCCGGAGCGGCGCGCGGGTCGCGATCTCGGAGAGGTCGGAGGCGACCCACCAGTCGTGGGTGTCGTCGGCGTAGGGGCGCAGGTCGCACGTCGCCACGACGTCGCCTGCCGCCGCCTCATCCCCTTCGACGCGGACGAGGCGCAGCGCGACGGCTCCCACGACCATGAGTCTCGGGAGCGCGGCCTCGACGTCCGGGCGTGGCACGGGCCGGCCCAGCGTGAAGAGTCGGATCAGGACCGCGCACGCATCGGGGCCACCACCGAGGCCACCGCCGGGAGGACTCGAGCCGTTGCCGGTCTCGGTCGCCAGGAGCGCCGGCAGCGACTGCTCCCGATGCAGGGCCGCGGAGGCGACCGGGCCGAGCCGCTCGGCGACGCCATCGACAGTGAAGCCGGCTGCGGTCAGGTCAGCGCGCAGCCGGGTGAGGAGGGTCGGGAAGGCCACCGGGGTGGGGGGCGACAGCACGGGGTGCTCGATCACGGGGTCGGACCGGCCCGACGTTCGACCGGTCAGCGGTGGGCGCTGGAGGCGGGCGGCATCGGCGCCTCGCCGCCGTCAGGGGTGGCGAGCGCCGACTCGAGGTCCGGGTGGATGTCGAAGACCTTGTCCAGTCCGGTGATGGCGAAGACCCGGAGGACCCGCTCGGAGGTGCCGACGAGCCGCAGCGACCCGCCCCGTGTCCGCGCGAACTTGAGGCGCCCGACGAGAACCCCGAGCCCCGTCGAGTCGAGGAACGTGACCTCGCTCAGGTCAACGATGAGATCAGCGCGTCCGGCATGGATCTGCTCGTCGAGCTTCTCCCTGACGAACGGTGCCGTGTAGACATCGATCTCGCCACCGAGGTGCACCACGGTGTGGTCACCGTGGTCGGCCCTGGTGATCGACAGATCCACCTGTGGCCCCTTCCCGTTTTGTCCGTTCGTTGCCCCCGCAACGACACTGTGTCTCCCCGACCTCGGGAGTACCATGCCCGGGTCGCCCGTAACGGTACCCCGGCGACGTACGGTTGCTCCACATGAACGGGTCAGACGCGCTGATGAACGCACCCCCGGCGCTGCTCGACGCCGGGGTCGAGCACGACCGCGCCTTCGACCCGCAGGCGCTGCTTGACCGTCTCGTCGGAGACCACCCGGAGCGCCTGCTCCACGTCCACGAGGTCCCGGCGCGCCCGGCGCAGTTCGCGGAGTGGCCGGACTGGGTCGACCCGACGGTGCTCGGGGCTCTCGTGGGTTCGGGGATCGAGCGGCCGTGGCGGCACCAGGTCGAGGTGGCCGAGGCCGCCCACCGCGGTGAGCACGTCGTCGTCTCCACGGGCACGGCGTCGGGCAAGAGCCTCGGTTACCTGTTGCCGGTCCTCACCGACGTCACGGGAGGCTCCCGCGCGCCGAACGGCCGCGGCGCCACCGCGCTCTACCTCGCGCCGACGAAGGCTCTCGCCGCCGACCAGCTCGACCGGATCACGCGCCTGGCGCTGCCCGCGGTCCGGCCGGCCACCTATGACGGGGACACGCCCACTGACGAGCGCCGCTGGATCCGCGACCACGCGAACGTCGTGCTCACCAACCCGGACCTCGTCCATCACTCCCTGCTGCCCGGCCACGACCGCTGGGCGTCGTTCCTCCGCGCGCTGCGCTACGTCGTCGTCGACGAGTGCCACGTCTACAAGGGCGTCTTCGGCGCGCACCTGGCCGCCGTGCTCCGGCGGCTGCGGCGGGTCGTCGCGCGCTACCGTGCGACGCCGACGTTCGTCTTCGCCTCAGCCACGGTCGCCGACCCGTCCGTCCACGCCTCCCGACTTCTCGGTATGCCGCTGGGCTCGGTCACGGAGGACGGCTCTCCTCGTGCGCCGATGACCTTTGCCCTCTGGGAGCCGCCGCTCGTCGCCGACCAGCAGGGGCAGCCCAAGCGGGTCAGCACGCTCACGGAGGCCGGGCACCTGCTGGCGCAGTGCGTGGAGGCGGACGTCCAGACGGCCACCTTCGCCCGGTCCCGCGCCGGGGTCGAAGTGGTGGCGAACGTCGCCCGAGAGCGTTTGGGCGAGTCCCCGGCCGAGGGGCGGTCCGGGGGTCCACGGGGGCGGAGCCCCCGTGTGTCGGCATACCGCGGGGGCTACCTGCCGGAGGAGCGTCGGGAGCTGGAGCGCGCGCTGCGGTCCCGCCGGCTCGTCGGCATCGCCGCGACCAACGCGCTGGAGCTCGGCGTCGACGTCAGCGGCCTCGACGCGGTCGTCCTGGCGGGCTGGCCGGGCACGCTCGCCTCACTGTGGCAGCAGGCCGGGCGGGCCGGTCGCACGGGACACCGGTCGCTGGCGGTGCTCGTCGCGGCCGACGACCCGCTCGACACCTTCGTGGTGCACCACCCGGAGAGCATCTTCGGCCGCGGCGTCGAGGCGACCGTCGTCGACCCCGACAACCCGCACGTCCTCGGTCCGCACCTCGCAGCGGCCGCGGCGGAGCTGCCGCTGACCGTGGCCGACTTCGACGTCTTCGGTCCGCAGACGGGGCCCCTGCTCGACGCCCTCGTTGCCAAGGGCATCCTCAAGAAGCGCCCCCGCGGCTGGTTCTGGGCCCGGGAGGACCGCCCGGCCGACCACCTGTCGCTGCGCGGCGCGGGCGAGCCGGTCCACATCGTCGAGACCCGCACCGGGCGGGTCGTCGGCACCGTCGACGAGGCGTCCGCCCACGCCCAGGTCCACACCGGCGCGGTGCACCTCCACCAGGGCCAGACGTGGGTCGTCACCGAGCTCGACCTCGAGGACAACGCCGCCTTCGCGGTGCGCGGCGACCCCGGCTGGACCACCCACGCCCAGTCGGTCAGCGAGTTCAGCATCGTCCGCGAGCTCGAGGCAGTGGAGCGCGGGCCGCTCCGGTGCTCCTTCGGCCACGTGACGGTGACGCACCAGGTCGTCTCCTTCCTGCGTCGCCTGCCCGGCGGCGAGGTCCTGGGCGAGCACCCCCTCGACCTGCCGCCCCGGTCGCTCGCGACGAAGGCGATGTGGTGGACCCTGCCCGTCGACTCCTTGGCCGCGGCCGGCGTCGCCGAGGTCGACCTTCCGGGCGCGGCCCACGCGGCGGAGCACGCGGCCATCGGAATGCTGCCCCTCTTCGCGACGGCCGACCGCTGGGACATCGGCGGGGTGTCCACCGCGCTCCACCCCGACACCGGGCTCCCCACCGTCCTCATCTACGACGGCCACCCGGGCGGGGCGGGCTTCGCCGAGCGGGGCTTCCGCCGCGTCCGGGAGTGGCTGCGGGCCACCCGGGAGGCCATCGCGTCCTGTGAGTGCGCCGCGGGCTGTCCCGCCTGCATCCAGTCCCCCAAGTGCGGCAACGGCAACGAGCCGCTCGACAAGGTGGGGGCCGTCGCCCTGCTCGACCTGACTCTCAGTCACCTCGGCTAGACCGGGCAGATTGCGATAGCTGCACAAGTCATCGCACACCCCTCCCCAATGTCCGATTCCGGGGTTATCGTTCCCGCCAGCGACGTGGAGCCCTCATGCGTCGCCCTCGCCAGGGGAACTCACCACAGGAGAAGAATTGAAGCGAAGGTTGCTGGGCGCGGTCACGGCCGTGCCAGTTGCGCTCGCGATGGCCGGGACCGGCGCTGCCGATGCAGCGATCACCGAGTCCGCGTCACCGAGCACCGGCGGGACCTACATCGTCCAGATGGCTGACCTGCCGGTCGTTGCGTACGACGGGAAGATCCCCGGCTACGCCGCGACGAGCCCCGCCAAGGGGGAGAAGGTCGACCCCGAGTCGTCTGCAGTCAAGAGGTACGTCGCCCACCTCGAGACCAAGCACGACTCAGCGCTCGCCCGGGTCGGGGCGAAGAGCTCCAAGATCTATGACTACGCCTTCTCGTTCAACGGTTTCGCCGCCAAGCTGACCGCGTCGCAGGCGCAGGAGCTGGCGAAGGCACCCGGGATCCTGGCGGTCAACAAGGAGCAGACCTACACGATCGACACGTCCTCCACCCCGGAGTTCCTCGGCCTGACGGCGAAGGGCGGCCTGTGGGAGCAGCTCGGCGGCTCCAAGAGCGCCGGCGAGAACGTGGTCATCGGCATCATCGACTCCGGCATCTGGCCTGAGCACGTGTCCTTCGCTGACCGCATCGACGCGACCGGCACCCCGTCGTTCGCCCCCGGCGCCAGGCGCGCCTACCAGAAGATGCCCAAGGGGTTCCACGGCAAGTGCGCCGAGGCGGAGCAGTGGGACGGCAGCGACTGCAACCAGAAGCTCGTCTCGGCCCGGCACTTCAACCAGAGCTGGGGTGGAGACGCCGGGATCGACAAGGAGCGTCCGTGGGAGTTCAACTCCGCCCGTGACTACAACGGTCACGGCACCCACACGGCCGGCACGTCCGGCGGCAACCACAATGTGCCGGTTCCGGGCATCGCCGCCGCGCTGGCCCCGGAGGGCATGAGCGGCATCGCACCGCGTGCCCGCATCGCGGCCTACAAGGCCCTTTGGTCCACCGAGACCGGTGACACGGCCAGCGGGCGTGGCGGTGACCTCGTCGCCGCCATCGACCAGGCGGTCGCCGACGGTGTCGACGTCATCAACTACTCGATCAGCGGCTCGCAGACGAACTTCGCCGACGGCGCCGAGATCGCGTTCCTCTTCGCGGCTCGGGCCGGCGTCTTCGTCGCCGCCTCCGCCGGCAACAGCGGCCCTACCGCCTCGACCGTCGCCCACCCGTCGCCGTGGATCACCACGGTGGCTGCCGGCACGCACAACCGGGCCAGCCACGGCTCGGTGACGCTGGGCAACGGCGCCACCTACCAGGGCGCCTCCCTGGCGGCGCAGGCCGTGACGGCGCCGTTCATCGACTCGACGACGGCCGGGCTTCCCGGCGCGAACCCGACGAAGGTGGCGCTCTGCTACTCCAGCGCCGACGGTGGCAACGTCCTCGACCCGGCCAAGGTCGCGGGCAAGATCGTCCTCTGCGACCGTGGCGCGACGGCCCGGACCAACAAGAGTCTGGCCGTCAAGGAGGCCGGCGGCGTGGGCATGGTCCTCGTCAACACGTCCCCGATCGGGGTCAACGCGGACCTGCACACGATCCCGTCGATCCACCTCGAGTCGACCGAGCGTGCGGCGGTCAAGGCCTACGCTGCGACCGAGGGGGCGACGGCGACGATCAACGCCGCCCAGCTCGACCTCAACGCCCCCGCCCCCTACACGGCCGGCTTCTCGTCGCGCGGCCCGCTGCGCGCCGGCAGCGGTGACCTGCTCAAGCCGGACGTCATCGCGCCCGGCCAGGACATCCTCGCGGCCTACACCCCGGTCACCAACGGTGGCTACCCCTACAACGCCATCTCCGGCACCTCGATGTCGAGCCCGCACGTCGCGGGTCTCGCGGCCCTGCTGCGCGACCTCGAGCCCGGCTGGTCGCCGATGGCGATCAAGAGCGCGCTCATGACGACGGGCTACGACGTCAAGGACGAGACCAGCATCGCCGACAAGGCGTTCCGCCAGGGCGCCGGGCACGTTGCTCCCAACGCCGCGGCGACGCCCGGCCTGGTCTACGACAGCAGCTGGAACGACTGGCTCGCCTTCCTCTGTGGCACGACCTCCGCGGTGGGCGCCGGCACCTGCAACACCCTGGTGAGCCGGGGCTACTCGACCGACCCCACCCAGTTCAACGGGGCCTCGATCGCCAGCGGTGCTCTCGCCGGTTCCGAGACGATCACCCGCCGAGTGACCAACGTCGGGGACGCCACGGCGACCTACCAGGCCTCCGCCACGCTGCCCGGCTTCGACGTCGTCGTCTCGCCCAGCAGCCTGACGGTTGCGGCCGGCGAGACCAAGTCCTTCACGGTCACGATCACCCGGAAGGACGCCCCGCTCAACACCTACACCGGCGGTCACCTCGTCTGGACGAGCGGCGAGACGACGGTGCGTTCGCCCATCGTCGTGCGTCCCGTGGCGCTGGCCGCCCCGGGTGAGGTCAAGGCTGACGCCAGCGGCGCCAGCTACGACATCACCTTCGGCTACTCGGGTGACTTCTCCGCCTCGGCCCGTGGCCTCGTGCCTGCGGCTGTGACGAGCGGGACCGTGGCCGACGACCCGACGGACTCGACGTGCTCGCTGAGCTCGCCGAACGCCCAGCTGGTCCCGGTCACCGTGCCGGCCGGCACGACCTACGCCCGCTTCGCCCTGTTCGACGCGGACGTGGCAGCCGGGACGGACATCGACCTGTGCGTCTTCGACGCCGACAAGAAGAATGTCGGCTCGAGCGGCTCCGGCACGTCGGCCGAGCAGGTCAACCTGCTCAACCCGGCTGCCGGCGCCTACACGGTGGTGGTCCAGGGCTGGGGCGTCGCCGGCACCTCGCCCTTCAAGCTGCACACGTGGCTTGTGGGCTCGACCGCCGAAGGCAACATGACGGTGAACGCTCCCGCGACCGCCACACTGGGCCAGTCCGCCAAGGTGACGTTGGGCTTCTCGGGCCTGACGTCAGGCAAGTGGCTCGGCTCGGTCGCCTACTCGGGCGCCGACGGCATGCCGAACCCGACCATCGTGCGGGTCGACGTCCCCTGACGAGGACGCGGACCGCATGAGTCGCAGCAAGCGGGGAGGTCCCGGCCACGGCCGGGGTCTCCCCGCTTCGCGTCTGCCCGGGCGGCGGCCGGAGCGATCCAGTCAAGGCTTGCCCAGCGACGGCCCCGCTCCGGAGTCGGGACTGCCCGGAGCGGACGAGCTGCGTGACCACCTCCAGCGCACCCTCGAGGCCACCGCAAGGCCACGTTCCTACGACCTCGTCGTCACCGGCACGGTCAGCCGGGCCGACGTCGAGACCGGCCCCCTGGTGATCACCGACGCCGACGGAGCGACGTGGGAGCTCGTGCTGCCCGACGGGTGGTCCGTCGAGGCCGACCCGCGTGCCCTCGTCACCGTCAGCGGAGATCTCCTCGACGAGGTCTCGTCGACCCAGGTCGGACCCCGCCTGCGCGTGCGGTCACTGTCCCGCGCGGACTGAGCCCAGCGGCATACGACCGGCGACACACCACCGGCTCAACCGGGCGGACCCACACTCTGAGACATAAGCAATAGTTTCTTGACCGATAACTTGGAACTATTGAAAACTCCCAGTCACGGACCAGGACTGTGCCCGCTGTCCGACGTGAAGGAGAGTCGATGTCCCGCCCCCGCCCTGCCGCCTTGGCCCTGACGATCCTGTCGAGCCTGGCTCTCGCGGCGTGCACCGGCGCGGGCTCCAGCGATGAGGTCGTCGCCCCGGGCCCCGAGCGCGAGGTGACGGCCACGCACACGCTCAGTCTCTTCGCCTACGCCGTGTCCAAGCCCGCCTACGACGCAGTCGTCCCGGCGTTCCAACGGACCGCCGCCGGAGCCGACGTTTCCGTGCAGCAGAGCTACGGCGCGTCCGGCGACCAGAGCCGGAAGGTCGCGGCGGGGGCCGACGCGGACCTCGTCCACGTCTCCGTCGAGCCGGATCTCACCCGGCTCGTCGACGCGGGTCTCGTCGCTCCGGGCTGGGCCGCAGCTGACCACGCCGGCGTCCCGTTCGGCTCGGTCGTCACCCTCGTGGTCCGCGACGGAAACCCGAAGGGCATCACCGACTGGGACGACCTGCTCCAGCCCGGGATCGAGGTCGTCACGCCCAACCCGTTCTCCTCGGGCTCCGCCAAGTGGAACCTCCTGGCGCCCTACGCGGTCAAGAGCCGGGGCGGCGCCGACAGGGCAGTCGGCCTGGCCTACGTGAGCGAGCTCGTCCGCGAGCACGTGTCGATCCAGCCCAAGTCCGGCCGGGAGGCCACCGAGGCCTTCCTGCAAGGTCGTGGCGACGTGCTCCTCAGCTATGAGAACGAGGCCCTCTTCGTCGAGCGCAACGGAGACCCGGTCGAGCACGTCACGCCGCCCCAGACCTTCCGGATCGACAACCCGGTTGCGGTGATCGAAGACCGGCCGGATCGCGAGGTGGCCCAGGCCTTCGTCGACTACCTCTACGCCCCCGAGGCACAGCGCCTGCTCGCCGCCGCCGGGTTCCGGCCGGTCGACGAGCAGGTCCGCGAGGAGTTCGCCACCACGTTCCCTGCCCCGCAGCAGCTGTGGACCATCGCGGACCTCGGTGGCTGGACGTCCGTGGACGCCGACCTGTTCGACCAGGACAGCGGTGCCATCGCCGCCATCTACGACGCGGCGACACAGTGAGGGCCGCGGTGACCGCCGAGCCGAGGACCCTGGACCGAGAGGCCGCCGCCAACGGGGGTGCCCCCTCGACGACGCCGACGCCGGAGGGACCCAGACGGCGGCGGACGGTCGGCGTGCGACCCCTCGGCGTCGGCGTCGTGACGCTCTGGCTCAGCATCATCGTGCTCCTGCCCCTCGCTGCCCTGACGGTCGCATCGCTGGGCGACGGGATCGGCGGTTTCTGGGAGGCCATCACGGCACCGGGCGCGCTCGCCTCGCTCCGAATCACCGTCACCGTGTCGGCCATCGTCGCCGCGGTCAACGCCGTGATGGGGACGCTCATCGCGTGGGTCCTCGTCCGCGACTCCTTCCCGGGGCAGGGCGTGGTCAACGCCCTCATCGACCTCCCGTTCGCCCTGCCCACCATCGTCGCGAGCATCGTGCTGCTCTCCCTCTATGGCCCGGGCAGCCCCATCGGTGTGCAGCTCAACGCGACGACCTGGGGACTTGTCGTCGCGCTCGCCTTCGTCACCCTGCCCTTCGTCGTCCGCTCCGTGCAGCCGGTCCTGATCGAGGCGGACCGGGAAGTCGAGGAGGCCGCGGCGTCGCTCGGCGCTTCGAACTGGACGACGTTCCGCCGGATCGTCCTGCCCACCCTCGGCCCGGCCATCCTCAGCGGCACCGGACTGGCCTTCGCGCGGGCCATCGGCGAGTACGGCTCCGTGGTGCTCATCGGTGGCAACATCCCGCGGGAGACCCAGGTGGCCTCGCAGTACATCCAGCAGCAGATCGAGACCGACCGGCCGGTCAACGCGGCCGCTGTCTCGGTTGCCCTGCTCCTCATCGCCTTCGCGACCCTGCTCGTCCTGCGGGTGCTGTCGAGCCGCAGCCAGCGGCGTGAGGAGCGCGCGCCATGAGGACCACCCGAAGGACGCGGCTCACCCTGCGCACCGTCGCCCTGGGATACCTCCTCGCCCTGATCGCCGTCCCGATCGTCGCGATCCTCTGGCGCGCCCTCGCACCGGGGCTGGGCGCGTTCATCGCCTCCGTGTCGACGCCCGCAGCCCAGGCCGCGATCAACCTGTCGCTGCTCATCGTCGCGATCGTCGTGCCGCTCAACGTCGCCTTCGGCATCGTCACCGCCCTCGCCCTCGTCCGGGGACGCTTCCGCGGACGCGGCCTGCTCCAGGCGGTGGTGGACCTCCCGTTCGCCGTCTCGCCCATCGTCGTCGGCGTGGCGCTCATCATGCTGTGGGGCGCCGACGGGTGGTTCGGCGCCCTGGACCGGGCCGGACTCACCGTGATCTTCGGGCTGCCGGGCATGGTCATCGCGACGATCTTCGTCACGCTGCCGTTCGTCGTCCGAGAGGTCGAGCCGGTCCTCCACGA
This sequence comes from Intrasporangium calvum, assembly GCF_028446585.1. GTDB lineage: Bacteria > Actinomycetota > Actinomycetes > Actinomycetales > Dermatophilaceae > Intrasporangium > Intrasporangium calvum_A. The sequence goes on from NZ_JAPFQL010000056.1 coordinate 19,426, forward strand.
GATCGGCACGGAGCAGGAGCAGGCCGCCGCCACGCTCGGCGCCTCGCCCTGGCAGACCTTCTGGCGGATCACCCTGCCGGCCATCCGCTGGGGGCTCACCTATGGCGTGGTGCTCACCGTCGCGCGGGCGCTCGGGGAGTTCGGCGCCGTGATCATGGTGTCGTCCGGCTTTCCCGGCGTATCGCAGACGCTCACCCTGCTCGTCCACGCCCGCTACATCGACGACCACAACACCTATGGCGCCTACGCCGCTGCGACCGTCCTCATGGGGATCGCGCTCGTCGTGTTGCTGCTCATGACCGTCCTCGACCGCAAGAGGAGCGAACGATGATCACCGTCACCGGTGCCCGCAAGGAGTTCGGCACGTTCACCGCGCTGGACGACGTCAGTCTCGACATCCCCAGCGGCTCCCTCACCGCCCTGCTCGGCCCGAGCGGTAGCGGCAAGTCGACACTGTTGCGGGCCATCGCCGGACTGGAGTCCCTCGACTCGGGGGTCGTCCGCATTGCCGGGCGGGACGTGACCCACGAGCCGCCACAACGGCGCGGTATCGGCTTCGTCTTCCAGCACTACGCGGCGTTCAAGCATCTGACCGTGCGTGACAACGTCGCCTTCGGGCTGACCATCCGCAAGCGACCCAAGGCCGAGACCGACGCCAAGGTCGACGAGCTGCTGACCGTCGTCGGCCTCGAGGGCTTCGCCCACCGCTACCCCGCCCAGCTCTCCGGTGGGCAGCGGCAGCGGATGGCCCTGGCCCGCGCCCTGGCCGTCGACCCGGAGGTGCTGCTCCTCGACGAGCCCTTCGGCGCGCTCGACGCCAAGGTGCGGACCGACCTGCGCACCTGGCTCCGGCGCCTGCACGACGAGGTCCACGTGACAACGGTGCTCGTCACCCACGACCAGGAAGAGGCCCTCGACGTCGCCGACCGGATCGCCGTGCTCAACCACGGCCGGATCGAGCAGGTGGGAGACCCCGTCGCGCTCTATGACCGGCCGGCCAACGACTTCGTCATGTCGTTCCTCGGATCCGTCTCCCAGCTGGGCGAGCAACTCGTGCGACCGCACGACATCATCCTCGAGCGCGACCATGCCCTGGCGGTCGCCGAGGACGCGAAGGTGGCCGGATCCCCTGGGGTCATCCGGGCCGTCGTCGAGCGGGTCGTGCGGCTCGGCTTCGAGGTGCGCGTCGACCTTCGAGCGGACTCGGGCGAACGCTTCGCGGCCCAGATCACCCGCCGGGATGCCGACGGGCTCGAGCTGCGAGACGGGGAGCCCGTCAGCGCCCGGGCGGCGCACCGGTCGAGCGTCGTGGACCACGATCCCGCGCTGGCCATCTGAGATGGCCCAGCCATTCACTTCGCAGCACCGAGGGGCTGGCCGGATGCTGCGGTCGGGCACTACGGTAGCCGCCGACAGCACGCCACGGCGTCCGGTCCAGTTCCTCGACTCCGTCGAGGACGCCGGGGTGGCGAGGGGACGACACCTCGTCACCCCGGAGCGCCGGACTCGTCCCGGCTCCGGGGGGTCCGGGTGATGGACATCTCCGCACGCGTCGACTACGCCATCCGGGCGATGCTGATCCTCGCCGACGCGGCGGCCAGGGGATCCGGGCCGGTCAGCATCGACACGCTCGCGACGCAACAGGACCTCCCCCGCAAGTTCCTCGAGGCGATCTTCGCCGACCTGCGCCGGGCCGGCCTCGTGCTCAGCCGCCGGGGTGCCCTCGGTGGCTACGCCCTCTCTCGACCCCCGGGGGAGATCAGCGCGGGTGAGGTGTTCCGTGCCGTCGACGGTCCGCTCGCCGAGGTACGCGGGCTGCGACCCCACGAGACCTCCTACGGCGGTGTCGCCCTGCACCTGCCGAGCCTGTGGGTCGCCGTCCGGGCGAGTCTCCGGGAGGTCCTGGACGGCACCTCCCTCGAGGCGCTGCGCACCGGCGACCTGCCGGAGACGGTGCGCCAGCTGCTCACCGCTCCGGACGCCTGGCGCAGTCGCTGAGCACCCAGCGACGCGGTGACCTCCCAGGGCCGGCTCCTGCCACCAGCTCGGCTTCGTCTGCTGTTCAGGGTGGTGGCGGCTCGGTCGCCGGGCCGGCCCTGGACCGCGCTCGCGCCTGCTCTGACCAGCCCGGTGCCCGCACGGTGACGGTGAGCTCGACCTCGAGGCCGGCCGCGCTGCAGGAGACGAGATGTGCGTCGTTCAGCGCGGCGACCCGGCCGGCGCCCGCGCAGGCCCGGTCCGGCAGCGCGGAGTCACGCAAGAGGGCGGCCCCGGCGAGGGCGGCGAGGTCGGCAGCGAGGCGCGCCCGATGGCTGGCCACCACCGCGCCCCCGATGAGCAGCCCTCCCGTCGTCAGGACCAGCACGGCCACCACGACACCGATGACGAGCACAGTGCCCGAACCCCGTTCGACGCAGTCACCGCGCAGATGGCCCCGGGCCCGCATCCACCGAACGACCGACACAGTCACCCTGTCTCCTGCTCGACCGGAGTACGTCCGGTAGCGCTGACCGTCCACGACGGCAGGAAGCCGCCCCAGCCGCCGACGCGAGCCCGCACTGTCACGATGGCGTCGCCCCCGAGCGGGGACACCGAGACCGCAGCCCCGGCCGGCGCACCTCGGCGGGCCACCTCCTCGACCCGGGCCACGCTGTCCCCCCGAGCAGCCGCCCGGCTCCCCGCCCGCGCGGCGTCGACGCACCGCACCTGATCGACGGCGGCTCCGAGGCCCGCGAGGCACATGACCAGGACCAGGACGACCGCCGGGATGGCGACGGCCAGCTCGGCCGTCACCATCCCTCGGTCACGCCCACGGCCCGCAGCAGCGTGCCGCCCGAACATCAACCCGCCAGGCCCAGAGCGCTCTGGACGATCCCGGTCAGGGCGCTGCGGACCACGTCGGACCGCACCACCCCGAGCAGCACCAGGGCGAATGTGCAGGCCGCCATGATGCCCACGGCGTACTCCGACGTGGACATGCCCGACTCGGGTGCCGCTGCGCCGTCCCGACCCTGCAGTAACAGCCGGGCCCACCTCCGGATCGGCCCTGAGACCCACTTCCTCATCCGTTCAGTCACCAGACTTCCTTCCTCCTTCATGACTCGCGGCGGCCGCCGCGAGGACTCTGTGCGCCCTCACCCCGTCAGCAGCTGGCGACCGAGGGCCAGGACGAGGGGCACGACCGTCGTCAGGCAGAACGCCGGCAGCAGCACCAGACCGAGCGGGGCGACGAGCTTGACGCCGACCCGGGCAGCCGCCAGCTCCGTCCGCTCCAGCGATGCCTTGCGCAGGTCATCCGCCGCAGCGAGGAGCAAGGGACCGGGCGGGATGCCGGCACGGTGCGCGATGGCCACCGCCCGGGCGGCGCCCGACCAGACCGCTCCGACGGACGTCCACGCCTCGTCGTCGGATGCTCCCCAACGCAGGGCCGCTGCCACCTGCCGCAGGTCCCGAGCCACCGCGGAGCACTCGGCGGGGTCGGGATCAGCCACGACATCCGCCACCGCGCCCAGCACACCCCAGGTGGGCAGCCCGGACCGGTAGCCCAACGCGAGCAGCACCAGGGCTGCTGCGGCGTCGTCCTCGGTCGGGGTGAGCTCCGTCTGCGCATCCGCCGAGCCGACCAGCACCGACCCCGCCGACCCCGCATCGACAGCACCCGCCGACGCTGCACACTCCGGCGACCCAGGAGCACCCGCCAACCGACTCAGACCCACTCCCTCGGCCGCAGCCGGCTCACCGGCCGCCTCCGCTCCCCGCCGGCCTCCCGGCACCACCAGAACGGCCACAGCGACCAGGAGCCCCGCGAGGATCGGCCCGGTCATGCCAGACTCCGGCGCTCGGATCCGCTGGTGCCACCCACCGCGGTCACGGACTCGACGAGCCGGCGGCACCAGCGGCGTCCGGCCCAGATCAGCGCCAGCCCGAGCGATGCCGCCGCAGCGCTCAACGGCGACGCGAGGTACAGCTCCGCCGGGCCGACTCCACACGCCAGCCCGAAGAGCGGTCCGGTCAAGGGCAGCAGGGTGAGCACCACCACGGTCGCTCGGGGTCCGGCCACTGCAACGTGCACGCGCCGGGTCCGCTCCCGCGCCTCGCGCAACGACGACACGGCACGGTGGACCGCCTCGGCGAGTGGCGCGCCGGTCATCTCGGAGAGCTGCCAGGCAGCGGCGACGAAACGCAGATCGGGCGATCGGCCGGCCTCGGCCCACGAGCGCCAGACGCGGGCGACGGGATCACCGCGTTCACCGGCCCGGGTCACCTCGTCGACCATGCGCAGGGTCGACGCATCAGCGCCGCTCCCGAGCGCCGCCCCGGACAGCCGCAGGGCCACGGCCGGTGTCAGGCCTGCCTCGAGGGCCGGCGCCACCCCCTCGAGGAGCTTCAGGGCGCCGTCCACGGTCGACGGGGCGCGGCGACGTCGCCGCCACTCCCGCATGACCTCGACGGGGTCGGCACTCCACAGCTCCCGCAGGGACCGCGGCGCGCCGCGCGCGCTGTCTGCGCCACCGGGCGC
>NZ_JAPFQL010000057.1 GCF_028446585.1 Intrasporangium calvum
CAGGCGGGAAAGTCGCGCCGCCGATACCGCGGACCCTCCGGGGCCCGCTGGTCTCGGCTTCCACACCGAAAGAGCAGCTCGTCCGCTCCGGACACCGGCCCGGGCGGACGAGCTGCTCTCGATGGTGCTGCGCTCAGGGCGCTGTGCTGCAGCGCTCGCTCAGCAGCCTGGGATCAGCGGACGCGCAGGGCGTCGCGGATCTCGGTGAGGAGGATGACCTCCTCCGACGGCGCCTCGGGCTCCGGCTCCTCGCCGCGCTTGCGGCGCTCGGCCAGCTTGTTCATCGGCACGACGACCATGACGTAGACGGCGAACGCCACGATGACGAAGCTGATCAGTGCCGTGAGGAAAGCACCAACGCTGACGCCGCCGGGCTTCCAGGCCGAGAAGTCCGGGGTGCCGCCGAACCAGCCGATGAGATCCATGATGATCGTCACGAACGCCGTCACGACCGCGGCGAAGGCGGTGCCGATGACGACCGCGACCGCGAGGTCGACGACGTTGCCCCGCATGAGGAAGTCCTTGAAGCCCTTGACCATGGGCAGTCCCTTCAGTTGTTCGGGACCTCCGGCTGGAGGCCTGTCGACTCGCCAACCTAGCGAGGACTGCTCGGGAACTGGGGCAGGCGCGTCCTCGGATTCGTCCGTTTGTCCAATCTTCATTCGATTGGCGTCCGGACGGTGGGATCAGGAGTTCGGCTGTAGGGCGAGGACGAAGCTCTCCCCGGCACTGAGGGCGCTGAGGTGGGTCGCGATCAACCTCGCCTCGGCCGCTGAGACGGCGACGGTGACGCCCGGCTCGCCGTTCTGGTCCCAGTCGAGCGGGGCGCCGACCGGCCCATCTGCTGTCGCCTCGCCGCCACCTCCGGTCGCCACCCCTGAACCGGAGGCAGCCGAACTGCCGGCCGGCCCGCCCAGGACCGCCAGCACCGGGGCGCCGGACACGACCTGCTCACCGGTGCCGGTGGCATACAGGTCGACCCGACCACCAGCCATGACTCCGGACAGCGCGATCGCCATGACCGGCACCGTCATGGCGACGCGGCCGTCTGCCCGGCCGGCAAGCAGTCCAGCGCCGGAGAGGCGCTCGTCGGTGATCACTCCTCTGGACTCGATCGGGGCCGCGGTCCGGCGCCCCACGACTGCCCCGAGGTCGGCGGCAGCGGACTCGGGGCGTTGGTCCGAGCGCCGGATCTCGACCCGGACATCGGCAGGCGTGATGACCGCGCCCGCCGCGATGGCCCGGGACGCCACGACCGTGGCCAGGCCCGGCTCGACAGGGCCTCTCGGCCGCACAGCGGAGAGACCGACGGCGACGGCGAGGCCGACGAGACCGGCGGCGACCCACCGGCGCAACCGGGCGCGCCGGGTGCGTTGCAGCCGAGATCCGGGGCGCGCCCGCCTGAGCGCAGCACCGCTCGGGGCAGCCCGCAGCGCACTCGGCCGGGCTCGACCGAGAACGGGAAGCAGCCGCATCAGGGGAGGGGGAAGGGGAGCGCGATGCCGTCGAGGGCGCGCCGGCAGTCGCAGGTGGCCGTCGCGTCGTCCTCATGGGCGGGCAGCTGCCCGATGGCGTCCCGCAGCACGCTCTTGAGGCTCTCGACGTTCTTGGCGAACACGCGCATCACCTCCTCGTGGGTGACCGACTCGCCACCATCCACGCCGGCGTCGAGGTCGGTGACCATGGCCACGGTCGTGAAGCAGAGCGCGAGCTCACGGGCGATCGCGGCCTCCGGCATCGTCGTCATGCCGACGATGTCCCAGCCCAGCTGCTGGTGCATGAGGGACTCGGCGCGCGAGGAGAATCGCGGCCCGTTGATGACGACGAGGGTCCCGCCGGCGACCACCTCGAGCGCGGACACGCGCGCGGCGTCGACGGCGACCTGTCGCCCGTTGGGGCAGTAGGGGTCGGCGAACCCGACGTGCACGACCTCGCCCTCCCCCTCATAGATGGTGTGCTGCCGTCCCCACGTCCGGTCGACGACCTGGTCCGGGACGACGATGGTGCCCGGGCCGTACTCCGGCCGCAGCGACCCGACCGCGCAGGGCGAGAGGATCTGGCGCACGCCGACGGCTCGTAGCGCCCAGAGGTTGGCGCGGTAGTTGACGCGGTGGGGCTGGTAGCGATGGTCGGTGCCGTGCCGCGCGAGGAACGCGACAGTGCGACCCTCGACCTCGCCGACGACGAGGGGGTCGCTGGGCGGGCCGAACGGGGTGGTGACGGTCACCGTTTCGTAGTCGTCGAGGAAGTCGTAGAGCCCGGAGCCGCCGATGACTCCGATCTCGGCGGCGACGTCTGACGGCGTGAGGGCGGTCTGCGAGGTCATGTCCGCAGCCTAGGTCCGCAGCGGGTCACCACCGGGCCCGACCCAGAGGTTGGGGACGACGACAGCATCCGGCAAGGGGATGTGGACGACAGTGACCCCTTCGCCGATTCGATGTGATCGATCGAGGCACACCTCGATCGATCACATCGACTCCCGTCAGGAGGGGGTGGAGGCGGCCGCCGCACCGGACCCCGCGGACCCCGCGGACCCCCCTGAGGCGGCCGGCTTCGCGGCGGTGCTCGTGCCTTCGGTGGTCGTGGCCTGGGCCGGCTTCGTGTCCCCGCTCTTGGCGTCCGTGCTCTTCGCCGCGGACGCACTCGACCCGCTGCCACTCGCACGTGAGTCGGTCTTGTAGAAGCCGGACCCCTTGAATGCGATGCCGACCGGGTGGATCACCTTGCGGAGCCGGCCCTCGGCGCACTCTGGGCAGTCGGTGAGCGGGTCGTCGGTGAACGACTGCCGGATGTCGAAGGCGTGCCCGCACTCGGTGCAGGCGTATGTGTAGGTGGGCACGGGATACCTCAGGTCAGACGTCGGGGGTTCCCACCAAGTCTACGGGCGCGTTCGGAGGCACTGTTTCCCCAACCGGCGAGGCGCCCTTCGCGGCTCAGAGCCCTGATCCGCTGCTCCGTTGCCTGGCGGGCGCTCGACGGGGTGACGACGAGGAGCTGGTCGCCGTGCCGGACCGTCGTGTGCTGCTCGGGCACGAAGCTCTCGCCGCCCCGCACGACGAGGGTGACCATGGCCCCCTTGGGCAGCCGCAGCTCGAAGATGGCGACGCCGTGCAGCCTGGACTCGTCGCCGACATTGACGGTGAGCACGTCGGCGCCGATCTCGACGAGGGGGGTGCTCTCCAGGGCGACGTCGATCGAGTGCACCGGCTCGGTGAGGCCGAGGCGCCGCGCGACCCAGGGCAGGGGCGGCGCCTGCACGATGGTGAAGACGACAACGAGGACGAAGACGAGGTCGAACATCCAGCCGGTGTTCGGCGTGCCCGCGACGAGGGGAACGGTGGCGAGGACAACGGGCACGGCGCCGCGCAGCCCGGCCCAGGACAGGAACGCCATGTCCCGCCACGGCATCCGGAACCACACGGTCGACGCGAGCACCGACAGCGGTCGGGCGAGCACGAGCAGGACGAGGCCGATGACGACGGCGTTGCCGAGCTGTTCGTCGAGGCGCAACGGGTCGGCGAGCAGCCCGAGCAGGACGAACAGGCCGATCTGGGCGATCCAGCCGAGGGCGGTCGCGAAGCTCTGGAACGAGGTGCGGTTGGGCAGCCCCATGTTGCCGAGGACGAGCGCAGCCAAGTAGGTCGCGAGGAAGCCGGACACGTGAACGGCGGCCCCCGCGGCGTATGCGAGCACGGTGAGGGTGACGACCCCGATCGAGAACAGCGCGGACGACCCGCCGGCGACGCGTCGCAGGGCCACCCCGCCGAGGTAGCCGACGGCCAGGCCGACCACGGCGCCTCCGGCCAGCTCGGCGAGCACGGCGCCGAGCAGCTCCCACCACGGCCGCGGCTCGGCGCCGGGCAGGCCCTGCGCGGAGAGGGCCACGACGAGAAGCACGACCGGTGCGTCGTTGAAGCCGGCCTCGGCCTCGAGCATGCCGCTCAGCCGGCGGGGGATCGGCACGTTGCGCAGCACGGCGAAGACGGCAGCCGCATCGGTGGACGCCAGGACGGCGCCGAGGAGCAGGGAGATCGTCCACGACAGGTCGAGCAGGGTGTGCGCGACCGCGGCGACGACGAGCACGGACACGACGACGCCGACGGTCGACAGGAGCGCAGCGGGCGCGACCGAGCGGCGGATGTTGCTCCACTTCGTCGTCAGCCCACCCTCGGCGAGGATGAGGACGAGGGCGGCGTAGCCGAGGACCCGGGTCGTGGACGCGTCGGAGAACTCGATGCCGGCTCCGGCATTGCCGAGCGCGAGACCGATGCCGAGATAGATGAGCAGCGACGGCATCCCCGATGCCACGGAGAGTCGCACGGCGGCGACGGCGACGAGCAGGACGACGGAGCCGATGAGCAGCACGCGCGTCAGGTCGTCGAGGGTCATCCCCGACGAGGTGACGGACGTGAGCGCGACCACGGCGGCTCCTCAGGGTGGCGGTGACCCCCATCAAACCATTCGTATGCCGCTGGGCTCGCTCGCGTCCGGGCGTGGCCCTCCACGCGTCCCACAGCTCTCCGCCGGGTGGCCTAGGCTCTTGGCGTGCCCCGAGCTCACCTCGCCCGCCGAATCGTCCTGTCGGTCGTCGTCCTGGTCGTCGTCGCGCTGGTGGCGCTCACGATTCTCGCTGTCTCCACCGTGCGTCGGCCCTTTCCCGAGACGACGGGGGAGCTGGAGGTCGAGGGACTGACGGGGCGGGTGACGGTCTCGCGCGACGCGCGGGGCGTGCCGACCATCGTCGCGGACACGGCCAACGACCTCTTCCGGGCGCAGGGCTACGTCAGCGCCCAGGACCGTTTCTTCGAGATGGACCTTCGTCGCCACATCACGGCGGGCCGGCTGTCCGAGCTCGTCGGCGAGGGGGGCATCGAGACCGACCGCGTCATCCGGACGATGGGCTGGCGGCGCGTCGCCGAGCAGGAGCTGCCGCGCCTGGCCCCGGAGACGCGTCAGTACCTCCAGGCGTACGCAGATGGCGTCAACGCCTACATCAGGCAGGCGGAGTCACCCGCCGACCTCGCGCTCGAGTACCAGGTGCTCGACTGGAGCGTCCCCGGCTACCGGGTCGAGCCGTGGACGCCGGTCGACTCGCTCGCGTGGCTCAAGGCCATGGCCTGGGACCTCAAGGCGGACTACGAGGACGAGCTGGCCCGCGCGCGGCTCTCCCGCGGCGGGCGCACGTCGCAGAAGCAGATCGAGCTGCTCTACCCGCCCTATCCGTTCGACCGCAACCAGCCGATCCTCTCCGAGGAGGACTGGCGCCCGCGTGCGGCGGACGCGCAGCAGGCCGCCTCCGCCGTCCCCACGTCCCTCCTCAAGGAGGGCCAGAGCGCCTTCGAGGCCGCCGCGGCAGCCGTCGCGGCGATCCCCACGCTCATCGGCGAGGGCGACGGTGTCGGGTCGAACTCCTGGGTCGTCGCGGGTGACCGCACGACGACGGGCAAGCCGTTGCTGGCCAACGACCCGCATCTGGCCCTCGGCATCCCGAGCGTCTGGACCCAGGTCAACCTCCAGTGCCGCACTGTCTCGGCGGAGTGCCCCTTCCAGGTCTCGGGGTTCTCCTTCTCCGGCCTGCCGGGCGTCGTCATCGGCCACAACGCCAAGGTGGCCTGGGGCTTCACCAACCTCGGTGCCGACGTGACCGACTTCTACCTCGAGCAGGTCAGCGGTGAGACCTACCTGCGCGACGGCAGCCAGGTGCCGCTCGAGACCCGCCGCGAGACGATCAAGGTCGCCGGGGGCACCGATGTCGAGATCGTGGTGCGCAGCACCGTGCACGGCCCGGTCCTGTCGGACGCAGTGCCGGCCATCGCCGAGAGCGGGGACCAGACCGCGGTGCGCGGCGTGGCCCAGTCCAACCGCTACGCCGTCTCCCTCGCGTGGACGGCCCTGACGCCGACCCGGACCGCCGACGCGATCTTCGCGCTCAACACGGCCACCGGATGGGACGACTTCCGGGATGCCGCATCGCTCTTCGCGGTCCCCGCCCAGAACCTCGTCTATGCCGACACCGACGGGCACATCGGCTACCAGACCCCCGGCCTCTTCCCGATCCGGCGCTCGGCCACCCCGGGTGCGGTGCCCGGCTCGTGGCCGGCCCCGGGCTGGGACAGCCAGTGGGACTGGCGCGGCTTCGTGGAGTTCGACGACCTGCCCTACGTCCTCGACCCCACGGAGGGCTTCATCGTCACGGCGAACCAGGCCGTGACGTCGAGCCAGCGGCCGTTCCTCACGGCCGTGTGGGACTACGGCTTCCGCGCCGAGCGGATCCGCACCCTGCTCGCCGGGTCCGCGAAGGTGTCACCGGAGCGGATGAGCCAGATCCAGGGCGACAGCCGCAACACCTTCGCCCCGGTGCTGGTCGAGCACCTGCTCGGCGTCGAGGTGGACGACTTCACCGCCCAGGCCCAGCTGCTCCTGCGCGACTGGGACGGGAGCCAGCCGGCGGACAAGACCCGCGACTCGGCGTCGGCCGCCTACTACAACGCCGTGTGGAAGCACCTCCTCGAATACACCTTCGACGAGCTCCCGCCGGACATGGCGGCCTCCGGGGGCAGCCGGTGGATGCTCGTCCTCGAGCAGTTGCTCAAGGACCCCAAGAACGCCTGGTGGGACGACAAGACCACCCCGGGTGTCACCGAGGGCTCGGGCGAGATCCTCAAGCGGGCGCTCGTCGACGCGCGCCTCGACCTCGCCCGCAAGCTCGGCAAGGTGCCCGCGACCTGGCGCTGGGGGCGGCTGCACCAGCTCAACCTCGAGCACCGGGTGCTTGGCACCGAGTCGGCCCCGGAGTTCGTCCGCGACATCTTCAACCGCGGCGGGATCGAGCTCGGCGGCGGCAACGGCATCGTCAACGCCACGAGCTGGGACGCCTCGAGCTCCGGCTACGAGGTGACGGCAGGGCCGTCGATGCGGATGGTGGTCGACCTCGCCGACCTCGACCGGTCCCTCTGGGTCAACGCGACGGGCCAGTCCGGCCACGCCTACAACCCGCACTACGCCGACCAGATCGACGCCTGGGCCGCCAACGAGCAGTTCCCGTGGCCCTTCACGCTCGAGGCGGCTGCCTCGGCAGCAGAGAACGACCTGACCCTCGTGCCGCCGGGTCAGCCGACCGGCTGACCCGCCCCCGGCCCTCCGGCAGCCGCGGTCCGCACGACCCGGCCGCTCGTCGTGACATACCCGTCGACGAGCGCATCGTGCGACTCGCGGGGCAGGTCCGCCTCACTCTGCTCGCCCTCGTGCAGCAGCGTGATCACGGGCGCCGCCGGGTCGCGGTGCCGCAGGGCCCGGTCGTAGCAGCCGCCGCCCTGGCCCAACCGAGCACCGTGCCGGTCGACGGACAGCCCCGGCGTCACCACGAGATCGCACGTGGCGAGCGCGTCCACCCCCAGCCAGGGCCGGCCGTCCGCGGAAGGAGGCGCATCCTTCGGGAGGCGCGCGACCGTCGCGTGGTCGCCGACGGTGCCCTCAGCGGCATACGTCCACTGGAGCGAGAAGTCGTCGAGGACGATGGGCACGATGACCTCGTGACCGGCCGCCAGGAGGGCGGCGATCAGCGGTCCGGTCGGCGGCTCGTCGGGGAGCGACTCGTAGACGGCGATCCGCAGGGGATCGTCGGCGCTTTCGGGCACGAAGCGCAGCACCGCGTCAGCGATCGCCTCACCGGCTGCTTCTGCGTCGGTGTCCCGGGCCAGCGTCGACCTCCGGCGTCGGGCGGCCTGCCGGATCTCGCGTTTCGTGGCGACCGGCTCGTCGGGTGTCTGCTCAACGGCCATTGCCGCTCCTCTCGTGCTGCTCCCGGGCGCGCATGCGGTCCATCGTAAGGTGACCCCATGAGTCACCAGGGGATGGCGCGAGCCGTCGAGCGGATGCGGGACCGAGGCATCGGACCTGAGGCCATCACGGTCTTCGAGCACTACTACCGACAGCTCGAGGAGGGCGCCCAGGGCACCGTCCCCGAGGACACGATCGAGCCGCTGCGCGACATCCAGGCGCTGGGTGAGGTCCGCTTCTCCGACGAGGACGCCAGGCTGGCCCTGAGCCAGACGGCGGTCATCAAGCTCAACGGCGGGCTCGGGACGAGCATGGGGATGAGCGGTGCCAAGTCGGCGCTGGAGGTCAAGGACGGCCTGACCTTCCTCGACATCATCGCCCGGCAGGTGCTCGCGCTCCGCGAGGAGTGGGACGTCGAGCTGCCGCTCATCCTGATGAACTCGTTCCGGACCTCGGAGCAGTCCCTCGAGATCCTCGCGAAGTACCCCACGCTCCCGGTCGACGGGCTCCCGCTCGACTTCATCCAGAGCGCCGAGCCGAAGCTCCTCGCCGACTCGCTCACCCCGGTCGACTGGCCACAGGACCCCGAGCTCGAGTGGTGCCCGCCCGGCCACGGCGACATCTATGTCTCCCTCGTCACGTCCGGGGTGCTGGACAGCCTGCTGGACAAGGGGATCCGCTATGCGTTCATCTCCAACTCCGACAACCTCGGGGCTACCTGTGACCCTGAGGTCGCGGCCTGGATGGTCGAGCACGGCCTGCCGTTCGTCGCGGAGGTCTGCGACCGGACCAAGAGCGACCGCAAGGGCGGCCACCTCGCGCGCCGCAAGTCCGACGGCCGGCTGATCCTGCGGGACACGGCCATGGTCGCCGAGGGGGAGGAGCGGTTCTTCGCCGACATCCGTCGGCACCACACCTTCAACGCCAACAACATCTGGGTCGACCTGGCCGTCCTGCGCGACCGGATGGCTGAGCGCAACGGCGTCCTCGGCCTGCCCATCATCATCAACCGCAAGACCGTCGACCCGGCGGACCCGACCTCGCCCGAGGTGGTGCAGCTCGAGTCGGCGATGGGTGCCGCGATCGAGGTGTTCGAGGGGTCCGAGGCCCTGCTCGTGCCGCGCACGCGGTTCCGGCCCGTGAAGACGACCAACGACCTGCTCGTGGTCCGCTCCGACTACTTCGTCCTGGACGAGCGGCACCACCTCGTCGCGGTCGGCGAGGGGCCCGAGCCGTTCGTCGACCTCGACTCCGCCTACCGGCTCGTCCAGGGCTTCGAGCAGCGGTTCCCCCACGGCGTCCCGTCGATGCTCGAGTGCACCAGCCTGCGGGTCATCGGTGACCCCGTCTTCGGCCGCAACGTCCGCTGCGTCGGCGACGTCCTTGTCGACGGCCTGCGCCGCGTGCACGACAACGCGGTGCTCGAGGGGCCGGTCGAGGCGACGGCGGACACGCGTCCGTCCCGCGCCAAGGGGGACGGCCTCCGGACCGTCGACGAGCACCTCCGAGCGATCCTCTCGACCCTCGAGCCGGCGCCCTCCGCGAGCGTGCCGCTCACCGAGGCCCTCGGGCTCGTCGTCGCCAAGGGGGTGCGGTCGCGGGTCAGCCTGCCGTCCTTCGACAACTCGTCGATGGACGGTTATGCCGTCCAGGCCGCCTCCCTCCAGGGCGCCGACACGACGCCCGTGCGGCTGCGGCTCGTCGGCGAGGTCGCCGCCGGCACCGCGCCCACCTGCACCGTCGGGCCAGGCGAGGCGGCCCGCATCATGACCGGTGCCCCGATCCCGTCGGGGGCCGATGCGGTGATCGCCGTCGAGGACACGGACGGTGCAGCCGAGGGTGAGGTCCTCTGCCGCGCGGCTGTCCCGCAGGGTCGCTACATCCGGCCCAGCGGGGAGGACGTCTCCGAGGGCGCGGTGATCGTGTCGGCCGGTGACGTCATCGGGCCGCGCACCATCGCCCTGCTCGCCGCCTGCGGTCACGCGTCGGTGGAGGTGCACCGTCGTCCGCACGTCGTCGTCCTGTCCACGGGCGCCGAGCTCGTCCCGCCGGGGGAGCCCCTGGGCCCGGGCCAGATCCACGACTCCAACTCGCCGATGCTGTGGGCGGCTGCCGTCTCGGCGGGCGCGTCGGCCGAGATCCGCGCGGCCGTGGGGGACACCGACGCCGAGCTGCTCTCCGCGCTGGACGAGGTCCTCGCCACCGCCGACGTCGTCGTGACGAGCGGCGGCGTGTCGATGGGGGCCTACGACGTCGTCAAGAGCGCACTCGCCGACCAGGGCGTCGACTTCGTCAGGGTCGCCATGCAGCCGGGCAAGCCGCAGGGCTTCGGCTACCTCGCTGCCCCGGACGGACGCCGGGTCCCGCTCTTCGCGCTGCCAGGCAACCCCGTGTCGTCGTTCGTCTCCTTCGAGGTCTTCGTGCGGCCCGCGCTGCGCCGGCTGATGCGCCGCACCCCGGAGAAGCGCCGGATCCGCTCGGCGACGCTCACGGCAGGGCTGCGGTCCTTCGAGGGGCGACGTCAGTTCGGTCGCGCCGTCGTCAGGCGCAACTCGGAGGGGGCGCTCATGTGCACGCCCGTCGCCGGGCAGGGCTCGCACTTCGTCGCCGACCTGTCTCGCGCCAACGCCCTCTTCGTCGTCCCGGAGGACACCGTCGACCTCGTGGCTGGCGAGGCCGTCGACGTCATCGTCCTCGACGACTGAACACTCCTTCCCGTATGCCGCTGAGCTCCACCCGCTCGGACGTGCCTCCCAGCCCTCCCGCCCCTGTCACGCGGCGATCCAGAAGTGCGCACTTCTGGTCTCAGGCACGGAGAGCCGCAGGGGTGCGTGGTGCACGGCGCACCGCTGCGGGGCGAGTGCACCGGAGCAAGAAGTGCGCACTCCTCGGCGGGAGCCGCACGGGAGCCGCACTGGAGCGGCGGGGGGAGCGGCGGGCGGGTCCGGCAGCACGGGGGACGTCGGACCGAGCCCGCGCGCGGTGACATGATGACCGGGTGCCTGACGAGACCCCTGACGCCGACGACCGCCCCGGCACCCCGGCTGCCGCACTGACCCACGTGCGAGCTGACGGCACCGCGCACATGGTCGACGTCTCGGCCAAGGCCGTCACGGCACGGGAGGCGACGGCCAGGGGCCGAGTCCTGCTCAGCGCGGCCGCCATCGACGCCCTGCGCTCCGGTGCCGTGCCCAAGGGAGACGCCCTCGCCGTGGCGCGCATCGCCGGCATTCAGGCGGTCAAGCGCACGCCCGAGCTCATCCCGCTCGCGCACCCCATCGCGGTGCACGGCGTCGAGGTCGACCTCACCGTCGCCGACGACGGGGTCGACCTCGTCGCGACGGTCCGCACGGCCGACCGGACCGGCATCGAGATGGAGGCCCTGACCGCCGTGAGCGTTGCGGCGCTCGCGCTCATCGACATGGTCAAGGCCGTCGACAAGCACGGACGCATCACGGACGTCCGGGTCACAGCAAAGTCAGGAGGACGATCGGGTGACTGGCATGAGTGAGGCCACCGAGGGTGAGCTGGTGGGGGCCGGCAGGAGGGCCGTCGTGATCACGTCATCGACGCGCGCCGCCGCGGGGGTCTATCCGGACCGGTCCGGGCCAGTCATCGTCGAGCGGGTCCGCACGTGGGGCTTCAGCGCCGGCGAGCCGATCGTCGTCCCGGACGGTGACGAGTTCGGTCTCGCGCTGCGTGACGTCCTCGCGTCGGAGCCGGACGTCGTCATCACGACCGGTGGCACGGGACTGACGCCCACTGACGTCACTCCGGAGCAGACGCGGCCCCTGCTCGACCGGCTCGTTCCCGGCATCGCCGAGGGGATGCGGGCCGCGGGGGTGGCCAAGGGCGTGCCCACCGCCATGCTGTCGAGAGGGCTCGTCGGCATCGCCGGGCCAACCCTGGTCGTCAACCTGCCAGGCTCGCGGGGTGGCGTCAACGACGGGCTCGACGTGCTCGAGGGGATCATGGGGCACGTGCTCCAGCAGCTGCCCGGCGGAGACCACTGAGGGGAGCGACCAATGAGGGCACCGTGGCGCCGCACGCCCCAGCTCGCGCCGTGGCCGGTCGTGCTGCGGGACCGCTCGGCGGAGCCTGCCGTGGTCCTGCGCCCGCTGCGGGTCGACGATGAGGAGGAGTGGCACCACCTCCGGCGTGAGAACGCCGACCACGTCCGCCCCTGGGAGCCGACGCTGCCGCCGGGGGCCCGCACCAGGCCACCTACGTCCTATCGGCAGTTCGTGGCGGACCTCGACCGCGAGGCGGCGGCGGACCGCGCCATGCCCTGGTGCATCGAGGTCGACGGTCGGATCGTCGGCCAGGTGCACCTTTTCGGCGTGGCGCGGGCAGCCCAGCAGTCCGCGGCGGCCGGCTACTGGCTGGCGGAGTCGGCGTCAGGCCAGGGCATCGCCACCAGAGCGCTGGCCCTCGCCCTCGACCACGCGCTCGGGCCAGCAGGTCTGCACCGGGTGGAGGTCAACATCCGGCTCGACAACGCCCGCTCCCTCGCGTTGGTGCGGCGGCTTCGGCTGCGCGAGGAGGGGGTGCGTGAGCGCTACCTGCACATCGATGGAGCATGGCGGGACCACCTCAGTTTCGCCGTCACCGTCGAGGACCTGCAGGGGGAGACGCTGCTCTCCCGGTTGTCACACTTGTAACTTCCGCCACTTGCGCGACACGCACTGAATGTGCATGCCCTCGCTCACGCTGACACCTACCGTGGGGTTCGTGCCCGCGAGCAGTCTCATCTTCGTCGTCATCGTGGCGATCTGGGCTGCCGTGCTGCTCCAGCTCTGGTCCCGTCGCCGCGAGGACGCCGCAGCGACCCGCTCGGTCGACGACTTCACCGAGGCGATGCGAGTCCTGGAGAAGCGGTCCGTCCTGCCCGGTCCTGACCTGTCCGAGCCCCGCCCGCGCTCCTGGTCCGTGACGCCGGCCCGGGTCGTGCGCACGACGGTCGACGTGAAGCGCGCGGTGCCGGCCGCGGTCTCGCGACGTCGCTCTCCGCTCGTCGCCCGGCGCCCTTCCGATCTCGAGGCCCCAGCACCGGCGCAGCCTGAGCCCGCACGGCTCCAGAGCCAGCCGACCCGGCACCCCCGCACCGACCACGAGGTGGAACCCATGAGCGCAGCCCGCCCGGCCAGCCATGTCCAGCGTCGAGTGCGTGCCGCCGTGCTCCTCGTCTCCCTGCTGTGGATCCCCGTCTCGGTGACGCTCGCCGTCCTCGGCGTGCTCAGCTGGCTGCCCGTGCCCGTCGCCATCCTCACGTTCGTGGCCGTGCTCGTCTGGCTGCGCAGCGAGGCGCGCGTCGAGCAGGCCGAGCACGCCCGCGCCGCCAGTCGTCAGGAGCGCCGCCGGCGTCGGCCGGCTCCGGAGCCGGTCCTGTCGAGCGACATGACTCAGGTCATCCGTGAGCCGCACCGCTATGCGGTGGAGCCGGCGGCCACCCCGGCCGAGCCCGTCGCCGCGCAGTCGGCTGCAGCCAGGGCCGTCGTGGCCGCAGCGGCAGTGACCGTCAGCGAGGTCGTCGCCGAGCCCGCCGCAATGGGCGGCGTGGTGGCAGCGGAAGCCGGCTCAGCGGCATACGACGTGGTGTTCGACGTGCAGGCGAGCGAGCCGGCAGCGCCCGTCGCGACCGAGCCGCCCGCGCCCGGCACGTGGAGTCCCGTCCCCGTGCCGACGCCGACGTATGCGATGAAGGCCAAGGCGGAGCCGCGGTTCACCGCGGACGGCGTGCCCGCGGACGTCTTCGACACCCCGGAGTTCGCCGACGAGGCGGACGAGCTGGACGACCGGGCGCTCTTCGCCCGGCGCGCCGTCAGCCAGTAGGGCCGCCTAGGGCTTGGCCGGAGCCGACCCTTCCTCGGCTGACTCCTCCAGCTCCTCCTCGAGCTCCGCTTCGCTTTCCTTGAGCAGGAGGTGCTTGCCGACGGCGTTGACGACGGCGGCCAGCGGCACCGCCGCGAGCGCCCCGACGATGCCGGCGACGGTGGACCCGGCGGCGATCGCCAGGATGACGGCGAGGGGGTGGACGCTGACCGCATGGCCGAGCAGCAGCGGCTGCAGGACGTGCGACTCCAGCTGCTGCACGCCGATGACGACGGCCAGCATGATGAGCGCCACGCCGAAGCCGTGCGCGACGAGCGCGAGGATGACCGCGACCGCGCCCGACAGGAGGGCGCCGACGATCGGGATGAAGGCGAAGAGGAAGACGAGCACGCCGATGGCGAAGGCGAACGGCACCTGGAGGATCGTCGCGCCGAGGGCGATGCCGACCGCGTCGACGAGCGCCACGATGATCGTCGCCCGGACGAAGGCCGACAGCTGGTCCCAGGCGATCCGCCCGGACGAGTCGACCCGGGACCGCGCCACGCGGGGGAAGAGCCGGACGAGCCAGGACCAGATGCGCGGGCCGTCGTAGAGGAAGAAGAAGAGCGCGAAGAGGGCGATGAAGATGCCGGCGATGAAGTGCGTCGCGGTCAGGCCGACGTCGGCGGCCGTCTTGCCGAGGTTGCCGGAGCTGCTGACGCTGTCGCGGAAGCTCTCGAAGTACGTGTCGAACTCCGAGTCGCTGATGCTGAAGGTCGTGCGCACCCAGTCGCGGATCTGCTCGAGACCGACGGCGAGCTGAGCGGTCAGCTCGGAGAACCCGCTGCTGAACTGCTGCCCGATGAGGGTGAACAGTGCGCTGACGAGGACGATGACCCCGACGACGGTGCTGCCGGCGGCGAGCCCGACCGGCATGACCCGCTTGAGTCGCCGGCTGATCGGGACGAGCATCGCCGCGAGCAGCAGCGCCACGAGGAGCGGGACGACGATCTGCGAGAACTCCCGCAGCAGCAGCGTGGCGACGTAGAGCCCCACCCCGATGACGAGCAGGCGCAGCGACCACTCGCTGGCCGCGCGGACCGCGGGTGGGACCGGGGAGGTTGGGGCCGGGTCAGCGGGGCGAGGCGGGATCGCGTTGTCGGTCACGAGGACACGGTATGCCGCTGGGCTCGCTCTCGCGGCCAAGCTCGGTGGGTGTCTTGGCCGAGTCAGTCGTGCCCGGTGTCGAGCAGCCGGTCCAGCAGCCGCTCGGCGTCGTGCGGGGCGTGCCCCTTGGCGTCGTTGTCGAAGTAGACGTAGGTGTCGTGCCCGCCGTCGAGCCAGCGCCGCACCTGCGCGGCCCAGCGGTCGAGGGAGTCGTCGGTATAGCCGCTCGCGTAGAGCTCTGTCTCACCGTGGAGGCGCACGTAGCGGAAGTCGCTCGTCGCGTCGTGCATCCGCGGCCACGTGCCGGCGCTGTCGGCCACGACGGTGCAGATGTCGTGCTCGGCGAGCAGGGCGCGGGCCTGCGGAGTGTCGAAGCTCTCGTGCCGCGGCTCCAGGGCGTGCCGGATCGGGGCGTCGACGAGGGCCTCGGTGGCGACCCGGTCCTCGGCCAACTTGTCGTCGTGCTGCGCTGCGAGCTTGGCCGCGTCGGCGTGGGAGCGCGGGAGGAACGCGAGGAAGCGTTCGAGGCGGTCCGGGCTCAGCGGCATACGGGCTGGGAGCTGCCAGAGGACGGGACCGAGCTTGGCGCCGAGCGCGAGGACACCCGACGCGAAGAAGTTGGCGAGCGGGGTCTCGACGTCGTGCAGCTGCTTGAGATGCGTGATGTAGCGGCCGCCCTTGACGGCGAAGACGAAGTCCTCCGGCGTGGCCTCGCGCCACGCCGCGTAGGAGCTGGGTCGTTGCAGCGAGTAGAACGAGCCGTTGATCTCGACCGAGGTCATCCGGTCGGCCGCGTAGGTGAGCTCGTCCTTCTGGCGCAGACCCTTGGGGTAGAAGTCGCCGCGCCAGCGCGGGTAGCGCCACCCCGACACACCGACGAAGGCCCGCCTCATGATCCCGAGGCTAGTGCGCCGACGCGGCTGCGTATCGTCAGCGACGTCGGCAACGAGAGGAGCAAGCCGTGCGAGCCGTGGTCTATGACGAGATCGGTGCGACCCCCGAGGTCCGGGAGGTGTCCCCGCCTGAGGCGCCGGCGGGCGGGGTCGTGGTCGAGCTCCGCGCCACCGGGCTGTGCCGCAGCGACTGGCACGCCTGGGCCGGGCACGACGACATTGCGCTGCCGCACGTGCCGGGGCACGAGCTGGCCGGTGTCGTGTCCGCGGTCGGGGGCGGGGTGCGGAACTGGTCGGTCGGCGACCGGGTGACCGTGCCGTTCGTCGAGGGCTGCGGCCGGTGCGAGTGGTGCCTCTCCGGACAGGCGCAGGTCTGTCCCGCGCAGGAGCAGCCCGGTTTCACGCACTGGGGGTCGTTCGCGGAGTATGTCGCTCTGCACGCCGCGGACACCAACCTGGTCGCGGTGCCGGACGGGGTCTCCTTTGAGGCGGCCGCGGCTCTGGGGTGCCGGTTTGCCACGGCGTGGCGGGCGCTGACCGGGCGGGCGGCCGTGCAGGCAGGTGAGTGGGTGACCGTGGTCGGCGCCGGCGGCGTCGGCCTCTCCACGGTGATGATCGCCAAGGCCCTGGGCGCGCGGGTCGTCGCCGTGGACCGCAACGCAGGGGCGCTGGCTGCAGCTGAAGAGCTGGGCGCGGACGCGGTGGTCGTGGCCGGCGTGTCGGACGTGCCGGCTGCGGTTCACGAGGTGACCTCCGGCGGCAGCCATGTGGCGGTCGACGCCGTCGGCAGCGAGGCGACGTGCGCCAACGCGATCCTGTCGCTGCGGCGTCGGGGTCGCCACGTCCAGGTCGGCCTGCTGCCCGCAGTCGACGGTCATCCGCGTGTGCCGATGGGACGGGTCATCGCCTGGGAGCTCGACCTGCTCGGCTCGCACGGGATGGCTGCGGTGGACTACCCGGCGATGCTGGCTCTCATCGCTTCTGGGGAGCTGCGGCCCGAGTCGCTCGTCGAGCGGGTCGTCGGGCTGGAGGAGGCCGCTCGGCTGCTGCCCGTCATGGACCGCGCGACACCCACCGGGATGACGATGATCGACCCCCTCGGGTGAGCGGCTCCAGTGGCGGTCGAGCAACCTTCGCTCCGCCGGCAGCTGCGTGAGCGCGACAACGAAGCCGACGCCTGCGAGGACCACGAGGAGGAGTCGTCCCCCGTCATCGGGGGTTCGCACGAGGTTCAAGGCTTGGGCCAGCCCGACCATGACTGAGAGTCCCATGAAACTCAGGAGGCCCGCGTGGGGGCGCGGCGTCCGCTCGGGCTTTCTAAGGGCGGGTTGTGGCGTCCGCCTCCTGTGCACGTTTATCAGTAGACCTAGGAGGCCGGAAGTTCCAAGTGGCGGCCGAGGGGATGCTCGGTGAAGGTGGGCGGGCTGGGCCAACAGGGAACCCAGCCCCGCAAGGGACATGTGAAGGGGAAACCTGCGCAAGAGAATCCTCCTGGCGATGCTGGGAATCATCGCCTTCACCGCACCGCTTGGCGGCGCCAGGCGCGTCCGCCGAGACGCTTCGAGATTAGACCCGGGTCACACTGTCCCGGATCGCTGACGGCACGTGGACTGACGCAGACCTGACCCTCATCAGGTCGCAGCCCGAGCTCGCCCCCAGCTCGATGACCCCGGGCCCAGCCACCAACGGCGACACTCCGGCACCCTCATCGCCGCCCACCGTTGGAGTGTGGATGATGTCGATTTCGCGGGAAGTCCCCCTCCTCGGGGAAGGTGGGCTCCACCAGACTGCTATGCCGGTCGCGTTGTGATGGGGTAGCCCGAGAGGCGCACCGACCGAGATCAGCGGGGCACAAGCAGAAAGCCGCCCCGACCGATGGTGCGTTCCGGGCGGCTTTCGTCGCTGGTGGAGCTGAGGGGATTCGAACCCCTGACCTTTTCACTGCGAAGGCCTTGGGGTGCTTGGCCGCCTTGTCGTCGTGCTCGTGAACGTCCACACCGTGTCGATGGTCGTCTGCCGATCAAGATCAACGGAGGTGCATGCCGATGCGAGCTGGCGGGTGCCCGCCTTGATCTGGGTACAGACCAGGGCCGGTGTCTTGCAGTTCAGCAGGTCACTTCAGGGCGTCGAGCTTCCCGAACTTCTCGGCGAGCAGGTAGTAAACGGTGAGACGGCTCTTGGTCCGGTCAGCCTGCATAGCCTGGGCAACTTCATCGAGCGCCGCGTCGAGGACGTCGTCGCCCTCGGTCAGCCCGAGCTTCTTCTTGAGGAAGTTGGCCTTGACGGTCGCACGCTCGTCAGGATCGGAGAGCGCCACGTAACGGGAGTCCGCGTTGCTCATGACGAGCTGGTAGCTCTTGAGCAGGCCCGCAATTGCAGCGTCGTCGGCGTTGGCTGCGTACTTCTTGACGTCGTCTGCCCAGTCTTCAGCCATGCTGTAGCTCCCAAGTTCTCGCGCGCAGGCCCTATGCCGCGCCTCGTGGTCGTCATGCTAGTCGCGTTGGGGGCTGAGCACGGCTTCGGGCGGGGCTTCGTGTCGCGGTGAGGATGCCGATGCGCTGAACATCCAGCTCGAACCCGCGCCACGAGTGGATCACGCTCGCCTCGTCGACGGTCCACGTGTTCATGCTCCACCTCCGAGCCTCCCCGGAGGTGGAGCCGCGGCCCGCGGCCGGAGTTACACCTCGGGGCTGGCTATCTCAGTGTCCGGAAGGCGCTGCATGGTCAGACTCTCCCTCATGAGCGGCGCACCCGACCCTAGAACGTGCGTTGAGCCGTGGCTTGGCGTGCGGGGTGTCGGATGATGGGAATGGCGGCGTACGAGAGCCAACTGCGGACCTGCATCTTTCCCGACTGTTCCGCACCATCTTCGCCCAACCCGACGCCGACGCGGTCGCGGCCCCGTGGGACCACGTCCGTGACGAGCTGACCGTCCGGTTCCCGAAGATCGGGCCGCTGATGGACGACGTGAAGACCGAGGTCCTCGCGTTCACCGCGTTCCCCCGTAGCCACTGGACCAAGATCTGGTCCAACCACCCGATTGAACGCTTGAACCGAGAGATCAAGAGAAGGGCCCGGGTCGTGGGGATCTTCCCGAACGCCGCCGCCGTGATCCGCCTCGTCGGAGCAGTCCTGGCCGACGCGCACGACGAATGGCAGGTCGCCGACCGCCGCTACCTGTCCGAGGCATCCATGGCGCTGCTGTACAAGACCAGCGATACTGACACCGCCGCAATCACCAGCGGCGCGTGAGCACCGAGGATCCAACCTCAAAGCCCACCACGCCCCGGGACGCTTTCCTCCGGCCTGTCTCTGGCTGGCTCGGGGAGTCGACCCGGTGACCGTCCAGGCGTGGATGGGGCATGCCTCGATCGCCACGACGGTCTACCTGCACCACCTCGGCACGACCGCCCACGAGGCCGGTTTGGACCGTCTGAACAGGGGTTCTGCGCGTCGGGGGCAAACAGGGGGCAAACATCGGCCCCGTCGTCGGAAGTCAGAACGATGAAACCCCGCCCGACGTCGCGCGTCTGCGCTGGTCGGACGGGGTTTCGTAAGAGTGGAGCTGAGGGGATTCGAACCCCTGACCTTCTCATTGCGAACGAGACGCGCTACCAACTGCGCCACAGCCCCTTGATGCGACAGGAAGACTAACACCACGAGAGCCGCCACATGAAACCGGCCGGCCAGCGGCGGGCCCATCCGCGGGTTGAGGCCAGAGCGGGACCCCCGGGGTTGCCGAACTGGCATGATCCGGGCGGGCGTTGGCTACACCCAGCTGGGGAACCACATCCGTTGTGACCACTCGGACTGCGGGATGACGTCGCCGACGTAGATCGGGTGGAAGAACGCGAAGATGCCGATGGTCACGAGCACGAAGAGGCCGGTCGCAGCCAGCCCGAACCGCCGCCGCCCCACGGACGCGCCGGGACCACCCATGAGCAACCCGAGGACGTAGACGCAGGCGAGCACGATCCACGGCACGAACGCCACCTCGTAGAACGAGTAGATCGTGCGGTCCGCGAGGAGGAACCACGGGAGATATCCGGCAGCGATCCCGGAGAGGATCGCCCCGGCCCGCCAGTCGCGGCGCAGCGCCCACCGGAAGAGCAGGACGAAGATGGCGATGGTGCCGCCCCACCACACGGACACGGTGCCGATCGAGGTGATGGCTTTGCTGCACTGGTCGACGAGGCAGCCGTCGTAGCCCTTGACCGGCCCCTCGTAGAAGAAGGACGTCGGCCGGCCCTGCACGAGCCAGGACCACGGGCTCGTCTGGTAGGGGTGGGGCGAGTTGATCGACGCACTCGACTCGAACATCTGCTGGTGATAGGCCCACAGCGACCGCCACCAGTCGGGCAGCAGGCCGCCGAGCCCGCCGGACGGCCGGGTCTCGGCCCAGTCGCGGAACGAGCCGCCGCGGGTGAGGATCCACCCGGTCCAGCTCGCGACGTAGGTGACCAGGGCGGTGCCGACGAGCTGCACGAACGCGAATGGCCCATCCTTGAGCAGCCCACCGACGACCCAGCCGCGCACTCCGGCCGCGCGCCGGGCGCCGAGGTCCCAGAAGACGGTGAGCAGGCCGAAGAAGACGATGAAGTACAGCCCGGACCACTTGACGCCGGCCCCGAGCCCCAGCATCACGCCGGCGACCCAGCGCCACGGCCGCCAGCCGAGCCACGGCCCGAGTCGGGACAGCGACGCACGCGGCACGCCGGCCACGCGGGCGGCCAGCACTGCCCGGGCCCGGTCGCGGTCGATGAGCAGGGCGCCGAAGGCCGCGAGCCCGAAGAACATGACGAAGATGTCGAGCAGCCCGGTGCGGGAGTGGACGAAGTGGTGTCCCTCGAAGGCGAGCAGTGCCGCCGCGACGGTCCCGAGCAGGTCGGAGCGGAAGAGGCGCCGCGCGATGAGGCCGAGCATCAGGATCGACAGCGTCCCGGCGAGCGCCACGGCGAAGCGCCAGCCGAGCGAGTTGAGGATGCCGAACGGGATCTCGCCGAGCCCGATGAGCCACTTGCCGACGGGCGGGTGGACGACGAAGTCCCCCTCGGTGCCCCACACGAACGGGTCGTTGGCCGTGAAGTGCTGGTCGACCTGCTTGGCCTGCTCGAGGACGGGGTCGACCTTCATCTCGTAGCCGAACAGGACCATGGACCAGCCCTGCTTGACGTAGTAGGTCTCGTCGAAGATGAGCTGGTGCGGCGCGCCGACGTGCCAGAACCGCATGAAGCCGCCGACCGCGGTGAAGAACAGGGGACCGAGCCAGCCGAGCGTCAGCAGGGTGCCGAGGCGCTTCTTGCGGGGCACGCGCCGGAGGTCGTCCTCCGGAGTCCCGAGCAGGCGTGCGCGCACTGCCGGGGCGGAGTTCATGGGCGCCATCGTATGCACTCCCGGGCTCCGCCCAACGATGCCGTATGCCGCTGAGCTCAGTCCCGCATGCGCGGTTCCTCCCAGCCCTGCCGACGGGCCCGATAGGCGAGGGCTGCGACGCCGAGCGCGATGCCCCACGGGATCCACAGCAGCTCCGGTGCCCACGCGCCCCAGTCCGCCGGCTCCCCGGGGAGGCGCTCGAGGCTCCCGCCGAGGATGATCCGGGCGAAGCTGATCCCGGCCGACACGACGCTCATGGCGACGAAGAGCGCGGGCACCACGGCGAGTGACACCGGCACGGGTCTTCCACCGATCAGAGGTAGCCACGACCAGAACCGCTCGCCCCAACGTTGGACGAGGCCGAGCGTGAGCAGGGCCCCGAGGATGGCAAAGAGACCGAGGCCGAGACCGGCGTACTTCGCATCGCCGAGCTCGATGAGGAACTCGCGCCGGATCCCCAACGGGATGCCCAGGGCCCACGCGACGCGGGTCGATGCGTAGGCGAGTGGAACGGCGACGGCGACGCCGACACTCCAGCGGCCAAGCCGTCGGGTGGCAGCGGGAAGCAGGGGCCGGAGCCGGGCGTGCATGGCGAGCCCGGTCAGGAGCAGGCCGAGGCCCCCGACACTGTGGGAGAGGGAGAGCAACGAGGGACCGGGGATGCCGACGGCCTGGCTGGCGAACGGCTCCACCCCCAGCAGGGCGAGCACCACCATGGGCAAATAGCCGAGCAGCGTCAACGACCGCACGTCCGCGACCACCAAGGTGGTCAGGGCCCCGACAGCGAGCAGCACCCAGCTCGCCGTGCGAGCCCGGGTCGGCGAGCCCGGGAGTGCCACCCCGAGCGCGGCGAGCACCAGCACGGCCAGGACCCCGACGAGCCGGGCCACCGCAGCGGGAGCCAGGCCATGGAGCGCTGAGGACTCGGCGTCGACCCACGGCGCGACACCGAGTCCCAGGAGGTGCCCGACGGCCAGCCCGAGGTGGAGGAACGCCCACAGGGCGGAGACCAGGAGGGCGACAGGTGCGTGCATGCCTCCACGGTGAGTCAGCCCACCGCCTCCGCGCCTCGGCCGGAGGTCGTCGAGCGCTCATCCCCGAGGATGAGATCGGTCAGAGGGTGATGCCCCGCGCGGTCAGGATCGAGTAGCCGACGAAGGCGACGATGTCGAGCAGCGCGTGACAGATCACGAGGGGCATGACCCGACGCGTCCGGGCATAGACGTAGCCGAGGACGAGGCCCATCACGATGTTGCCGGCGAAGCCGCCGAAACCCTGATAGAGGTGGTACGTCCCGCGGATGAGCGCCGACACCCCGATGACGACCGGCCAGGACCAGGCCAGCTGCCGCCACCGGGTGAAGAGGTAGCCGACCATGACGACCTCCTCGACCAGGGCATTGCCGATGGCCGCGAGCGTGAGGACCGGGGCCGACCACCAGATGTCGGTGAGGTTGGCCGCCGAGACGTTGGTGTTGATGCCGATCGCCTTGGCCGCGAAGTAGAAGGCGAGCCCCGGCAGCCCGATGAGCGCTGCCAGCCCGACTCCGCGGACGAGGTCACGCAGCGGCTGCGTCCGGTCGAACCCGATGAACCGTGACGCCCCGACCGTCACGGACGGCCGCAGCACCGTCGCCATGAGGTAGATCGCCAGCGCGACCGGAACGACCTGGATGAGGATGCCCGCGAGCTGGTAGGCGAGGTCGAGCCAGGGCCGGTCCGGAGTCGCCGACTGGTTCATCGCCGTCGTCTGCGACCGCAGCGGCACGTTGCGGGTCAGCTTCTCGATGATGGACAGGACCGACCAGATCGCCGACGCCCCGAGGCTGACCCCCAACAGCAGCACCGTCTCCCGCCCCAGGGCGTGCCGCTCCGCGGACCCGGCCACGACGATCGGGTCACGGTCGCTGGGACCGAGCTCAGCGGCATACGGAAAGAGGCGGCGGGACATGGCGCTCACTGTACTTTCGGAGCATGTCCCTGCTCGCCGACTGGACGCGCGGCCGCCACGAGGCGGCGGGCTCCGTGTACGACACGTACCGGCGGGGGAGCGGCCCGGGCATCGTCGTCATCCACGAGAGCCCCGGCCTCACGCCTGAGGTGATCGACTTCGGGGACGAGCTGGTGGACTCCGGTTTCACCGTCGTGCTGCCGCACCTCTTCGGATCGGCACACGCGCCGCCCCGGACGTGGGAGGCGGCTCGAGTCGTCCCAAGGCTCTGTGTGACAAGGGAGTTCACGATGTTCGCCACGGGCGTCACCGCGCCGCTGGCGGAGTGGCTGCGCAGCCTGGCGCGCGAGCTCCACGCCTCAGCGGGCGGACCCGGCGTCGGTGCGATCGGCATGTGCGTCACCGGTGGCTTCGCGCTCGCCATGATGGTCGACCCCGTCGTCGTCGCGCCCGTCGTCGCGCAGCCGGCCACGCCGCTGCCGATCGGGTCGCGCCGGGCGGCGGACGTCAACCTGTCCGCCGATGACCTCGCAGCGGTGCGGGAGCGGGTCGAGCGGGGCTGCCCGGTGCTCGGGGTCCGCTACCGGAGCGACTGGATCACGGGGACCCGGTTCGAGACGCTGCGCCGCGAGCTCGGTGACGGCTTCATCTCCGTCGAGCTCGACGGAGCCGGCCACGCGACCCTCACCGACCACAAGCACCCCACCGCGGTGGTGCGCGTCGTCGACTTCTTCCGCGAGCGGCTCCTCGTCGAGTGACGGCGGTTGCCGTCCCAGCGCTGTCCACAGGTGGCTGGGGACAACCTGGGGACAAGGGCCGGCATCCGGTGGAGAACTCTCGTGGATCGGTGGACGACACGCCGGAGTCCTGTGGACGGCAGAAATCTTTTCGGAAACCCTTGCGCGCCCGGCGAATCGAGGCGTAGAACTCTCTTACGCGATCCCCTCGGGGAGAGCGGGACAGCTCGGAGACGAAGATCCACCCGGCGCAAGCCGAGGCCACTTGGTGACGAAGTGGCCGGACCGGAGCATCCGAGACGTCGATCGGGAGCGTCACATCGACCGATCACTCCGAAGGGCCCTTGAGACTCATACTCCCAAGGGCCCTTCACCTTTTCCCATCGTCTTGGCGGGGCCTTCGCCCATCCTCTTGGCGGGGCCTTCGAGAGAGCTGATGAGAACCGGCTGCATGGAGGTCGGGAACCCGCCTTGCTCCGGTTGCGGAGGCGTTCCCCCTGTGGTTGTGTGCCTTCTGCGGCGCGATCGCGCCGCTTCGTCGGGGGACGATGCCCATGGGCTTCGCTGCTTCCCGATCCCACGGAGGAAGCGTCCATGACCGGCACTCGCATCGCCCGGAAGCCGTGCCGCTTCGCGACACGCACCGATGGACTTCACCGGGCGCTGTCCGGGCGAGAGAACGGCAACTCATGAGTGGCAGCGCCGACGCGTCAGGACCACTGCTCCTCGAGGCGCGGGACCTTGCCCTCAGCTACGGCCCCACGGTGGCGCTGCGCGGTGTCTCCCTCGGGGTGGCACGAGGCGAGATCGTGGCTCTGGTGGGGCCGAGCGGTTCCGGCAAGTCGAGCCTGCTGCATTGTCTCGCGGGCCTCGTCGTGCCCGACTCCGGGAACGTCTTCCTCGACGGCACGGAGGTCTCGCGGCTCAGCGACGACGACCGCACGAGGCTGCGCCGGGACCGGTTCGGCTTCGTGCTCCAGTTCGGGCATCTCGTGCCGGATCTCACCTTGGCCGAGAACGTCTCCCTTCCGTTGCTGCTGCGCGGGCGATCCCGCGTCCGCGCCCTGCGGGAGGCCCACGCACTGCTGGACGAGCTCGGTGTCGCAGAGTCGGCCGCTCGCTGCCCCGGGGAGGTGTCCGGGGGCCAGCAGCAGCGCGCCGCAGTCGCCCGAGCCCTGGTGGCGGGACCGGAGGTGGTCTTCGCGGACGAGCCGACCGGTGCCCTCGACACGGCCAACGGCGACGTCGTCATGTCCCTGCTCACGGAACGTTCCCGTGAGCGGGGGATCACGGTCGTGGTGGTGACTCATGACCACAGCCGGCTCGCCGCGGTCGACCGAGTCATCCGTCTCGTGGACGGTGCGACGGCGGCAGCGGCATGAGTCGCGGTGGGCGCCAGGGCGCGCCGCCCGGACTGCTGCTGCGGTTGGCCGCGCGTGGCCTGCGGTCCGGAGCTCGCCAGTTCGTCGCCTCGTGCATCATCGGGGGACTCGGTGTCATCGTCCTGCTGGCCGGGCTGGCGGTCCTGCCGATCGCCACGGCCCAACGCGACACGCAGGCGGCTCGGACTCCCCAGCCAGCCTCGGCGGCGTCCGACTCCGGCCTCCTGCTGGAGACCGCCACCTCGGCCTACCGCGGGGAGACGATCCGTGGGCGGGAGGTGGCAGTGGTCGGAGGGTCCGAGCTCCGGCCCCCGGGGCTGAGCGAGATCCCGCGACCCGGCCAGCTCGTCGTGTCGCCGGCACTGCGCGACCTGCTGGCCGTCGACCCGGTTCTGCGGGAACGGATTCCGGGGACCGTCGTCGGTGTGATCGCCCGGCCGGGCCTGGTCGGTCCGAGGGAGCTGACCTACTACGCCGGCGTGACCGCCGCCGAGCTGTCGGCGGACGGCGTCCGGGTGACCACGGCCTTCGCCGACCCCGAGTTCACCGATCTCGCGGTGCCGAGCGAGGTCCGGATGGGCGGACCGTTCATCTCGATCACCTTCTTCCTGCCGGTGTTCTCCCTCTTCGTCATCGTGGCGCTGGCCGGCTCGGAGCGGCGTGATCGTCGCCTGAGTGCCCTCCGGCTGGTGGGCCTGACCGCGCGTGACGTCCGATTGCTGGCGGCCGTCGAGGCCGCACTGATGGGTGTGGTCGCTGCTGCTCTCGGCGGGCTCGCCTTCGTCACATCGGCCCGGACCCTGGCGCCGCACGTGCCACTTGGGCCAGGGGTCTGGCCGACCGACGTCGAGATCCCGTGGACCGGCATCGTCGGGGCCGGCCTCGTCCTCCCGTTCCTGTCGGCCACCGTGGTCGACCGTGCCGGCCGACGGGCGCGCAGCATGCCCACGGCCGGCCACGCCCCAGCGGGGACGTCGCTCCGGGCCGGCCGGCGACTCGCCGTGCTGGCCACGGGGGTCGTCCTGATGGTGGCTGCCGAGCCGACGAGGCTGGTGCTGGGCCTGGACCCCGCTGTCGCGGTGCTCGGCCTCGGCTGCCTCCTGACGATGATCGGTCTGTGCATCTCCGCCGGTCCGTTGGCGCGCTGGTCCGCGCGTGCCGTCAACCGCCGGACCTCTGCCGTGCCGGGCCTCGTCGCGGCGGCTCAGGTGGGCCGGCGGCCCGACCAGAGCGCCCGGGTCGCCATCGGCATGTCGCTGCTGGTCTTCGTCAGTGGGCTGCTCCTGTCCTTCTTCCCGCTTCTCTCCTCGTCGGATGCGGAGGCGGCTCGGGACCTGGCCGAGCGCGTCGGCGGCCGCGCCATCATCGCTCAGGTCTCCTCGGCATCGACGGTGAGCGAGATCGCCGCCGACGAAGGCGTGGCCGCCGTGATCGAGGCCCACGTCACCGGAGAGGGCCCGGGGCGGTCGACGATGCTCACCTGCCCCGGCATTGAGCAGGTGGCGGGTGACTGCACCGGCCCGGCCGCTCGAGCGGTGGTCGCTGCGCTGCGGGCCAACCAGGTGGTCGACTTCGACCTCGCACCGGAGCTGGTCGCCAGCGTGCCGCTCGCGACCTGGTCGGAGCCGGTGTCCCAGCACTCGATCGTCGTCCTGCCCCGGCCCTCGGTAGACGTCGAGGCCGTGCGCACGGCAGTGCTCCGAGCAGGTGGCACCGGCGAGGTGCTCACCACCAACGAGCGCCGTGAGGTGCGCATGCTCGAGACCAAGGTCTTTCGTGAGGCGACGCTGGTTGCCCTGGTCCTCGCGGCGCTCGTCGGGCTGGCCTCGCTCACCGCCGGGGTGCTGGACAGCGTGCAGCGGCAGCGGCGGTCCCTTCGCATGCTCCATGTCATGGGAGTCGGGCGGCGTGACCTGGGTGGGGCGCTGTTGCGGCAGTGCGCCCTGGCCGTGGGCCCGACGCTGGTCGTGGCGTGGGTGAGCGGCCTCCTCGCCTCCGTGGTGTTCCTCCGGCTCAATGACACCTCGACGCTCACGCCACCGAGCACGAGCGTCCTCGGGGTGCTGGCCGCGGCAGCGGCGTTGCCCCTCATCGCCACTGCCCTCGTGATCCCTCGTCTCAACCGCCTCGTCCAGCTCAGGAGCCCCGAGTGAACTGTCTCCCGTCCATCGTCGTCCCGGTCGCGGCAGCGCTGCTCCTGACCGCCTGCTCGGCGGACTCGTCACAGTCACCGTCCGCTGACGGGACCCACGTCGTCGGACCCGTCGAGGACCCGGGTGGCATCCAGGACCCGGGCTCCCGCGCCGACGCGGAGGGGGTTGCCGAGTCCGTGGCCGTCCTGCTCCCGGCGCTCGGCCGCGGTGACGGGCCGCGCTCCTGCTCGCTCATGGCGAGGGCTGCGCAGGACGAGCTCACGCGCCTCACCGGAGCGAAGTCCTGCGTCGAGGCCGTGCAGCCGTATGCAGCGCAGCTGAAGCCGTCCGACGTGGAGTGGCTCACCGGGGCCCGGGCCAGCGTGGTCGTCCTCGAGGGCCGGAGGGCCCAGGCCACGATCGGGCCCGGGCAGGGGACGGTCCCATCCGGGCTGGTGCCGCTCATGGGGAACCGCGCCACCTTCGAGCTCATCGAGGGCCGCTGGAACCTCGTCGGCTGACAGCTGCGGCCTCGCCGTGCTCAATCCCATTCCGTATGACGCTGGGCTCGCTCCCAGCGCAGCCCGCCGTGCGCTCGGCCTTGCTCACGACGACGGTCGAGGCGGGTCAGCGATCCGCGAGTCGCCGCTCGGCGAGAGGCGGAGCACGAGCGTCTCGTGCGACCCAAGGGGGACCTTCAGGCCGTCCTCGAGGTCGCCGAGGTCCCGGGCGGCGATGACATCGAGCGCCTGGTAGCACCCGGGCAGGCGCAGTGCCGCCGGGGACAGGTCCACCGTCGCCACGGAGTCGGAGTGGTTGAGGACGGCGACGGCAAGGCCGCCGCTCGAGAGTTCCCGGACCCACGTCATCGACTGGGCCGCAACGGAGGTGAGTCGAGCCGGCCGCCCCAAGGGGTCCTGGTTGATGGCGATGAGCCCTGGGTGCGTCAGCACGTCGATGGTTTCTGGCGATGCCGACGCGAGGTCGTTGCCGGCGAACAGCGGCGCTGGGAGCACGCTCCAGAGGGCCATGTGGCTGAGGTTCTCAACGCTCGAAGCGCGCCGTTGCCCACTTGGAGCATGTCGGGGTCGGCCCAGCCCCCTGGGCCGCTCCCGCGCTGGGCGGCCCACTGCTGGTTGAGCAGGCTGAAGACGGACCCCCAGTGCGGCCAGATGTCGAAGGTGGTCCGCCACAGATGGGCCGTGCCACGCCCCCATTCCCACGGATGGCCGACCCCGTAGTCGGCCACCGAGTAGACGATGTCGCGGCCGGTCGCGATGAGCGCGTCCCGCATGACCTCGAAGGTCTCTCGCTCGTATTCACGAGTCTGCGGACCGGCCCCACACCAGTCGTACTTGAGGAAGTCGACGCCCCACGAGGCGAAGAGCTCCGCGTCTGCGTGCTCGTGGCCGCGGCTGCCAACCCGTCCGGCGCACGTGCGCGCGCCGGGAGCGGAGTAGATGCCGAACTTGAGCCCGAGGGCGTGCACTGCCTCGGCCACGGCAGCCATGCCGCTCGGGAACCGCACCGGGTCGGCCAGGAGTCGTCCCCGGCCATCGCGTTCCGGGGCCTGCCAGCCGTCGTCGATGACGACGTAGGTGTAGCTGGCGTCCCTGAGCCCGCGCTCGACCATGGCCTCGGCCGCGGTGAGCACGACGCGCTCCGTGACGTTTTCGCCGACCTGGTTCCAGCTGTTCCAGCCCATGGGTGGGGTCGCGGCCAGCTGGAACCACGATGCGGGTGGGGCGGCCACTCAACCCGCCTCAGCCGGCACGGGCCGGGGCCGCCCCGGCTGCCCTGCGGCGAAGTAGTCGATGATCTCGTCGGGCAGGGGCGGCACCGGAAGGGCCGAGCCGCCGCCGCGAAGGGACTGGGTGGCGACGATTCCGGCGGCCACGGCCTCGCGCGCGGCCACCGGGCTGGTCTCCGTCGACCCGCCGTGGACGGCGAAGCGGAGGAACTCGGCGATGAGCTTCGGGTCGGCGCCGCCATGGCCCCCGTCACCGTCAGCCACCACGTGGACCTGGTCCGGTGCGGCGCGCCCCTCGACGCGCCGGGTCCAGACGTGGATCTCGTCGCCCGGCCCGTCGCCGAGGTTCTCCAGCCGACCCTCGGTCCCGATGATGGTGTAGTTGCGCCAGTAGTCGGGGGTGAAGTGGCACTGCTGGTAGGAGGCGAGGACGCCGTTGTCGAGACGCAGGTGCGCCATCGAGAGGTCCTCGACGTCGATGACCTCGTTGAGGCCGTGCTGCTGCAGCGGCGGCCAGTGGTCGAGCGAGTACCAGTCGCCCATCCGCTGGTCGGAGTTGTCGCGACGGTCGGTGATGGCGCCGTAGACCATGAGGTCACCCATGGCCGAGACGGTCCGGGTGTAGCCGCCGGCCAGCCAGTGGATGACGTCGATGTCGTGCGAGCCCTTCTGCAGGAGCAGGCCAGTCGTGTTGGCCCGCTCCGCGTGCCAGTCCTTGAAGTAGAAGTCGCCACCGTGCCCGACGAAGTGGCGGCACCAGATCGACTTGACCTGCCCGATCGTTCCGGCCTCGATGATCTCCCGCATCTGACGCACCACCGGCATGTGCCGCATGTTGTGGCCGACGTAGAGCCGGGTGCCGGTCTCATAGGCGGTCCGCAGCATCTCGTCGGCCGCCTCCAACGTCACCTCGAGGGGCTTCTCGCAGAAGGTGGGGATGCCGGCGCGCAAGGTGCGGAGCGCC
This sequence comes from Intrasporangium calvum, assembly GCF_028446585.1. Lineage (GTDB taxonomy): Bacteria > Actinomycetota > Actinomycetes > Actinomycetales > Dermatophilaceae > Intrasporangium > Intrasporangium calvum_A. The sequence goes on from NZ_JAPFQL010000057.1 coordinate 29,939, forward strand.
ACCGCGGCATGCGCGTTGTCCGGGGTGAGGACGAGCACGGCGTCCGGTCGACTGGCTATGAGCTCGTCAAGACTGTGGGTGACCACGGCCTCGGGGAGGCGCGCGGCAGCGGCCTCACGGCTCAGCGGGCTGGTGTCGCAGACGATGCTGACCCGGGACCCCTGCCCGGGTCGCTCGACGTGCCGATGGAGGCCGGCGCGCAGGCCGAACCCGACGATTCCAACATTGAGATCCATGTGAATTGCTACCTGCCTCTAGTGCTTAATCGTTTCAATAGTACGAACCGCGACCGGGGCTCCGGCCGGAACCAACGAGCCGCCCGTCAAGCCCCGAGCGTCGACTCCCGCTCGAAGACCTGCCATTCGAAGAAGTGCTCACCCGGCGGAGTCCCGTCATCGCCGGCCGCGCGGGAGACGAGCAGCTCCGCGACCGCCTCGAAGAAGCGCTCCGGGCCCACGCTCGTCATGCCGAGCCCGCGCGAGGTCGTCGCGAAGGCGTTGCCGACACTGGCGATCCCGATATCCGTCCCGGGGCGCAACCCGAGCGCCCCAGCGGCGCCCAGTGCTGCCTGCCCGATGTATTCGGACGTGGCCATCAGCGCCTGGGGACGGTCCGCGCGCCGCAGCAGCTCGAGCGCCGCGCGGAAGGCGGAGGACTCGTCGTCGCCTGCAGCCGGACACCACTCGGGCCTGACAGGGAGCCCCCGCGCCTTGAGAGCCTCGACATAGGCGGCCGGTCGCCCCCCGGGGCGAAGACGCGCGATCCCGTTGGGGGACAGCAGGCCAACGGTCTCGTAGCGGTCGAGGAGGGTCTCGGCGAGGAGCCGGCAACCGGCGTGGTCGTCATTGCGGATGACGTCGAACCCGTCCGGAGCCAGGTCCGGATCCATGACCACCAGGCGGTCGCCACTGGCTGCCAGCGTCCGGAGCAGAGCCGCATCACCCGGTCGGTCCGCGTCGTCGATGAACACGACGTCGGGCTGCAGGCTGCGCACCAGTGGGCGCCAGTCGGCATCAGCCGCGACCAGAGGCGTGAGGTCGGTACCGCGTGTCGCCCGCCTGACCGCCTCCACCAGGGCGAGGCTCCACGGGTCCGAGAGCATCGTCAGGGACAACAGGACGGTGCCCGTGCGACCGGTCCGCACTGCTCTCGCCGCCGAGCTGGGGACATAGCCGAGGGCCTCGGCCGCGTCCCGGACCCGGGCGGCCGTCTCGTCGCCCACTCGCGTCGTCGGCGAGCTCGACCGTCCGGAGAGGACGTAGGAGACCGTGGCGACCGAGACGCCCGCGCGCTCCGCGACCATGCGGATCGTCGGTCGTCGCGGCGAGGCTGCCTGCGCCACTGGTCCTCCTGGTGGGTGGGGCAGGGCGAAGGCTGCCCCTGTCCGGCGAGTGTACTGACGGGCTGGGCCGGCCGCGGGAGCCGAGGGCATCGCGGCCGGCCGTCGCCGGCAGCTCAGATCGGGAAGATCCTGACGTCCTCGGGGAGCACCGCCTCGTACTCCTTGCGGATCCGGTCCCCACCGTCCTTCTTCCACCGCGCCACCGCCGCGTCGAGCTCGGACAGCTTGGCGCGGCCGGTGACGATGTCGACGACCTTGTCGTAGAACGCGCTCGTCGCCGTCGGGCCGTACTTGGTGTTCGCGTCCGAGAAGGTGCCGGCCGTGGCGCTGCGCCAGCCCATGGCGATGAGCTTCTGCTCCTGCTGATGGACGTACTCGACGTCGTCGGCGTGCCCCGGGAAGAACAGCACGTTCTCGGGTGAGGTCATGATGTTGAGGGCCGAACGCACGCCTGGGATGTTGGTGAGGCCGGACTTGTTGAGCACCGGGTTGCCCTCGGAGTCGAGGGTGTAGTCCTCACCCTCGGTCCCATAGTTCTTCTGGAGGAACTCAGTCGTCCCGAACGGCGCAGAGAGCCAGTTGACGAGGGAGAGCAGCTCGCGGATCTTGCCTTCGTCCGCCTTCTTGAACGGCGTGAAGCCCACCGTGCCGTAGCCCATGTTGTAGATCGGGGTGATCCCGGCCTCGAAGGCGAAGGGGACGAGGATCTCGGTCTGGGCGTCCGGCTTGAGGTCCCAGTACTTGCGGGAGTCGTGCGGGCCCGAGTTGACCTCGGCGGCCACGGTGCCGTTGACGAGGCGAGCGGAGATGTCGGGCACGTTGGCGTCGGGGTAGAACACACCGGCCCTGAAGAGCTGGGAGGTGAAGTCAAGGGCGGCCTTGAACTGGTCGGTCTCGAAACGGTGCACGAGGGTGCCGTCCGACGTGGCCATCCAGTTGACGAGGACGCCGAACCACTGCGACACCATGTGGAGCACGTTGATGTAGGCGGGCTGGAGAGCGAAGACGTTGCGGGCCGGGTCGTTGAGCTCCTTGACCTTCTCCATGAACTCAGCGCCCGAGGAGCACTGGAGCCCGCCGACCTGGTCCCACATCGTCTTGTTGCCGTGCATGACCTGGCCGAAGGGCGTTGAGGGGATCGGGGCGCCCCAGATCTTGCCGTTGACGATGGCGGTCTTCCACGACTCCGGCTTGAGGGCGGCCAGGTTGGGGTACTCGAGGACGGCGTCGCCGCTCAGGTACGGGGTCAGGTCCTGGAACTTCGCCTCGAGCATCGGGGCGACGTTGGGGATGCCCTGGTTCGGGGGGAGCCACATGAGGTCGGGCAGGTCGTCGGAGGCGAGGATCGTCGCGTGCTTGGCCGGGTAGTCGTCGATGACGATCTGCATGTCGAGCTCGCCGCCGAGCGCAGCGTTCAGCCGCTGCCAGTAGGCGTTGTCCTTCATCCCCGGGGCGACGGTGTCGAAGGTCTGGGACAGCGCCGTCACCCGGCCCTTGAGCGGCGGGGCGGTGGTCGACGCGACGGGCGTCGGCATCTTGCGGTAGCCGGCCTGCAGGCCTTCGGCGCTGCCGGGGAAGTCGGGAGCCGCCCCCGCGAACTCCTTGTAGGTCGGCAGCTTGAGCGCCGCCGACTTGGCGGCGCCCTCACCGGCACCGACTGCGGCGCCGGTGCCGCTGCTGCCTGAGCCGCAGGACGCGAGGCTCACGCCTGCCGTGATGAGTCCGAACGCTCCGAGCAGGGAGCGGCGGCTGAGGTGCGGGTTGGTGGAACTGGACATCGGTTGCCTCTCGGGTGGGTTGGGTGCGGGCGAGGTGATGCGGGACGGGCAGTGGTGGGCCGGTCGGCTCGGTGAGCCGACGAGGCGGTCGGGGAGAGGTCGCGACGGGCCGGTCAGCCCTTGACCGCCCCCGTGATGACGCCCTTGGTGAAGTGGCGCTGCAGGAAGGGGTAGAGCATGCAGATCGGAGCGAGGGCGATGACGACGACGGCCATCTTCAGCGACTGCGGCGGGGCCGTCACCGCTACGCCGAGCTGGTCAGCGGCGACCTGGGTGCCCTGGATGACGTAGTTGCGCAGGATCAGCTGGACCGGCCACAGGTCCTGGTCGTTGATGTAGAGCATCGCGTTGAAGAAGGAGTTCCAGAACCCGACGGCATAGAAGAGGCCGACCACCGCGACGACGGCCTTGGACAGGGGCAGCACGATGCGCCAGAGGATCTGCCAGTCGGAGCAGCCGTCCATCTGGGCGCTCTCGATGACCTCACGCGGGATGTTCATGAAGAAGGCCCGCATGACGACGAAGTTGAACGCACCGAAGATGCCGGGGAGGATCAGCGACCAGATGGTGTCGAGCAGCCCGAGCTGCCGGACCATGAGGAACGACGGGATCAGCCCGGGCGCGAAGAGCAGCGTGAACAGCACCGCCATGAGCACCGGTCGCCCGAAGAGGACAGGTCGGCTCGTCGCGTAGGCCATGGTGATCGTCACGAAGAGCGCGAGGAGCGTGCCGACGACGGTGATGAAGACGCTGACGCCGAGGGCCCGGAACATGAGCGGCCCGGTGAGCAGGGCCCGGTAGGCGTCGAGGGTGGGTCGCTCCGGCCAGAGGACGTAGCCGCCGGACCGGATCAGCTGCTCGTTGTCGGCCAGTGACGTGGAGACGACGACGAGGATCGGCACGGCGATCGCGACGGCGAAGCCACCGAGGAGGAGCAGCTTGGCGAGGGAGAGCCCGAGCGAGGGCTGTTCCTTCCACGCGGGCCGGGAGCGCCGGCGCCGGAGTGCGCGCTCGAGGGTGGGGGAGGGGACGGTCATGGGGGTCTCCTGGGCCGGGCCTACGAGGCGCGCTTCTGGTAGATGCCGGCCTCGCCGAAGGTGTGGGCGAGCTTGTTGGCGCCGAGGATGAGGACGAGGCCGATGAGGCCCTTGAAGAGGCCGGCTGCGGTGCCGACGCTCCAGCCGCCTCCGACGACGCCTGAGTAGTAGGTGAAGGTGTCGAGCACCTCGGCGGCCTGGGCTCCGACGGCGTCGCGCTGGAGGATGAACTGCTCGAACCCCACCGAGAGGATGTCGCCGATCCGGAGGATGAGGAGCAGCACGATGACGGGACGCAGGGCCGGCAGGGTGATGTGCCAGAGCCGCCTCCAGCGCCCGGCGCCGTCAGCGGCGGCAGCCTCGTAGAGCGAGGTGTCGATGCTCGCGAGCGCGGCGAGGAAGATGATCATCGCCCACCCGGCGTCCTTCCAGACGAGCTGGGCGACCACGAGGAGCGGGAACGTGTCGGGGTTGGTCATGAAGGGGATGGCGTCGGCTCCGAGGTGCCGCAGCGCGTTGTTGACCAGTCCGGCACCGCCGAGCAGCTGCTGGAAGAGCGCGATGACGAGCACCCACGAGAGGAAGTGCGGCAGGTAGACGACGCTCTGGAACCAGCGCCGCATGCGGCCACTCACCAAGGAGTCGACGGCCACCGCGAGGAGCAGCGGGATGGGGAAGAAGAAGACCAGCTGCCACGCCGCCAGGTAGAGCGTGTTGCTGAAGGCGTTGAGGAAGTCCGGGTCGTCGAAGAGCCCGATGAAGTTGTCGAGGCCGACCCATTCGGACTCCCGGATGCCGAGGTAGGGCTGGTAGTCCTGGAAGGCGATGACGTTCCCCAGGATCGGGACGTAGAAGAAGAGCAGCAGGAACGCCACGCCCGGGACCATCATCAGCAGCATCTGCCGGTCGTTGCGCAGCCGGGTCCGCCAGGGGACCGGGGGCCGGGATGTCCCGTCCTGAGCCGGGCGCACGGTCGGGGCGCCGTCGGGTGGCGCCGCGAGCCCGGAGGGCGGACGGGTCGTCACAGGCATGCCTCACTCCTTCGTGAGTCGTTGCGTGGAGGTCACTTAAACGATTCACGAATGCTAGGGACTGAGAGATGGGTGTGCAAGATGTTGATCGAAAGAGATGCAAAATGGTCGTCTTCGAGCACGGAGCGCAGAGCGGGTCGAGCGCACAGCCGCCCGTCGAGAGTCAGCCGGCCATGACCGCGGCGTCGTAGAGCGCCTTCTTGGACAGGCCCGTTCGCGCCGAGACGTCGGCGCAGACGTCCTTGAGGCGCTCCCCACGCTCAACCCGATCCCGTATGCCGCTGAGCTCGCTCTCGACGGAGCTGACCTTGCGCTCGGCGCCGTTCACGACAACGGTGATCTCGCCCTTGACGCCGGCCTCGGCCCAGGCGGCGAGGTCATCGAGGGTGTCTCGGCGAACCTCTTCGTAGGTCTTCGTCAGCTCGCGACAGACAGCCGCTCGGCGCGATGGGCCGAAGGCCTCGGCCATCGCGGCCAGCGTGTCGGCCAGCCGGTGCGGGGCCTCGAAGAAGACCATGGTGCGGCGCTCCTCGGCCAGGTCGGCGAGGACCCGGGCGCGCTCGCCGCCCTTGCGGGGGAGGAAGCCCTCGAAGCAGAACCGGTCCACGGGCAGGCCGGACACGGCGAGGGCCATGAGGACGGCGCTGGGCCCGGGGACCGCGGTCACGGGCACGTCGCGCTCCACGGCGGCGGCGACGAGCCGGTAGCCGGGATCCGACACCGACGGCATGCCGGCGTCGGTGACGACGAGGACCCGGTCCCCGGCGAGGAGCCGCTCGACGAGCTCCGGTGTGCGGGCCGCCTCGTTGTGGTCGTGGTAGCTGAGGACCTGGCCGGTCGGGGTGACGGCCAGGTCCGCGAGGAGCCGCTTCAGCCGGCGGGTGTCCTCGGCCGCGATGACGTCGGCGGTCGCGAGCTCGTGCGCCAGCCGCGGTGCGGCGTCCCGGGGGTCGCCGATCGGGGTGGCGGCGAGGACGAGGGTGCCGGCTGCGGGTGCGCTGTTCACACCCCCATCCTCCCCGACCCCCCCTCAAACCAATCGAAAGAGCAGTTCGCGACACGTCGCCAAATCGAAAGAGCAGTTCGCGACACGTCGCAAACTGCTCTTTCGATCGTGAGGGTGTCGCGAACTGCTCTTTCGATTGGTCAGGGGGTCGCTCAGTTGGCGAGGCGGGCCTCGATCGTGATCGACGGGACCGCCTTGAGCGCCTGGCTGACCGGGCAGCCGTTCTTGGCCTCCTCGGCGCGGGCCTGGAAGTCCTCGGCCGAGATGCCCGGGACCGACCCGACCGTGCTCAGCTTGATCTCCGTGATCCCGGTGCCGGGGACGAACGTCACGGCCGCCGTCGTGTCCAGCGTCGTGGGCGGGGTGCCCGCCTTGTTGAGGATGTTGGAGAACGCCATGTTGTAGCAGGCCGAGTGGGCCGCGGCGATGAGCTCCTCCGGGCTCGTCTTGCCGCCCGGCTCCTCGGTGCGGGCCGGCCAGGAGACGTCGAACGTCCCGTTGCCCGACGACTCGAGCGTGACCTGGCCGCTGCCGGAGAAGAGGTCGCCCTCCCAGTGGGCCGTGGCGGTGCGCGTGGCTGACATGAACACTCCTTCAATCGCGAGGTGGTGCTTCCCTCCTCACCTTTTCGCGAAGCCGCAGGTCTGGCAAGGAGGCCGGGCAGCCGGGCCGCGGATGAGCGGGAGCGAGCCCAGCGGCATACGGCATCGTCGGCGCAGCCGCAGCGAAACGCGAGCACGACCACGGACCGCGCCACCCTAGGATCGAGCCCATGAGCAAAGTCCTGTCTGCTGTCGCCTGGCCGTACACCAACGGCCCGCGCCACATCGGCCACGTGGCCGGGTTCGGCGTGCCCTCCGACGTCTTCAGTCGGTACATGCGGATGGCCGGACACGACGTGCTCATGGTCTCCGGCACCGACGAGCACGGCACCCCGATCCTCGTCCTCGCCGAGAAGGAAGGCCTGACGCCGCAGGAGGTCACCGACAAGTACAACCGCGTCATCGCGACCGACCTGACCGACCTCGGCCTGTCCTACGACCTCTTCACGCGGACGACCACGGCCAACCACTACGCCGTGTCCCAGGAGCTGTTCACCGGCAACTGGCGCAACGGCTACATGATCGAGCAGACGACCAAGGGCGCCATCAGCCCCTCGACCGGGCGCACGCTGCCCGACCGCTACATCGAGGGCACCTGCCCGATCTGCGGCTACGGCGAGGCCCGCGGCGACCAGTGCGACAACTGCGGCAACCAGCTCGACGCCGACGAGCTGATCAACCCGCGGTCCAAGATCAACGGCGAGACGCCCGAGTTCATCGAGACGCAGCACTTCTTCCTCGACCTGCCGGCGCTCGCCGCCGCGCTCGGCGAGTGGCTCGACGGCCGCGAGGCGTCCGGGACCTGGCGGCCCAACGTCATCAAGTTCGCCCGCAACCTGCTCGACGACGTCCGTCCCCGCGCCATGACCCGCGACATCGACTGGGGCATCCCGATTCCCCTGGAGGGGTGGGAGGAGAACTCCCACAAGCGGCTCTACGTCTGGTTCGACGCCGTCGTCGGCTACCTGTCCGCGTCGATCGAGTGGGCCCGGCGGATCGGCGACCCCGAGCGCTGGCGCGAGTGGTGGAACGACCCCGAGGCCGTCTCCTACTACTTCCAGGGCAAGGACAACATCACCTTCCACGCCCAGATCTGGCCCGCCGAGCTGCTCGGGTACGCCGGGCTCGGGGCGCAGGGTGGGTCCGCAGGGTCCTACGGGACGTTGAACCTGCCCACCGAGGTCGTCGCGTCCGAGTTCATGACGATGGAGGGCAAGCAGTTCTCCACCTCGCGGGGCCACGTCATCTACGTCCGCGACGTGCTGGAACGCTACGGCCCCGACCCGCTGCGCTACTTCATCTGCGCCGCAGGGCCGGAGAACCAGGACAGCGACTTCACCTGGGCCGAGTTCATCCAGCGCAACAACAGCGAGCTCGTCGCCGGCTGGGGCAACCTCGTCAACCGGACCGCCTCGATGATCGCCAAGAGCTTCGGTGAGATCCCGGCGGCCGGGCCGCTCGAGCCCGTCGACGAGGCGCTGCTCGACACGGTGCGCGGAGCCTTCGACGTCGTCGGAGGCCTGATCGGGCGGCAGCGGTTCAAGCAGGGCATCGGCGAGGTCATGCGGGTCGTCGGCGAGGCCAACCGCTATGTGGCAGAGACGGAGCCGTTCAAGCTCAAGGGCGACGACGAGCGCGAGCGGCTCGGCACGGTGCTCCACGTGCTCGCCCAGGCCGTCGTCTCCATCAACACGCTGATGGCGCCGTTCCTGCCGCACGGGTCCAACCGGGTGCACCGGGTCATGGGCGGCCAGGGCGACTTCGTGCCGATGCCGGTGCTCGAGGAGGTCACCGACCTCGACGACGGGCGTCCCTATCCCGTCATCACGGGCGAGTACTCCGCGACGCCGCGGTGGGAGTACGCGCCGGTCGTCGTCGGGACCTCGATCGCCAAGCCGACGCCGGTCTTCACGAAGTTCGACCCCTCCGTCGTCGATGAGGAGATCGAGCGGATGCGGCGCGAGGACGATGCGCCCGCTCCGGGCGACGACGCACCCCAGGCGGGCGCTGGCGAATGAGCCCCCACTCCTCGTCCCGGCAGGGGCTGCCCGAGGTGGCCCCCGACCCGCTGCCGATCGACGTCGTGGACAACCACGTCCACCTCGACATCGGCCGGGACGGGGCTGAGCCCCTCGCTGTCGGCGAGGCGATCCGCCGGGCCCGGGCCGTGGGGGTGACCCGCCTCGTGCAGGTGGGCTGCGACCTCGACGCCATCGAGTTCACCGTCGAGGCCGTCGACCGGTTCCCCGAGGTGCTGGGGGCGGTCGCCCTCCACCCCAACGAGGTGCCCAGGCTCGCGTCCGCTGGGACGTTGTCAGCGGCATACGACGTCGTGGAGCGGGCGGCCGGCCACGAGCGGGTGCGGGCGGTCGGCGAGACGGGGCTCGACTACTTCCGCACCGGGCCGGACGGCGTGGCGGTCCAGCAGGAGGCCTTCCGCTGGCACATCGACCTGGCGAAGCGGCTCGGCAAGGCTCTGCAGATCCACGACCGGGACGCCCACGACGACGTCCTGCGGGTCCTCGAGGAGGAGGGTGCGCCGGACCGCACGGTGCTCCACTGCTTCTCCGGAGACCTGCCGATGGCGCGCGAATGTGTCGAGCGCGGCTACTACCTGTCCTTCGCCGGCACCGTGACCTTCAAGAACGCCCGGGCGCTGCGTGACGCCCTGTCCGTGACGCCGTTGTCGCAGGTCCTCGTCGAGACCGATGCCCCCTATCTGACGCCGTCCCCCCACCGCGGTGCCACCAACGCGTCCTTCCTTGTGCCGCATACGATTCGGGCGATGGCGACGGCTCTCAACGTCGACGTCCCCACGTTGTGCACGGCCGTGTCGGACAACTCCGAGCGCATCTACGGCCCCTGGTCCTGAGCGCTCCTCGCCGGCCGTCCCGGGGCCAGGTGGCGCGCTGTCCCCACCCCCGGGGCTGGACGGTCAGCTGTCCACAGACTGTTACCGAAATTTGACCTAACGGGTCTTGCTCGTTCACGCTGGGTAGCTGTTGGCCGGATGCCGCCCCGCATCGGACCCTCATCGAGGCCCTTCCCGAATGAACCGGAGGGTGTCCTCCGAGGTGTGTCGAGAGCGCGTGACAGCCGGGGAGTACGACGTTCGGAGAATTTTGATTTCACGCAATCTCAAGGTCATCGCCGGTGCCGGCGCCGCCTTGCTGCTCACCGCCGGTGGCGTCGGGGCAGCCCAGCTCGACAAGGCGGTGAACCTGTCCGTAGACGGCACGTCCACCGCGACCCGCGTCTTCGGCAGCACGGTCGGTGACCTCCTCGAGAGCGAAGGCATCTCGGTCAAGGACGGCGACGTCGTCTACCCGGCCGTGGATGCTCCCCTCTCGGATGGCGACACCGTCACCGTTCGCTACGCCCGGATGCTCAACCTCACCGTCGACGGTGAGACGAAGCAGATCCGCACCACCGAGACCACGGTCGACGCCGCGCTCCTCGCGCTCGGCCTGCGCACCGACGGCGCCCGGATCTCGGTCTCCCGCTCGCAGTCCATCGGTCGTGAGGGCCTCGACCTCACGGTGATCACGCCCAAGGCCGTGACCATCGTCGCCGACGGCAAGACGACGAAGAAGACGGTCGCGGCCGCCACCGTCGAGGAGGCCCTCACGCAGCTGGGGGTCGACTTCGACTCGGACGACAAGGTCTCCCCGGCGCGTGCGACCGCGCTCGAGGCCGGCATGAAGGTCGTCGTCAAGGACGTCCGGTCCAAGAAGTCGACCCGCACCGAGACCGTCGCCCACAAGACGGTCCGCAAGGAGAGCGCCGACCTCTACGAGGGCACGACGAAGGTCGCGACCGAGGGCGTCGACGGCCTGCGCCGGGTCACGCTCCGGACCACGATCGTCGACGGCAAGGTCACCAAGACCGAGCGCGTGTCGTCCATGGTCACCAAGGCGCCGATCGCCGAGGTCGTCCTCGTCGGCACCAAGTCGCGACCGACCACGTCGACGGGCACGAGCTCCGGCAGCACCTCGGGCACCGGCATCAACCTGGCCCGCGCCGACATGTGGGACCGCGTCGCCGAGTGTGAGTCCGGTGGCAACTGGTCCATCAACACCGGCAACGGCTACTACGGCGGTCTCCAGTTCTCCTACACCACGTGGCTCGCCTACGGTGGCGACGACTTCGCGCAGCGCGCGGACCTCGCTTCCCGTGCGGAGCAGATCACCGTGGCCAACCGGGTCTACGCCGACAACGGCCTGGCCCAGTGGAGCTGCAAGGGCTGACGCCTGACTGCCTGCACCCCGCCTCAGGGCCCTCGACCGGTACGTCCGGTCGGGGGCCCTGCGCGTTGCCGCCCGCGGCACCACCACCGATCCTGCGTGGTCCGATGCGTGGTGGCGGGTCGCTGGGCGGGGTACCCCTAGGGTGTGCTCATGACCAAGGACGCCCGGGCCAAGGCAGCGGCAGCGGACCCTGGGCCCGCCGTCGACGCGGCCCTGCTCGGGCCGGCCCAGATCCGCGAGCTCGCCGAGCGCCTCGAGGTGCGTCCCACCAAGCAGTGGGGACAGAACTTCGTCGTCGACGCCAACACGGTCCGCAAGATCGTCCGCGTCGCGGGGGTGGGCCCCGAGGACGTCGTCGTGGAGGTCGGCCCAGGGCTCGGATCGCTCACGCTGGCGCTGCTCCCCGTCGTCCGGCAGGTCACGGCCATCGAGGTCGACCCCCGGCTCGCCGGCGCCCTCGAGGACACGGTCCGCTCCCTCCAGCCGGGCAACGCTCACAAGCTTCGCCTCGTCCCTGCCGACGCCCTCACGGTGACGAGCCTGCCCGGTCCCAAGCCGACTGCACTCGTCGCGAACCTGCCCTACAACATCTCGGTGCCGGTCGTCCTGTCCTTCCTCGAGCAGTTCCCGTCCATCCAGCGGGTGCTCGTCATGGTCCAGCTCGAGGTGGCCGAGCGCCTCGCGGCAAGCCCGGGCGGCAAGATCTACGGCGTCCCGAGCCTCAAGGCGGCCTGGTACGCCGACGTCGAGCTCGCCGGGCGCGTCGGTCGCAACGTCTTCTGGCCGGCCCCCAACGTCGACTCGGGCCTGGTCTCCCTCGTCCGCCGCGAACCGCCAGCCACGACGGCCACGCGCGAGGAGGTCTTCCGGTGCATCGACGCCGCCTTCCTCCAGCGGCGCAAGGCCCTGCGTGGGGCGCTCGCCTCCTGGGCCGGGTCGCCGGCCCGCGCCGAGGCGGCTCTCGTCGCTGCGGGGGTCGACCCGAAGGCGCGCGGCGAGCAGCTCGACATCGCTGCCTTTGCCCGCATCGCGGAGCACAAGAACGCGGACCTGGAGCGGCCGGACGACCCGGGCACCATAGGGTGACCGCATGACCGTCGCCCCGACACCTCCGCAGTCCGTGACTGTGCGTGCCCCGGCCAAGGTGAACCTCGAGCTGCGGGTCGGCGCCCTCCGGCCCGACGGTTACCACGATCTCGCCACGGTCTTCCAGGCCGTCTCCCTCTACGACGAGGTGTCGGTCGCCCGTTGGAACGAGTGGCAGGTGGTCCCGGGAGGGGCCTACGCCGACCGGATCCCGACGGACGGCGGCAACCTCGCGGTCCGGGCGGCGAAGCTCGTCGCGGAGCAGTGGGACATCGACGACGTCCTCTCGATCCGCATCGACAAGGACATCCCCGTCGCAGGGGGAATGGCTGGCGGCTCCGCTGATGCGGCCGCGGCCCTGCTGGCGTGCGACCACCTCTGGGGCCTGGGTCTCGAGCGGGACGAGCTGGCCGAGCTTGCGTCGGTGCTCGGCAGCGACGTGCCGTTCCCGCTGGCCGGCGGCAACGCCATGGGATCCGGTCGCGGGGAGCAGCTCGCGCCCGTGCTGGCCCGCGGCACGTTCCACTGGGTCTTCGCCATCAGCGACACCGGCCTCTCGACGCCCGAGGTCTACCGCGAGCTCGACCGGCTGCGCGCGGCGGCCGGCTCCGATCCGGGCGACCCCTCGCACACCGCGGAGGTGAGTGCGGAGCTCATGGCGGCCCTGCGCAGCGGCGACGCCAGGGCGCTGGGGGCCGCCCTGCACAACGACCTCGACGAGGCCGCCTTCTCGCTGCGGCCGGAGCTGCGGGTGCTGCGCGACGCCGGCGTCGAGTTCGGCGCCCTCGGTGGCATCGTCAGCGGGTCGGGCCCGACGGTCGCCTTCCTCACCGAGAGCCACGAGGCCTCGCTCGACCTGTCGGTGTCGCTCGCGGCCTCCGATCTCTGCCGCGACATCCGCCGGGCCAAGGGACCCGTCCACGGCGCCCAGGTCGTGACCGGCCCACGCGCGGACTGACGCTCCCGGATGCCGCTGGGCGCGCTCCCAGCCCCATCTCACTCGAGTGGCCCCGATATCCACGGCTCAGCCTCTGCATACCGGGGCCACTCGAGTTTGGGGGTGTGCACACCGGGGCCACTCGAGTTTGGGGGTGTGGATACCGGGGCCACTCGAGTTCGGGGGAGGGGACGGATTGGGTGGTGGGCGCAGCAGGCCGTAGGGTCGGGAACGCCATGCCACCTGCCGCCGCCAACCTGATCAACCTCGAGCGGGTGTCCCTCGTCTTCGGGACCACCCACGTCCTCGACGACGTGTCCATCGGGGTCCTCTCGGGTGACCGCATCGGCATCGTCGGACGCAACGGTGGCGGCAAGTCGACGCTGCTGCGGGTCATCGCCGGCAGCCAGGAGCCGGATCAGGGCCGCGTGTCCCGCCAGGGTGGCGCCGCCGGCCTCCGGGTGGGGATGCTCTCGCAGGACGACACGCTCGACCCCGGCCACACGGTGCGCGAGGCCGTCCTGCGCGACCGCCCCGAGCACGTGTGGGCCGGCGACGCCCGGATCCGCGACGTCCTCACCGGCCTGCTCGGCGGCATCGACGCCCCCAACGTCGGGGGTCTCGACGCGATCGTCGGGCCGATGTCGGGCGGCGAGCGGCGCCGCCTCGCCCTCGCCCAGCTGCTCGTCGACGACCCCGAGCTGCTCCTGCTCGACGAGCCGACCAACCACCTCGACGTCGAGGGGGTCGCCTGGCTCGCCGAGCACCTCGCCACCCAGCGACCGCGGCCCGGCAACGCGACCGTGGCCATCACGCACGACCGCTGGTTCCTCGACGCCTACGCGACCCTGACGTGGGAGGTCGAGGGCGGCGGCGTCAGCTCGTTCGAGGGCGGCTACGCGGCCTACGTCCTGGCCAAGGCCGAGCGGGACCGCCTCGCCGGCGTCGTCGCCGACCGCCGCTCCAACCTGATGCGCAAGGAGCTCGCCTGGTTGCGGCGCGGTGCCCCGGCCCGCACCAGCAAGCCGAAGTTCCGGATCGACGCCGCCAACGCCCTCATCGCCGACGAGCCGCCGCCGCGCAACGCGGTCGAGCTGACGTCGTTCGCGACGAAGCGGCTCGGCAAGGACGTGCTCGACCTCGAGGACGCCACCGTCGTCCTCGGCCGGCCGCCGCACGAACGGACCATCCTCGACAGGGTCACCTGGCGTCTCGCGCCCGGCGAGCGCGTGGGCCTCGTCGGCGTCAACGGGGCCGGCAAGTCGACGCTGCTGCGTGCCCTGACCGGGGAGCAGCCGCTGACGGGCGGCCGGCGCAAGATCGGCAAGACCGTGGCGATCGCGCACCTGACGCAGGAGGTCCGCGAGCTCGACCGCTTCGCGACGTGGCGGGTCATCGAGGCCATCGAGGACGTCCGCCAGTACACCACGCTCGGCGGCAAGGAGATCAGCGCCTCCCAGCTCGCGACCCGGCTCGGCTTCCCCGGCGGCCGCCAGCAGGCACGGGTCGGAGACCTCTCCGGTGGCGAGCGCCGCCGCCTCCAGCTGACCCGGCTGCTCCTCGGCGAGCCCAACGTCCTGATCCTCGACGAGCCGACCAACGACCTCGACATCGAGACCCTGACCAGCCTCGAGGACGTCCTCGACGGGTGGGCCGGGACGCTCATCGTCGTCAGCCACGACCGCTACCTCCTCGAGCGCGCCTGCGACCACCAGCTCGCCCTCCTCGGCGACGGGAAGGTGCGCGGCCTGCCCGGCGGTGTCGACGAGTACCTCCGCCTCCGCGCCGCAACCCCCCGCCGACCCAGCCGTATGCCGCTGAGCCAGCCCAGCGGCATACGTGCAGATTCGAGCGGGGCCGGGTCGGCGCCCTCCGCGGGTGCCGGCCCCAGCGCGGCGGAGGTGCGGGAGGCGCGCAAGACGATGTCCCGGATCGAGAAGCAGCTCTCGCGGTTGACCGACCGGGAGGAACGGCTCCATGGCGAGATGGTCACGGCGGCGACGGATCCGACCGCCCTGGCGGACCTCAACGCGAGGCTGCAGGAGGTCGTCGCCGAGAAGGAGACGCTCGAGCTCGAGTGGCTGGAGGCGGCCGAGCTCGTCGAGTAACCACGCGGGCGGGGCGCCCGCAGCCCCCTTCTCAATCGAAAGAGCAGTTCGCGACACCCGTCGCGAACTGCTCTTTCGATCAAAGCGGGGGGGGGAGGGGGCCGCGGTCAGCGGTTGTCGACCGCCTTGACCTCGATCGCCACGTCGGCACCGGTCCAGAGGTGCGTGAGCACGTAGACCGACCCCGGCGGGATGACCGCGGACTCGTCGGCAGCCGAGGTCGCGACCGAACCGGTGAGCCCGCACGAGCTGTCGAGGAAGTACAGGTCGAGGTCGTGGCCGGCGCTCGAGTCGGCCGCGCTCGTGCCCGTCACCGCGACCGAGTGCAGACCGTCGGAGAACCCGGCCGGCAGCTTGGTCACCCAGCCGTCGACGCCCTGGGACGACGGCGGGAAGACGCAGGCGGTGTTCATCTCGGTGCCGGTCACGCCGAAGACGTTCTGCAGGCCGGTGACGTCACCCGCGGCCGGGTTGGGCAGCGAGATCGTGCCCGCATCCGAGTAGTCCGGGTCGGGCGTCACCGTGCCGTTCTCGACGACGGCGCCCGAGCCGAACGCCTGGATCTCGGCGACCTGCGCGTACTTCGTCGTGTCGCCCTGCACGGAGTCGATGAAGAACCGCAGGTAGGCGGCCTTCGTCGGCTTCTCGAGGGCGAAGGTCGTGTAGTTGAGGTCCGCGGCGGTCGGGCGTGGCGCCTGGTAGCCAAAGGCCCCGGTCCGCACCGTCTGCCACGTCACCCCGTCGAGCGAGGTCTGCACCGTGAAGTCCTTCAACGCCGAGAACCGCGAGGCGTTCGTCGCCTTGAAGGCGCTGACTCGCACCGAGAACACGGTGGCCGTGTCGGCGAGCTTGACCGTGACCCGCTCGTCGGGCCCGGCGTTGTAGGCGCCGCTCGCGTCCTTGCGCGTCGACCAGACCGAGGCCGCGGTGTCGTCGAAGGCGAACTTCGCGGGCTGCCCGTCGTCCTCGTTCGACACCGACACGATGGACGCGCCGGCCGCGCTGGACACCAGGTTGGGGGCGAGGCGGATCGTCCGGGCCCGGTTCTTGCCGGCCGTCACCGTGAAGTCCTCGATCGTCTGCGCGCCGAAACCGGGGGCCTGCACGGTCAACGGATAGGTCCCGGCCACGGCGCGCACCGTCGCGCCTCCGGTGGAGCCGGTCCGCGTGAGCGGGCTGACCCGGGCCTCGAAGACGCCGAGGATGACCTTGGCCCCGCTGATCGGCTCACCGGTCGTCGCGTTGACGAAGGTCAGCGCGACCGTCCCGTTGCGCCCGGAGGCCGGGTGGTCGAACCCGGGCTGCGGGTCCGTCTCGTCACCGGTCGCCGAGACGGCCGACGCCCCGGCGCCACGCCGGGCGAAGACCGACCAGATCAGGTCGGTGTCGTCCCCGTGGTAGCGGTCGAGGTCGGCCGTGAGGATGGCGTCGCGCTGGTCGAGGAAGGAGGGGTTGGGTGCGCTGATCGGCATCGCGTCCGTCACGAGCCGGGCGGCCCGCTCAGCACCGGCAGCCTTGCCGTACCTGGCCACGAGCGCCCGGTGCAGGTCCCAGAGGATCGCCGTCCAGATCTCGCCGTCGGCGTGCACCTCGGGCCCGGTCACGTCGTAGCCGACGTCGCCGAAGGTGTTCGGGTTCTTGGTGAACTCGTAGTTGCGGATGCCGCGAGTCTCGTTGCCGGTCGCATAGGCGCCGACCACGGCTCGCGAGGGCTCGAGCCCCGCCGCATGGGCGTGGTTGAGGGCGTACCAGTCGCCCCAGCCCTCACCCATCGATCCCGACTGGTGCGACCCGAGGGCGCCGCCCCCGGCGACGTAGCGGTTCGACAGGCCGTGGCTGTACTCGTGCTCGATGACCGACATGTCGAACGAGCCGTCGCGGTGCGGACCCTCGAAGGCATCCTCGATCGGCTCCCAGAGGAACATCCCGCTCCACGGCGGGATCCCGTCGTCGAGCGTCAGCATGTAGGCGTTGTCGCGCCCGGTGTAGGTCGGTGCCCCACCGGAGGCGGCCCCGGCCTGGACGAGGCCGCGGATCGCGTCGCCGCCGAGGCCGCCGTTGCCGCCGTTGTCGGTCTGGAAGTTGCCGCCGCTCTCCGTGAATCCCAGACCGTAGAGGCGGTCGTGAATCCGGTTGTGGTGGAAGAAGAGGTTGGTCGCCGCGGGGTTGAGGTCCTCGGCGTAGGACGGCGGCACGGTCTGGCCCTTCGTCGCCGCCCACTGGTTCGTGTAGTCGTAGTCGAAGTGCCCGTCGACAGCGACCGGCCGGGGCGCGTTGTCGACCGGGCCGATGAAGTTGGACCAGTTGGCGTAGGAGTCGGCGTTGTTGCCGATCGTGGTCACGCCGGTGCCGGTCGCGCCGGTCAGGTCGACCCAGCCCTTCGGCGACTCCTCGGTGACGCCGAACGGGGCCTCCCGCGGCTCACCGCCGTGCTCCGCGCCGGGGTAGTTGTCGTAGACCGTGCCGTGCGCATCCTCGAACTGGACGACGCTCGCCCGGTGCAGGACGGCCCCGCTCGTCCCGTCGACGATGACCTCCCAGGCCTGCGTCTGCTCCTTGATGAAGAAGACCTTGTAGGCGGCGACCGGCCCGCTCTTCGTCGGGAAGACGACCTTGCGCGCGTAGCCGGGTCCTGCGAACGGCCCGGGGTCGAACGTCGTGAAGCCCGCCTGCGTCCCGGTTGCCTTGGGCGCGAACGCAGCTCCCGGGGCGAGCGTCGTCGCCACCTTGAGCAGCGCCCCTGCCTCACCCAGCACCCAGCCCGACCTCAGCGTCTCTCCGGGAGCCAGCTCAGCGGCATACGAGAGGATTCGCCCGTCCTTGGTGACAGCGACGGTGGCGCGTCCACCACGCGCGGCGGGCGCCCCGGCGACCGTCTGGACGAACGTCACGACGTGCGTCCCCGTGCCGGGGAGCGTGTGGTCCCTCGCGACGGTCAGCGCGCTCACCTGCCGGGAGGTCAGGCCGTATGCCGCTGGGCTCGCTGCCAGCCACGAGCGGGCGATGTCGACGGCTGAGCCCGAAGCGGGACCGGTGAGGTGGCCGTCGGCGCGCAGGGTCCGCAGCGTGCCGAATCGGGGGTCCCACGTGGCCCGTGCGCCAGAGCCCGACGCGGCGACGAGCTCGGTGACGGCGGTGCGGGTTGCCTGCGTCGGAGCGACCGCCGTGGTGACGGCTCGGGTGTCGAGCGTCTTCAGGAGGTCGTCGGCGACGTCGGACAGGGTGTTCGACGTCGCGGGGGTGACGCTCGTCGGGGGCGCGGCGGCGGCGAGGGGGACGCCCGCCGCGGCAGTGATGGCGCACAGTCCCACCGCGAGGACGTGCTTGGGGGTGATGCCCACAGGTTGCTCCTTTGCAGCTCCAGCTGGAGCGGGCCGGGTCGGCCCGATGGCAGAGCAACGAGGGACAGGGCCCCGGGGCTACGGGTGCTCAGGCCTCGTGCGACTCGAGGGGGGCGAGCATGCGGCGCAGCAGGTCGGCGAGGGTGGCCTGGTCGGTGGGGGACAGCTCCGACAGCAGCGACTTCTCCTGCTCGATGAGGTCCGCCATCGCCGCATCGACGACGTCCCGGCCGCTCGGGGTGAGGTGGACGAGCACGCCGCGGCGGTCGCTCGGGTCGGGGCGGCGCTCGACGAGGCCGGTGCGCTCGAGCCGGTCGACCCGGTTGGTCATGGTGCCGGAGGTGACGAGGGTCTGCTGGACCAGCTGCCCGGGCGAGAGCTCGTAGGGCTCGCCGGCACGCCGCAGGGCCGACAGGACATCGAAGGCCCAACCATCGAGGTGGTGCACGGAGAACGCCGAACCGCGAGCCAGGTCGAGCCGGCGGGCGAGCCGGGAGACGCGGGAGAGGACCTCTAGCGGGGTGACGTCGAGGTCTGGACGCTCACGGCGCCATGCAGAGACGATGACGTCGACGTCATCGACGGGCTGGCGATCGGGGCTCATGGGCCAACTCTAGAAGCACCGTCAAGACTCTTGACATCAAGCGAAAGTGGGGAGCGCGCACATGGCAGGGCAGGAGCAGGGAGCGTTCGCGGCCGGGGTGCGGGACGTGGCCTGGGACCCGAAGCAGTACGGCCGTTTCGCGGACCATCGCAGCCGTCCCTTCCACGAGCTGGTGGCCCGCATCCCGACGCCGTCCCCGCGACGCGTCGTCGACCTCGGCTGCGGGCCCGGCGAGCTGACCCTCGGCCTCGCGGAGCGCTGGCCCGAGGCCAGGGTCGTGGGAGTCGACAGCTCACCGGAGATGCTCGCCGAGGCGCGCGCCCGCGACACCGAGGGTCGCGTCGAGTGGGTGGGGTCGCGGGCCGAGGACTGGGACCCCGTCGTCACCGGCGACGCGGCCTTCGACGTCCTCATCAGCAACGCGACGCTCCAGTGGGTGCCCACTCACCTGCGGCTCAGTCCCGCCTGGTTCGAGGCGCTGGCGGCCGGTGGGACCTTCGCGATGCAGGTGCCCGCCAACTTCGACGCCCCGTCGCACCGGCTCATGCGGGAGGTCGCAGCGCGGCATCCTCGTGCAGACGACCTGGAGGAGCCGCTCGACCGGACCCGGTCGGTCGCCCTCCCCGAGACGTATGCGGCGCTGCTGCTCGACCTCGGGGCGGACGTCGACGCGTGGCAGACCACGTATCTGCAGGTGCTTGCCGCCGAGGAGGGCGCGCCCCATCCAGTGCTCGAATGGGTCCGCGGCACCGGCCTGCGTCCCGTCCTCGGCGTGCTCACCGACGAGGCGGAGCGGGCGGCGTTCCTCGCGGACTACGAGCGGGAGCTCGAGGTGGCCTACCCCCGCCGCGGGTTCGGAGTGCTCTTCCCGTTCACCCGGCTCTTCGTGGTCGCCCGGAAGTCCGCCTGACGATTCGTGCAAAAAGCCCGTCATGAAACGAGTCGTGACTCGTCTACAGCAAGACGACGGTTTCCGGGACTCCCGTTCGTCAGGGGAGGGAGTGCCCCTGACGGGAAGCCGGCCGCCGTCAGGCCTCGCCCCGCCGAGGGGTTTCGTGGAGGGGACTCCTCGACAGGGCGAGGCCACAACAATCACCCTCCCGCTGATCTGAGCCGTTCGCCTCGACGGAGCCGGGCATGCTTGGCAGACTGGTCTGACACGGGGGACGTCGGAAGGTTCTGTGCGTGGCGGCTGACATGTCGATGTGGTCGAGCGAGGCGTGGTCCTCGGCGGCCGACATGTACCTACTCGCGCGCAGCCGCGAAGGCTCGGCAGAGGCCTTCGGTGAGCTGTGGCGCCGGCACCTTCCCGCGGCCTACGCCGTCGCCAACCGGCACCGCGGCAGGACAGCGGCCGAGGACATCGTCGCCGAGGCGTCGGCCCGCGTCTTCGCCCTGATCCAGGACGGCAAGGGCCCCGACGAGCACTTCCGGGCCTACTTCCTCTCGGCGGTCCGGTCCGTCGCGGTCGACCACGGGCGACGTGAGCTCAAGGTGGTGCCCGCCGAGGACGAGACCCTCGAGGACCTCGGCGCTCCCGTCATCGACTCCGTCGACGGTCTCGAGCAGGAGTTCGACGCCGAGCTGATCCGCACCGCCTTCCGGTCGCTGTCCGAGCGCGACCAGCGAGTGCTCTGGCACACGACGGTCGAGGGGGAGGCGCCGCGCACGCTGGCCCCGGCCCTCGGCATGTCCGCCAATGCGGTGAGCGCCCGGGCGATGCGGGCCCGCGAGGCCCTCCGCGCCAACTATCTCGATGCCTGCGCACAGCGGAGCCTGCCCGACGCCGACAGCGACGAGTGCCGCTGGGCGATCGCACACCTCGGCGCCCACGTCCGCGGTCGCCTCCCCAAGCGGCAGAACGCCCGCGTCGAGGAGCACCTGCGCACGTGCCAGCACGCCGCGACCGTCGCGGCGGACCTGCGGGCCATCCACGCCGAGTTCCCCGCCCTGATCGTGCCGTTCGTCTTCCTCGCGGGCGTCAGCACCGCGGGCTTCGTCAATGCCACCGCGTTCGTCGGTGCCGCGGCCGCGTCGGCGGGGAGCACCGCCGCCGCTGCCGGCAGCGCAGCGGGAGCGGTGCCCGCGGCGCCGAGCGCCCCGCCGACCTCCGGCATCGGCGACTCCCTCGGCCAGCTGGCCGGCCGGGCCAGCGCACTGGTCGCCGGCGTCGCGATCGGCGTGGGTCTCGCCAGCGCGACTCCTGCACCCGTGGAGCCGGTCGTCGCCGTCCCGGCACCCGCCGTCTCGATGCCGGCTCCGACCGTGACTCCGACCGTGACGCCGACCCCGCCGCCGACCCCGCCGCCTCCGGCGCCCAGCCCGACCCCGACGACCAGCCCGGTCGAGACGACCGCCCCGAAGGCGCCGGCCCGCACCGTCGCCCCGCGTCCGGCGCCTGCGCCCAGACCGGCACCGACCTCGCGACCGCCCGCGCCACCGGCCCCGCGTCCCACGAGCAAACCGGCGCCCGGCCTCTCGCCGTCGAAGGCGTCCGTCCACGTCGTCCAGCAGCGCGAGTCGACGCGGTTCCTGCTCCGCGTCAGGGGTGTCGAGGGCCCGGTCTCGATCTCCGTCACCACGCCGGCCGGGGGAGAGCTCACCCTGAAGAACAGCTCGTGGGCGTGCACCTCACCCGGCCCGGCCTCGATCCGGTGCACTGGTCAGGACGGGCAGGCCATGCTCGAGCAGTCCGGCCTCGACGGGCCGGCACCGATCCGCGTGGTCATCACCGACTCGACCGGCGCGACCCGGACGCAGACGCTCTCTCTGGGCTGACCGGTCGCGACGCCGCGGGTGAGCCCCCAGGGTCAGCGGCGGCGGTCCGTCACCAGGGTCGGGGAGCGGTCGAGGCCCGCGAGCCCGTTCCACGCGAGGTTGACGAGGTGCGCGGCGACCTCCTGCTTCTTGAACTTGCGGCGGTCGAGCCACCACTGCCCCGTCAGGGCCACCATCCCGACGAGCATCTGGGCGTGGATCGGCGCCGACTTGGGATCGAGACCCCGCTGCTTGAACTCCACGGCGAGCAGGTGCTCGACCCGCGTCGCGACGTCGCCGAGGACGCTGGCGAACGAGCCCGTCGACTGCCCCGGTGGGGAGTCGCGGACCAGGATCCGGAAGCCCTCCGTGTCGCTGTCGATGTAGTCGAGCAGCGCCAGCGTGGCCCGCTCGAGCAGGTGGCGCGCACCCGCGCCGCCCTCCAGCGCCGCGGTGATGCCGCCGAGCAGGCGCTGGATCTCACGGTCGACGACGACGGCGTAGAGCCCCTCCTTGCCGCCGAAGTGCTCGTAGACGACCGGCTTGGACACCTTGGCCCGCGAGGCGATCTCCTCGACCGTGGCCGCCTCGAAACCCTTGTCCGCGAAGACCCGGCGACCCACGTCGATCAGCTGCTCCCGGCGCTCGGGGCCGGTCATGCGGTTGCGGGTCCGAGCGGACCTCGGTGCTTCGGCGGGATCAGCGGTCACCGGTCCAGTCTGGTCCATGGACGGCGAGCGGCGCCGAGGCGGCTCACCGCAGACGCACGGGGCTCCCCGGGCAGGAGTCGAACCTGCGTCGCTTGTCCTGATTCAAAGTCAGGCGGGCCCTGCCGACAGACCAACCGGGGAACGCCCCGGCCGCTGGGCCGGGACCACCACAGGGTAGTGCAGACCGGTGCCTCACCCAGCCACCCGCTGAGGGCACCGAGCCGCCGGAGCGGGCCCAGCGGCATACGGCACTGTGATGCGCGCCACCCCGGCGCCGATGGGCCAGCGAGAAGGAGGCCGCTGCGCTAGTAGCATGGCTGCGGCGCCCCGGCGGCACACCCGGGGAGGACGCCACCCCCACCAGGAGGAGCTGCCACCCGTGAGCGATCGCCGGCCGACCGCCGTGATCGTCCTCGCCGCCGGCGAGGGCACGCGCATGAAGTCCACCACCCCGAAGGTCCTCCACACGATCGGTGGGCGTTCCCTCGTCGGCCACGCGATGCGGGCGGCCAGGGGCGTCGACCCGCTGCACCTCGCGGTCGTCGTCCGGCACGAGCGCGACCGCGTCGCGGCCCACATCGTCGAGCACGACGAGGAAGCGATCATCGTCGACCAGGACGAGGTCAAGGGGACCGGCCGCGCCGTCGAGTGCGCGCTCGAGGCCCTCCCGGCCGACCTCACCGGCACCGTCGTCGTCACCTACGGCGACGTGCCGCTGCTGACCTCCGAGACGCTCGAGCAGCTCTGCGCCGTGCACGACGCAGCCTCCGACGCCGTCACGGTGCTCACCGCGATGCTCGACGACCCGACCGGCTACGGCCGCGTGCTGCGGGGTGCCGACGGCGCCGTCGAGGCGATCGTCGAGCAGAAGGACGCCACGGACGAGCAGCGCGAGATCCGCGAGATCAACAGCGGCCTCTACGCCTTCGACGCCGCCCTGCTCCGCGAGGCGCTCGCCGAGATCGGCACCGACAACGCGCAGGGGGAGAAGTACCTCACCGACGTCGTCTCCGTCGCACGGCGTCGCGGACTCACGGTCCACGCCCACGTCATCGAGGACATCTGGCAGACCGAGGGTGTCAACGACAAGGTCCAGCTCGCCCGGCTCGGCGCCGAGCTCAACCGTCGGACCGTCGAGCAGGCGATGCGCGACGGGGCGATCGTCATCGACCCGGCCACCACGTGGGTCGACGCCGACGTGACGATCGGGCCCGACTCGGTGATCCACCCGGGCACCCAGATCCACGGCGCGACGACGATCGGCTCAGAGTGCGTCATCGGGCCCGACACCACGCTCAAGGACGTCGAGGTCGGTGACCGCGCCAGCGTCGTGCGGACCCAGGCCGAGCTCGCCGTGATCGGCCCGGACGCGACCGTCGGCCCCTTCTCCTACCTGCGGCCCGGGACGAACCTCGGCGCCAAGGGGAAGATCGGCGGCTTCGTCGAGACGAAGAACGCCACGATCGGCGCCGGCGCCAAGGTGCCGCACCTGACCTACTGCGGCGACGCGACGATCGGCGAGGGCGCCAACATCGGGGCCGGCACGATCTTCGCCAACTACGACGGTGTCACCAAGGGCCACACCAACGTCGGTGCGTGGAGCTTCGTCGGCAGCAACTCCGTCATCGTCGCGCCGCGCACCATCGCGGACGGCGCCTACGTGGCCGCGGGATCCGCCGTGGTCAGCGATGTCGAGCCGGGGCAGCTCGCAGTGACCCGGGCCCAGCAGCGCAACATCGACGGCTGGGTCGCGAGACGCCGGGCCGGCACGAAGACCGACGAGGCTGCGCGCGCGGCCACCGAGACGAAGGGTGGCACCCGATGAGCACCATCAACAAGACGACCGAGAAGCACCTCATGGTGTTCTCCGGGCGAGCCCACCCCCAGCTCGCCCAGGAGGTGGCGAAGGAGCTCGGCACCGAGCTCGTGCCCACCAGCGCCTACGACTTCGCCAACGGCGAGATCTACGTCCGCTACGAGGAGTCGGTGCGGGGCTGCGACGCCTTCGTCATCCAGAGCCACACGTCGCCGATCAACGAGTGGATCATGGAGCAGCTCATCATGATCGACGCGCTGAAGCGGGCCTCGGCCAAGCGGATCACCGTGGTGCTGCCGTTCTACGGCTACGCCCGGCAGGACAAGAAGCACCGTGGGCGCGAGCCCATCTCGGCCCGGCTCATGGCCGACCTGTTCAAGGTCGCCGGCGCGGACCGGCTGATGGCGGTCGACCTGCACACCGCCCAGATCCAGGGCTTCTTCGACGGCCCGGTCGACCACCTCATGGCCCTGCCGATCCTGACCCGCTACGTCAAGGACAAGTACGGCCACCTCGACCTCGCCGTCGTCTCGCCCGACGCCGGACGGATCAAGGTCGCCGAGGACTGGTCCGAGCGCCTGGGCGGCTGCCCCCTGGCGTTCATCCACAAGACGCGCGACATCAGCCGTCCCAACGAGGTCGTCGCCAACCGCGTCGTCGGCGAGATCAAGGGCCGGGTCTGCGTGCTCGTCGACGACATGATCGACACCGCCGGCACCATCACCAAGGCGGCCGACGCCCTCATGGAGGAAGGCGCCACGGCGGTCATCATCGCCGCGACCCACGCGATCCTGTCGGGTCCGGCGGTCGACCGGCTCAAGGCGTGCAAGGTCGACGAGGTCGTCCTGACCAACACGTTGCCGATCCCCGACGACCGGCGGTTCGACAAGCTCACCGTGCTGTCCATCGCGCCGCTCGTCTCCCAGGCGATCCGTGAGGTCTTCGAGGACGGGTCGGTCACCAAGCTCTTCGACGGCAAGGCCTGACACCGCAGCCGGCCACGCTGGGAGCCCCGGACGACCGTTGGTCGCTCGGGGCTCTCTGCTCCGCGCCCAGTCGTGCGGGCGGCACGGTCCCGGGGCCGGATGAGTGAGACCAACGGTCGTTCGGCGCCGGGCGCACCCGCCTGGGTTCTTCAGGCCCGGGCGGCCTTGCGGGCCCGGTAGGCGGCTGTGTGGGCCCGAGCCGCGCACCCGCCGTCGCAGTAGCGGCGCGACCGGTTCTTGGACAGGTCGACGATGACGTCGTCGCAGTCCTCCCCCTCGCAGACCCGGAGCCGGTCGAGCCCGTCCGCGCGGACGACGTCGACCATGGCGAAGGCGAACTCGACGGCCATGCGCTCGGCCAGCGGCGCTTCGAGGGGCGTGGCGTGGATGTGCCAGCCGATGCCGTCGTGGTCCACCAGCCGGGGAACGGCGCCGGCTTCGGCCAGCATCGCGTTGACCAGGGCCACCACCTCCGACTCGTCCGACTCCCAGTAGCGCCGCAGCTGCGGGCGGAGCTCCCGCACGGCCGCGAGCTCGGCCTCATCGCGGTCGAACCGCCCGGTCCACGGCCGTCCGGCGAAGAACGCGGCCAGGTCCTCGACCGACGTCAGGGTGTCGGGGGAGCCGTCGCCCGGGAGGGTGCCGGGCATGGTGTTGACCAGCTCGGCGCCCCAGGTGAGGGCCTCCTCGGCGTCATGGGTGAACACGGTATTGACTCCTGACAGGCCTCGTGCAATGGTCACTAGTGTAATCCGTTTTGCTCCTGACAGGAGGCTGTCGTGGCTGACCGACACCCGCTGCTCGGGCTGGGCGCGGCACTCGCGTCGTCCGCGGCCTTCGCGACGTCAGGGGCATTCGCCAAGTCTCTCCTCATCGGCGGCTGGGCGCCCGGTGCGGTCGTCACACTCCGCATCAGCATCGCTGCGGCAGTCCTCCTGCTGCCCACGATCTGGGTGCTCCGCCGCCGATGGGGAGTGCTCCGCCGCAACGCCAGGCTCGTCGTCGGCTACGGCCTGACCGGTGTGGCGGGCTGCCAGCTCGCCTACTTCTATGCCGTGAGCCACCTGTCGGTCGGCGTCGCCCTGCTCCTCGAGTACCTCGCCCCGGTCCTGATCGTCGGTTGGCTCTGGCTGCGCCACCGCCAGGAGCCCCGCCGGCTCACCGTCATCGGCGTGGTCCTCGCCGTCGCCGGACTCGCCCTCGTCCTCGACGTGCTCGGCGGGATGCGCCTCAGCGTCGCGGGCGTCGCGTGGGGCCTTGCCGCTGCGGTCATGCTCGTCATCTACTTCCTCATCACGGCCGGCATCGACGAGGACCTGCCGCCCATCGCGCTCGCCGGCTCGGGACTCATCGTGGGCGCGGTGGTGCTGTGGATCGGAGCCCTCGTCGGGGTGCTCGACGTCACCAGGGGCGACGCGAGCGTGGTCCTCGGCGGCTCGACCGTGCCGTGGTGGGTGCCGGTCCTCGTCATCGCCATCGTGGCGGCGGCCTTCGCCTATGTGGCGGGGGTGGCCGCGGTGCGTCTGCTCGGGGCCAAGGTCGCCTCCTTCGTGGCCCTCACCGAGGTGCTCTTCGCGGTCGTCGTCGCCTGGCTCGTGCTCGCGGAGCTGCCGACACCCGTCCAGCTCGTCGGCGGGGTGCTCATCGTGGCCGGCCTCGTGGCGGTCCGCTGGGACGAGGCACGCGAGATCGCCCCCGGCCCGGCCGGGAGCGCAGCGGACGAGGCGTATGCGGCCGAGCTGCTCCCGACCGGCGCACTCACCCCCGATCCCCTCCGCGAACCGACGCCCTGACGGGCCGCAGCGGTCCGAGCCTGCCGCGGGACGGATGACGCACCTACCGGGCGTCACGACCCCCCGCCTGAGCCCGCGTCCCGCCTCGCCCAGCACTGAGCCGCGTCATCCGTCCCCACCCAAGGCCGCGAGAACGGGAGGAAACGGACAGCGGGAGCCGGCTCAGCGGCATACGGCACCGCCGATTTCGTGCCTCCGCCGGGCATCGGTAAGATCGACTGGTTGCCTCGGCGAGGGACGCTGCACGGCTGCCCGGCCGTGGGTCCGTGATCGACGCGGTGGAAGCTGGACCCCGGTCCGGTCTGCCCCCTGCGTGCTGACCGCCAGCCACCCGCGCACCGTCCCGCGTCGAGGCCCACACCGCAGCTCACCACCGAGACTTCAGGAGTACCCGTGTCTGACGCCACCAAGCTCGCCGCCGAGAAGCGCACCGACTTCGGCAAGGGCGCCGCCCGCAAGATCCGCCGCGCCGGCAACATCCCCGCCGTCATGTACGGCCACGGCACCGCGCCGGTCCACATCACCCTCCCGGGCCACGACACGTTCCAGGCGCTGCGCCACACGAACGCCCTCCTCACCATCGTGGTCGACGGCAAGGAGCAGCTCGCCCTCGCCAAGGACGTCCAGCGCGACCCGATCAAGCCGATCATCGAGCACGTCGACCTCGTCGTGGTCCGCAAGGGCGAGAAGGTCACCGTCGACGTCCCGGTCCACCTCGAGGGCGAGGCCGCCGCGGAGACCGTCGTCACCCTCGACCACGCGACGCTCCAGCTCGAGGCCGAGGCGACCCACCTGCCCGAGACCGTCGTCGTGTCCGTCGAGGGCCTCGAGGCCGGCACGCAGATCCTCGCCGGCGCCATCGAGCTCCCCAAGGGCGCGACCCTCGTGACCGACCCGGAGGCCCTCGTCGTCAACGTGACGCAGGCGATCTCCGAGGCCGCTCTCGAGGCCGAGCTCGCCGAGGCCGAGGCCGAGGCCGGCATCGAGCACGAGGCTCCCGCGGAGGCTGCCGAGGAGGCCGCCCCGGCCGAGGGCGAGTCCGCCGAGGCGCCCGCCGAGACCACCGAGGCCTGATCGACTCCGTCG
>NZ_JAPFQL010000058.1 GCF_028446585.1 Intrasporangium calvum
GGGCCCGACCACCCTGGGTGGTCGGGCCCGCCTTTGCCGTATGCCGCTGAGCTCGCTCCCGCGTCCCCGCGCCCTCTCGGTCCTCCCGCCCGACCACGGGTAGGTTGGCGGCATGGATTCACCAGGAGGCACCGCGGCTCCACCGCCCGTGGGCAGGTACGGGCCGCTCGTCCACATCTCGCGCTTCGACCAGGCCGCTGAGGAGCTCACCTGGCAGCTGCCGGTGAACGGTGAGCTCTATCGGCTGCTGCCCGGGCCGGACCGTCCCGACTACTCGCTCGTGGTGCTGCCGCGACCGCTGCACTTCTATCCGGCGGAGGGCTTCGACCTGGAGCGCGTCGCCGCGGCGCAGCGGGTGCCCGACCGCAAGGGCCGGCCCATGGTGCGCGTCCATGCCCTCGTCGTCTGCGCGCGGTTCGTCGGCGAGCAGCTGCATCCTCAGATGTCGGACCTGCCGGTCCACATCGCCTTCGTCCTCGACGACTCGCTGGCCCGCGACGAGCGCCTGGATTTCGCCAAGGTCGAGTACGCCGGATCTGGGTTCCTGTCCGAGGGGCACGCCGAGCGGTCTCCGGCTGTGGCGCCGGCCCCGCCGGCCCCGAAGGAGGACACTCCGGACCGCGTCCCCGGCGATGACGTCGCCCGGGAAGCGGCGCTGCTCCTGCGGCGGGGGATCGAGGAGCGCCGCGGTCGGCCGGTGAGCCGGCTGTCGGCGAGCTTCAGTCTCGATGATGGCCACCAGGTGACCGGGCTGCGCGGCAACGCCGATGGGGAGGCGCCCGAGCCGACGACCGAGACGTTCGCGCGGCTCAATGAGCTCTTCGCCCGTCTCGGTGCGGACCCGTCGACGGCCGACGTCCGCGGTGTGCGGGTGCGCCTCGGCGAGGGTGCTGACGACGTCGAGCTCTCCCGCGTCTGACCCCCCACCCCGGGGTCAGCGGGGGAGGGCCAGCGCCACGGCGAGGACGAGGAGCTGCACCCCGATCACCGTGTCGACGATGCGCCAGGCCGAGGGCCTGGTCAGGAACCGGCCCAGCCGCGCCGCCCCGAACCCGATCAGCGGGAACCACACGGCGCTCGCCACGACCGCGCCCGCCCCGAAGGTCCACCGGCCGGGGTCGCCGTGCGTGGCTGCGAGCGACCCGATGAGCACCATCGTGTCGAGATAGACGTGCGGGTTGAGCCAGGTGAGGGCCACGGCGGTGAGGATCGCCCGGCGGGACGAGCGCTCGGCCGCACCGTCGGCGACGAGCGCCGCCGGCCGCGTCGCGCGCCGCAGCGCGAGCACCGCGTAGCCCACGAGGAAGGCGACCCCGAGCCAGCGGATCACCTCGAGGGCCCAGGGCGCCCGCGTGGTGAGGGTGCCGATCCCGGCGACCCCGGCGATGATGAGCACGGCGTCCGAGACGAGGCACACGAGCACGACGGGCAGCACCCACCGGCGTGTCAGCCCGGTGCGCAGGACGAAGGAGTTCTGGGCGCCGATGGCCACGATGAGGCTGGCGCCGGTGCCGAAGCCGGCGAGTGCAGGAAAGAGGGCCACGCCACGAAAGTAGGGCCGCCAGCCCGTGAAGGCCAGCGAATGTTTCTGAAGCATCATTAGCATGGCTTCATGGATCTCGAGCAGTTGAGGGCCTTCGTCGCAACCGTCGACCACGGCACCTTTGACGCGGCCGCCCGGGCACTGCACATCACCCCGTCCGCCCTGAGCCAGCGCATCAAGGCCCTCGAGACGGCTGCGGGCGCGGTGCTCCTGCAGCGCAGCAGGCCGGTCCGGCCGACCGACCGGGGCAGGGCCGTGCTCCAGCAGGCCCGACAGCTCCTCCACCTCGCCGACGAGGCAGCCCAACAGCTGCGCGCGCCCGAGGTGTCCGGTGCGGGCCGGATCCGCATCCCCATCGTCGTCAACGCCGACTCCATCGCGACGTGGTTCGCCCGGGCGCTGCACGAGATCGGGAGCGGTGGGCTGGTCGAGCTCGAGGTGCGCCGCGACGACGAGCACGTCACCGCGGACCTGCTGCGTTCCGGGGAGGTGATGGCGGCCGTGACGACGGAGCCGACGCCGGTGCAGGGGTGCTCGTCCCGGCTGCTCGGCGCCATGACCTACCGCGCCAAGGCGTCGGATCCGTTCGTGCGCCGGTGGTTCCCCGACGGGGCCGACCCCGTGACCTTGGCGAAGGCACCGGTGGTGCAGTTCGACCGGAAGGACCGGATGCAGACGGGCCTGCTCGAGCGGCTGCGCGTCACCGACCTGCCGCCCCAGACGTTCGTGCCGGACTCCACGCAGTTCGTCGTCGCCGTGCAGGCGGGGGTCGGCTGGGGGATGGTGCCGGACCCGCAGGACCCCCACGACCGGCTGGTCACGCTCGATCCCGGGTGGACCACCCGGGTCACCCTGCACTGGCAGGCGTGGAAGCTGTCGTCGCAGGCGCTCGACGCGGTCACGGCTGCGGTCGTCTCAGCCGCGACCCGGCTCGACCGGGCCTGACCAGAGAACTCGTCGGTAACCTCCCGTAACCTCCGCGCGCCCGCCTCGTTCTCCCCGTGACCGAGTCGAGACGGTCGGAAACGGTAGGTGCCACATGGGTGTGGAGATCGCGGTCGCCGGGTTGACCAAGACCTTCGGCTCGCAGACGATCTGGCGGGACGTGAGCCTGACGATCCCCGCGGGGGAGATCTCCGTCATGCTCGGTCCGTCGGGCACGGGCAAGTCGGTCTTCCTCAAGACGCTCGTCGGCCTGCTCAAGCCGGATGCGGGGTCGATCGTGGTCAACGGTCAGGACGTCCCCCGCCTGCGGGAGCACGACCTCTACGAGATCCGCAAGCTCTTCGGCGTCCTCTTCCAGGACGGCGCCCTCTTCGGCTCGATGACCCTCTTCGACAACGTCGCCTTCCCGCTGCGCGAGCACACGCGCAAGCCGGAGTCGGAGGTCCGCCGGATCGTCATGGAGAAGATGGAGCTCGTCGGTCTCTCGGGGGCGGAGGGCAAGCTGCCGGGCGAGATCTCCGGCGGGATGCGCAAGCGGGCGGGGCTGGCCCGGGCCCTCGTCCTCGATCCCGAGATCCTCCTCATCGACGAGCCGGACTCGGGGCTCGACCCGGTGCGCACCTCCTACATCAACCAGCTCTTCGTCGACCTCAACGCGCAGATCGGCGCGACGTTCCTCATCGTCACGCACGACATCAACACGGCGCGGACCGTGCCGGACAACATCGGCCTGCTCTACCACCGGCACCTGGCGATGTTCGGGCCGCGCGAGATGCTCCTGTCGTCGGAGGAGCCGGTTGTGCGGCAGTTCCTCAACGCCCAGACCGTCGGGCCGATCGGGATGTCCGAGGAGAAGGACGCCGACGAGCTCGCGGCCGAGTCGGGTCAGGAGCTGCCGCCGCTGCCGCCGATCCCGCTCCAGCTCGGCACGAGCACCGGACTGCCGCGCCGCGCCCAGCGCGTGCCGGGGCAGTGGTGCCGCTCCAACGGGGTGACGCCGCCACCCGGCTCGTTCGCCGGGGCCGACCAGCCCACGCCGTATGCCGCTGGGCTCGCTCGCGCTGGTGCCCCCTCCTCCCGTTCGGGCGGGGTGGGCTGATGGCGGCGCTCGGCACCGGTGTGCTGCGCCAGTCCGGGTCCCTGTTCGCGCTCGGCCTGGACGTGCTCCGTGCGCTGCCCCGGCGTCCTTTCCAGGTCAAGGAGTTCATCCAGCAGGCGTGGTTCATCGCGAGCGTGACGATCCTGCCGACGGCGCTGGTGTCCATCCCGTTCGGTGCGGTCATCGCCCTCCAGCTGGGCACGCTGACCCGCCAGCTCGGGGCGCAGTCCTACACCGGCGCGGCGTCGGTGCTGGCGGTGCTCCGCGAGGCCTCGCCCATCGTCACGGCGCTGCTCATCGCGGGCGCCGGCGGCTCGGCGATCTGTGCCGACCTCGGGTCGCGCAAGATCCGGGAGGAGATCGACGCGATGGAGGTGCTGGGGATCAGTCCGATCCACCGGCTGGTGGTGCCCCGCGTCCTCGCGTCGATGCTCGTCGCCGTCCTCCTCAACGGGCTCGTGTCGGTCGTCGGCGTGATCGGCGGCTACTTCTTCAACGTCATCGTGCAGGGCGGCACGCCCGGCGCCTACATCGCCTCGTTCACGGCCCTGGCGCAACTCCCGGACCTGTGGGCCGGCGAGTTCAAGGCCCTCGTCTTCGGCGCCATCGCCGGCATCGTCGCGGCCCACAAGGGGCTGACAGCGGGGGGCGGGCCCAAGGGAGTCGGCGATGCCGTCAACCAGAGCGTCGTCATCACCTTCATGTTGCTGTTCGTCGTCAACTTCGTCATCACGGCCGTGTACTTCCAGGTCGTCCCGCAGAAGCTCTAGGTGGCCGCGATGAGTCCTGTGCAGAGCAGTGCCCGAGCGCTCGAGTCGCTCGGGGAACAGATGCGCTTCTACGTGCGCTCGCTCGCGTGGAGCGGGCGGACCCTGCGCCGCTACAAGCGGGAGGTGCTGCGCCTCCTCGCCGAGGTGTCCCTCGGCACCGGGGCCCTGTCCGTCATCGGCGGCACCGTCGGGGTGATCGCCTTCATGGCGTTCTTCACGGGGACCGAGGTCGGCCTGCAGGGCTACTCCGCCCTGGAGCAGCTGGGCACCGGCGCCTTCACCGGCTTCTTCTCCGCGTACTTCAACACCCGCGAGATCGCGCCGCTCGTCGCGGGCCTCGCGCTCGCCGCCACCGTGGGCTGCGGCTTCACTGCCCAGCTCGGTGCGATGCGGATCTCGGAGGAGGTCGACGCCCTCGAGGTGATGGGCGTGCCGTCCCTGCCGTTCCTCGTGACGACGCGGATGATCGCCGGCTTCGTCGCGGTCGTCCCGCTCTACGTCATCGGGCTGCTCAGCTCCTACGCTGCGACGAGGTTCATCGCGACGACCTACTTCGGGCAGTCCGAGGGGACCTACGACCACTACTTCCATCTCTTCCTGCCGCCGGGTGACATCTTCTGGTCGTTCGGCAAGGTGATGGTCTTCGCCGTCGTCATCATCCTGATCCACTGCTACTACGGCTACACGGCCTCGGGCGGGCCGGCCGGCGTCGGGGTGGCCGTGGGGACCGCGGTGCGGACCTCGATCGTGGCCATCAACGTCGTCGACTTCTTCCTGTCGCTCGCCATCTGGGGCGCGACCACCAGCGTGAGGATCGCCGGATGACCGCCGACAAGGGGCTCGCCGCAGGGCCCCTCACCCAGCACACCCGGTGGCGGATCGGGCTCAAGACCTACGGGGTCGCCTTCATCGTCGTCGTGGCCCTGCTCCTCGCGCTGTCCATCGCGTCGTACCAGAAGCGCTTCACTCCGGTCGTGCTCGTCACGCTGGAGACGAACCGGCTCGGCAGCCAGCTGCAGGAGCTGGCCGACGTCAAGCTGCGCGGCCTCGTCGTCGGCGAGGTGCGCACCATCGAGGCAACGCAGGACGGGGCCCGGCTCGGTCTGGCCCTCGATCCGGAGCACGTGTCCCTGATCCCTGCGGACGTTCGCGCGCGCCTGCTGCCCAAGACCCTTTTCGGAGAGCGCTACGTCGACCTGGTCCCCGGTCCGGGCGCGGACGGCGCCCACCGCACCATCGCGCCGGGCGACGTCATCCCGCAGGACCGCACACAGGTCGCCATCGAGCTGGAGAGCGTCTTCGACGAGCTGCACCCGCTCCTCCAGACAGTGCAGCCCGCCAAGCTGGCAACGGCGCTGGGTGCGCTCTCGACGACGCTCGAGGGCCGCGGGAACGCCATCGGCGAGCACGTCGAGATCCTCGACGACTACCTCAAGCAGATCAACCCCAGGCTGCCCGCGATCCAGGAGGACATCCGCCTGCTCGCCGACACGTTCGGCACCTACGAGGACCTGAGCCCGGACCTCTTCCGGATGGCCGAGTCCCTCCGCGTGACCAACCGGACCATCGTCGAGAAGGACCAGCAGCTCGCTGGGTTCTTCGTGGGCACGGCCGGCTTCGCGCAGACGACGGCCGGCTTCCTCAGGGACAACGAGCGGCGGATCATCCAGGTCGGGCAGGTGACCCGGCCGACGAACGAGCTGCTGGCCCGCTACTCACCGATCTACCCGTGCTTCGCCAAGGGCCTCGCGGGCTGGATCCCGCGCATCAACGGTGCCTTCGCCGGAGAGCGTCTGCACATCACCCTCGAGGTCGTCCCGCCGCGCGACCCGTACTACGTGGGCGAGGAGCCGCAGTGGCTCAGCAAGCCCGGACCAACCTGCGCCGGACTGCCGAACCCGCCGGGTTCCCAGGACGATACGCACCAGCCCCCGCCTCCACGCGACGGCGCGAAGCCGGGGACCGAGCACTCCCTGATCCCGCCGTTCCCCGCGGACAGCGGGCCGGCCGGCACGGCCGAGGAGCAGCAGCTGGTCGACGCCCTGCTGGCGCCTGACAGCGAGAGCGAGCCCAGCGGCATACGCACGCTGTTGGCGGGCCCGATCATGCGCGGAACGGTGGTGAGCAACCGATGAGGACGACCGCGAGCCTGGTCAAGCTCGTCATCTTCGCGGCGGTCACGCTCTTCGCCACGAGCGTGCTCGCCCTGACCATCGCCAACGTCCAGGTGGGATCCAAGGCGACCTACCGGGCGATCTTCAGCGACGCCACGGGCGTCGTCACGGGTCAGGACGTGCGGATCGCCGGCGTCCGGGTCGGCGAGGTGACCGATGTCCGGGTCGGCGACGACCGGGCCAGCGCGGTCGTCGAGTTCACCGTGCTCAAGTCCTCGGTCCTCACCCAGGGCACCGAGGCGACCTTGAAGTACCGCAACCTCGTCGGGCAGCGCTACCTCGCCCTGAGCCAGGGGGCCGGCCCGGCCACCGCACTGTCGGACGGGTCCACCATCCCGCTCGAGCGGACGCACCCGGCGCTCGACCTGACGGTCCTCTTCAACGGGTTCAAGCCCCTCTTCGCCGCGCTCTCGCCGCAGGACGTCAACGAGCTGTCCGGCCTCATCGTGCGGACCCTCCAGGGCGAGGGAACCGACATCAACGAGCTCCTTGCCCGGACGGCCTCGCTCACCTCGGCCATCGCCGACCGCGACGCCGTCGTGGGGCGCACCATCGACAACCTCACCGCCGTCCTCGGCACGGTCGAGGCGCACGACGAGCAGCTGCTCTCCTTCGTCGACCAGCTGCAGCGCTTCACGAGCGGCCTCGCCGAGGACCGGGAAGCCATCGGTCGGACCCTGTCCGGCATCAACACGCTGTCGGCCGAGACTGCCGACCTCCTCGTCACGACGCGGCCGCTGGTCAAGGAGGACATCGCCCAGCTCCGCACCCTGGCCGGGACGCTGAACAAGCCCGCGAACGTCAAGGAGTTCGAGTCCTTCATCACGACGGCGCCAGACCGCATCGAGGCGCTGACCCGGACGGCCTCCTACGGCTCGTGGTTCAACTTCTACCTCTGCCAGTTCGACACGAAGAGCCCGCTCCTGCCCGGAGTCAGCCCCACCTACACCGTTGTCTCCGAGAGGTGCTCATGACTCGCAGGTCGATCCCCTTCCGGGAGCGCAACCCGGTCCCCATCGGAGCTGCCGGGCTCGTCGTCATCGCGCTGCTCCTCTTCGTCGCCTTCAACGCCGCCAGCCTGCCGCTGATCGGCGGCGGCACCGCCTACAGCGCCGCCTTCACGGAGGCTGGCGGGATCAAGCCGGACGACGACGTGCGGATCGCAGGGGTCAAGGTCGGCAAGGTCACCGAGGTGGACCTCGAGAAGGGCCATGTGCGAGTCGACTTCGTCATCACCGAGGACGCCGCCTTCGGACCGACCACTCGGGCGGTGGTGCGGATGAAGACGATCCTCGGCGAGAAGTTCGTCGCGCTGGAGCCAGCGGGCGACGGGCAGCTCGACGCCGGATCGCAGATCCCGCTGGCGCGCACGGTCAGCTCCTACGACGTCGTCAACGCCTTCCAGGACCTGACGACGACCACGGAGCGGATCGACACGGACGCCCTCGCCGAGTCACTGACCGTCCTCGCGACCGAGTTCAAGGACAGCCCGGAGCACGTGAGGAGCACCCTCGACGGGCTGTCCCGGCTGTCGCGGACCGTCGCCGGCCGCGACGAGCAGCTCGGGCGGCTGCTCGACCGGGCCGAGGGCGTCACCGGTCTGGTGGCGAGCCGCACGGACCAGCTC
The DNA here is from genome assembly GCF_028446585.1 of Intrasporangium calvum. GTDB lineage: Bacteria > Actinomycetota > Actinomycetes > Actinomycetales > Dermatophilaceae > Intrasporangium > Intrasporangium calvum_A. The sequence goes on from NZ_JAPFQL010000058.1 coordinate 8,159, forward strand.
GAGACGCTGATCGAGGATGCCGACCTGCTCATGGTCGAGCTCGCCAAGCGCCGTGAGGACATCCGGACGCTCTTCACCAACACCTCGACGCTCGCCCAGCAGCTGACCGGGCTCGTCCGGGACAACCGAGAGCAGCTCGGACCGGCGCTGCGGGAGCTGCGCACCACCTTGACGATGCTCCAGAAGCACGACGCCGCGCTGCAGCGGACCATCTCGCTGATGGCCCCCTTCACGCGCGTCTACGCCAACGCGCTCGGGACCGGGCGCTGGTTCGACACCTGGGTGTCCAACCTCGTCGTCCCGGTCGGGGCCGCCGGTCTCGCGGCCCCCGGATCCGACCTGCCCGACCTCGTGCTGCCCGACCTCGGGCCCACCACCACCGGAGGAGGCAACTGATGACCGGTCGTCATCGACCCGCGCGGACACCCGAGCTCGGCCGGCTGTCCAGCCGCCTGCTGGCCAAGGTCGCCGCCGGCCTCGTCGTCATCGGGCTCGTCGCGGGGGCAGTCGCCTTCTGGCCCGGTGCTGCTCCGACCACGCTGAGCGCGGACTTCACGCGCGCCGTAGGGCTCTATCCCGGCTCGGACGTCCGCGTTCTCGGGGTCCGGGTCGGCCAGGTCGACGCGGTCGAGCCGCAGGGCGAGCAGGTGCGCGTGACGTTCACGGTGGACGCCCGGCACCGGATCCCCGCCGATGCCAAGGCTGCGATCGTCGCCCCCTCGCTCGTGAGCGACCGCTACATTCAGCTCCTGCCGGTCTGGACCAGTGGTCCCGCCATGGCAGACGGCACGCGGATCCCCCTGTCCCGCACGGCTGTTCCCGTCGAGCTCGACCGCGTCTCGCAGAGCCTCGACGACCTCATGGTCGCGCTCGGCCCGGACGGGGCCAACCAGGATGGCGCTCTGAGCGCCCTCCTGGAGACGTCCGCCGCCAACCTCGACGGCAACGGGGCCCGGTTCAACGAGACGGTCCGTGACCTCTCGGCCGCCGTGACGACCCTGTCCGACCACCGGGGCGACTTCTTCGGCACCGTCAAGAACCTGCAGACCTTCACGACGATGCTCGCCGACAACAACGCCGCCGTCCGGCGGCTCAACTCGGACCTCGCGACCGTCGCCCTGCAGCTGCGCGAGGAGCGTGACAACCTCCAGGGAGCCCTCGAGAGCCTCGGGGTGGCGCTGGACGAGGTGTCGAGCTTCGTCAAGGACAACCGGGCGCTCATCAAGGCAGACGTCGACGGGTTGGTCTCGGTCACGTCGTCGCTCGTCAAGCAGCGCCAGGCGCTGGCCGAGACGCTGGAGAACGCCCCGGTCGCGCTGACGAACCTCTCGCACGCCTACCACCCCGAGACGGGCACCCTCGACACCCGGAACAACACCAAGGGCCTGGACGACCCGCTCCTGCTCCTCTGCTCGATCCTCACCGGCCCCACCCGCACCGGCAACACGAAGCTGTGCGACGGGCTCAAGGACGCCGTCGAGCCGCGACTGCCCCAGCTGTCCTCCGTGCCAGAGGGCAGCGTCCTCCGTGGCGAACCGCAGCCCAGCGGACTCGTCGACATCAGGGAGGCCGACCCCACGCTCGGCGGGCTGCTCGGCGGGCTGCTCGGAGGCGACCGATGAGCGCGCCCCAGCGGTCCCGGCGCGCGATCGCGTCCGCAGCGGTGGGCGCCGTCCTCGGGCTCTCCGGCTGCAGCGCCGCCGACCTGCCCCTGCCCGGCGGCGCCGGCACCGGGTCGGACTCCTACTCCGTGACGGTCGAGTTCGCCGACGTCCTCGACCTCGTGCCGCAGTCGTCGGTCAAGGTCAACCAGGTCACGGTGGGCACCGTGGAGGCCATCGAGGTCGTCGGCTGGTCGGCGGTCGTCCGGCTCCGCCTGCCCGGCAGCCTCGAGCTCCCGGACAACGCCGTGGCGGAGCTGCAGCAGACCTCCCTGCTCGGCGAGAAGTACGTGTCCCTCGCCGCACCCACCAACGAGCCGTCGACCGGCCGACTGGCGGAGGGCGACCGGATCCCGCTCGACCGCTCCGCCCGCCACCCCGAGGTGGAGGAGGTCCTCGGCGCCATGTCCCTGCTGCTCAACGGCGGAGGAGTCGCCCAGCTCAAGACGATCGAGGCCGAGCTCAACGACGCCATGCGCGGTCGCAGCGACAGCTTCCGCAGCGTCGTCGACGAGCTCGGCACGTTCATCGGCGGACTCGACGACCAGAAGGCCGACATCGTCCGGGCCATCGACAGCCTCGACGGGCTCGCCGCGACCCTGTCCGAGAACCAGGACACCATCGCCGCGGCCCTCGACGAGCTGCCCAAGGGCCTGAAGGTCCTCGCTGACCAGCGCAAACAGCTGACCGCGATGCTGACGGCCCTCGCCGACCTCGGCGAGGTGGGCACCCGGGTCATCCGGGCCTCACGTGACGACCTCGAGGCCAACCTGGCCGCGCTGACCCCGATCCTGACCCGGCTCAACGAGGCCGGTGACAGCCTGCCGCAGTCCTACCAGCTCCTGCTCACCTATCCCTTCCCCGCGGCCTCGGGCGACGCCATCAAGGGCGACTTCGCCAACCTGTGGGTCACGCTCGACGCAGACGTCGGCACCATCGCCGAGAGCATGGGCGTCGCTCGACTGCCCGGCGGTGCCGACTCGTGGACGTCCCTCTTCGAGAGCGAGGGTTCCCGATGATCACCCGTTCCGTGCGAGTCCGGCTCGCGGCCTTCCTCCTCCTGTCCCTCGCGCTCGTGGCCGTCCTGTCCGCGCGCTACGTCGGGCTGACCGACAAGGTGCTCGGGGGCTCCTACGTCGTCTCGGCGGACCTCGCCGAGTCGGGCGGCATCTTCGTCGGCGCCGAGGTCACCTACCGCGGTGTGACCGTCGGCAGCGTCGAGCGGATGCGCCTCGCGGGGGACGGCGTCCTCGTCGACGCTCGCCTCGACCGCGGGACGGAGGTGCCCCGGGACACGCGTGCCGTCGTCGAGAACCGCTCGGCCGTGGGCGAGCAGTACCTCGACCTGCAGCCGCGCACCGACAGCGGGCCGCTCCTCGCGGCCGGCGACGTCATCCCCCGGGGCAGCACGGCCACCCCGCTCCGGATCGACCGGCTCCTCACGCACGTCAACCGGACCGTCACGTCGGTCCCGAAGGACGCCCTGGTCACCACCGTGGACGAGATGGCGGCCGCCTTCGCCGGAGGTGGCGCCGACCTGCAGCGGCTCATCGACTCCGGCAACAGCCTGACCCGCGCCGCCGCCGAGGCACTGCCGGAGACGGTCCGACTCATCGACGACGGGCGGATCGTCCTGCGGACCCAGGTGGCCAGCGCCGACGACCTGCGCACGACCGTCAAGGGATTCGCCGACGTGGCTGATGCCCTGAGCCTCGCCGACCCGGACCTGCGGGTCGTGCTCGACCGCGGGGCGCTCGCCGCCGGGGAGCTCGACAGCCTGGTCAGGGAGAACCGGCAGGCGCTCGCCGCGCTGATCGCCAACTTCATCACCATCGGCAACGTCACGACGGCCCGGCTCGATGGCATCGAGCAGATGTTCGTCACCTACCCCGAGGTCGTCGAGGGCGGCTACACCGTCGTCCCGGGGGACGGGACCGCCCACTTCGGGCTCGTCCTCAACGCCGACGACCCGCCGGTGTGCGAGGTGGGCTACGAGGACACCGACAAGATCGACCCGCACCGGACCACCGACCTGCCGCCGACGAACCTCGACGCGCACTGTGCCGCCGCCCGCGGCTCCGGCACCAACGTGCGCGGCGCCCAGAACGCGCCGCGGCCGACCCGCGGCGGTGGCCAGGGCCACCCGATGGCCGCGGGGTCGGTCCCGTTGACTCTCCCCGGGTCGGGCGTGACCCCGGGCGGGCCCGCCTCGTTGTTGGTGCAGGCCCCCGCCGCCCCGGCGGGGCCCTCAGGGCCGCGAACCTGGCTCTGGCTGATGCAGGAGGCCGTGCGCTGAGGCACGGCGACGAAGGGAACCCCTCATGCCCATCACCACACCACGCCGCAGCCGGCAGGCGCTGTGGGCGGTCGCGCTCGTGCTCGCCCTGGCAGCGATCGCCGTGGCCGCCACCCTCGGTCGCGCCGCTTGGGAACGGGACCGGGCCGCGTCCGCGCGAGCCGAGGCGCTCGCGGCCGGACGCCAGCTCGCCGTCAACTTCGTGACTCTCGACGCGACGACCTTCGACGCCGACACGGCCCGCGTCGTCGACGGGGCCACCGGCGAGTTCAAGGAGCAGTACGAGCAGGCGCTCACGGAGCTGAAGCCGGTCGTCCAGTCCAACAAGACGGTCTCCACCGTGGAGCGCGCGGAGGCCGCCTACGTCTCCGGCGACGACGACTCCGCCGTGGTCCTCGTCGGCCTCGTCGCGCCGACGACCAACACCTCGGCGACCGAGCCGGAGAAGAAGACGTACCGGATCCGCCTCGACCTCGCGAAGGTCGGCGACGCCTGGAAGGTGAGCACCCTTGACTTCGTCAGCTGACACCCGACGAGCAGCCCGTATGCCGCTGAGCCCGTCCCAGCCCAGCCCCCGACGGCGCGTGGCGGGCTCCCGTCGCCGCTCCACCGAGGCCGCGGGGCCGACCACCCACCTGACTGTCGCCGACGCCGGGGAGCCGGCTCAGCGGCATACGGCCTCCCGTCGGTGGGGGCCCGTCCTGGGGACGGTGCTCGCGCTCGCGCTCCTCGCAGCCGCGCTCGTCCACGGGCTCCGCCCCGCAGCCACCGACGCGGACCGCACTGCGGCCGTCGGCTCCGCGCGCACGACGCTCGAGTCGGTCCTCAGCTACACCGGGAAGGAGTTCGACGCGCACGTCACCGCAGTCGAGCCGTTGCTCGCCTCCCCGTTCAAGGAGGAGTTCACGAAGGTCGCCGGCACCGACATCAAGCCGCTCGCCGTCGAGAACGAGGCCACGGTGCAGGCCCGGGTGCAGGAGGCCGGGGTCATGGACGTCGCGGGCGACGGGGGCGAGGGGACGGTCGTGCGCGTCATGGCGTTCGTCAACCAGGCGACGACGTCGAAGGTGCAGAAGACCCCGGCCATCGACCAGAACCGCGTCATCGCCACGATGACCAAGGTCGGTGACCGCTGGCTGCTCAGCAAGCTCGCGGCCTACTGAGGCCGGGCCGCGGCGGACCGCCCCGGTGGGCGATACTGCGGGCGTGAAACTCATCCAGGCCAACGGTGTCCCTGAGTCCCTTGCCCGTGTCGACGAGCCGGCGACCCCGCCCGTCCGCGTGGGCCTCGTCCAGCACGCGTGGGCCGACGACCCCACAGCCCTCGTCGAGACGCTGCGCGACGGCATCCGCACCGCCGCGGAGGCGGGCGCAAGGATCGTCTTCCTCCCGGAGCTGACGCTGTCGCGCTACCCCGCCGACACCCTGCCCACCGGGACGCCGAGCGACCTCGCCGAGGACCTCGAGGACGGGCCGACCGTGACGTTCGCGCGCGCGGCCGCGCGTGACTTCGGAGTGCACGTCCACGCGTCGCTCTACGAGCGGGCCGACCAGGGTGACGGGCTCGGCTTCAACACGGCCGTCGTCGTCGCGCCGACCGGGGAGGTCGTCGCGCGGACCCGCAAGACCCACATCCCCGTCACGGCCGGCTACTACGAGGACAAGTACTTCCGGCCCGGACCGCCGGAGGGCGCCTACCCGGTCGTCGAGCTCGATGACCCTGCACTGCGCCTCGGCCTGCCGACGTGCTGGGACGAGTGGTTCCCCGAGGTCGCGCGGCTCTACTCCCTCGGCGGTGCCCAGGTGCTCTGCTACCCGACGGCGATCGGCTCCGAGCCGGACCACCCCGACTTCGACACGCAGCCCCTGTGGCAGCAGGTGATCGTCGGCAACGGCATCGCCAACGGGCTCTTCATGGTCGTGCCCAACCGCTACGGCACCGAGGGACTCATCACCTTCTACGGGTCGTCGTTCATCTCCGACCCCTACGGCCGGATCCTCGTCCAGGCGCCGCGCGACGAGGCAGCCGTGCTCGTGGCCGACCTAGACGTGGCGCAGCGGCAGGACTGGCTCGACCTCTTCCCCTTCCTCGCCACCCGCCGGCCGGACTCCTACCAGGCGCTCCTCGAGCCGATCCGGGACGAGCACCATCGTGACGTCGGCTGAGGTCACGCCCTCGTGGCGGATGCCGTCGGAGGCCGCGCCGCACGAGTGCACGTGGATGGCGTGGCCGAGCCAGGGCTACACCCTCGGCGACACGGCTGAGGAGGTGGCCAGGGCCCGGCTGACCTGGGCCGCTGTCGCCAACGCGGTCATCGAGTTCGAGCCGGTGCGGATGGTCGTCGTGCCCGAGGACCTCGCGGTGGCCCGGGCACACCTGCACCCTGACGTGGAGCTGCTGACCGCGTCCCTCGACGACGCGTGGATGCGCGACATCGGGCCGACGTTCGTCGTGGGGGAGGGCGGCCAGCTCGGCGCCGTGGACTGGGTCTTCAACGGATGGGGAGCGCAGGCGTGGGCCTCGTGGGAGCACGACGCCCGGATCGGCGCGTTCGTCGCCGGGCAGACCCCGGCCGAGCTCATCCCGTCCACGCTCGTCAACGAGGGCGGTGGCATCCACGTCGACGGGCTCGGGACGGTGCTGCTCACCGAGACCGTCCAGCTCGACCCCGGCCGCAACCCCGGCCTGACCCGGGCGGACGTCGAGGCGGAGCTGGCCCGCACCATCGGGGCGACCCACGCGATCTGGCTGCCGCGCGGCCTGACGCGCGACTACGACGAGTTCGGCACGCGCGGGCACGTCGACATCGTGGCGACCATCCCGTCCCCCGGCGTGCTGCTGCTGCACGAGCAGGAGGACCCGTCGCACCCCGACCACGTGGTGTCGAAGGAGCTGCGTGACCTGCTGTCCGAGGCCCGAGACGCGCGGGGCGAGCGGTTCGAGGTCGTCGGCGTGCCGGCACCCCGGACGCTCGCCGACGCCGAGGGGCCCGTCGACTGGTCCTACCTCAACCACCTCGTCGTCAACGACGCCGTCATCGCCTGCACCTTCGACGACCCGCAGGACGCGCGGGCCCTCGGCATGCTGGCCGACGCCTACCCCGGGCGGCGGATCGTGGGCGTGGACGCGCGCCCCCTCTTCGACCGGGGTGGCGGCATCCACTGCATCACCCAGCAGCAGCCGGCGCTCTGACGGACGGCCCTCCCGCCCCGTGCGGGAGGGCTGGAAGTGACGTGGGGGCGGGGACCGGCCCAGCGGCATACGGCGTGGTCAGGGGGCCCGCGACGCGCCAGACGCGGGGGAGGGCTTGACGTGGCGCCCACGGAGGGCCATATTCGTCGCGTTCCTTCGCGGGGCTCCCGGTCCGGGAAGCGTCGAGGTCGCTGACCTCCGCCTCTTGACCCGGCTGGACACTCCTGCCCTTTGTGGGTAGGCTAGGCCTTTGCGCTGCCCATGCCCTCGTCTCACGACCCCCAGTCGCGTCCTTCGCCGTGCCGCCCGCACGGACCTCGCCCTGGGATCCGTGTGCCGAGTCATGCGTGGCGGAGATGACGAAGACGAAAAGGCCCGTGGAAGGACCCTCCTTGGCTGCCGCGCGTACTGCGACGAACATGTCCACCGCACAGACTCCCTCCGGGCGTCTGTCCTTCGCGAAGATTCGCGAACCCCTCGAGGTCCCCGACCTCCTGGCCCTTCAGACGGAGAGCTTCGACTGGCTGCTCGGCAACGAGCGGTGGCAGGCTCGCGTCGCCGCGGCCAAGGCCGAGGGTCGCACCGATGTCCCGGACCGCTCCGGGCTGGAGGAGATCTTCGAGGAGATCTCCCCGATCGAGGACTTCAGCGGCTCCATGTCGCTGTCGTTCCGTGACCACCGCTTCGAGGAGACCCGCAAGACGATCGAGGCGTGCAAGGAGCGCGACCAGACGTACGACGCGCCCCTCTTCGTGACCGCCGAGTTCATGAACGCCCAGACGGGCGAGATCAAGAGCCAGACGGTCTTCATGGGCGACTTCCCGCTCATGACCGAGCGTGGCACGTTCATCATCAACGGCACCGAGCGTGTCGTCGTCTCGCAGCTCGTCCGCAGCCCGGGCGTCTACTTCGAGCGCACCCCCGACAAGACGTCCGACAAGGACATCTACACGTCCAAGATCATCCCGAGCCGCGGGGCGTGGCTCGAGTTCGAGATCGACAAGCGCGACATGGTCGGCGTCCGCGTCGACCGCAAGCGCAAGCAGTCCGTCACGGTGCTGCTCAAGGCCCTCGGCTGGACCGAGGCCCAGATCCTCGAGGAGTTCGGCGACTTCGAGTCGATGCGCCTGACGCTCGAGAAGGACCACACGCAGGGCCAGGACGACGCACTGCTCGACATCTACCGCAAGCTGCGCCCGGGCGAACCGCCGACGAAGGAGGCCGCCCAGACCCTGCTGGACAACCTCTACTTCAACCCGAAGCGCTACGACCTGGCCAAGGTCGGTCGCTACAAGATCAACAAGAAGCTCGGTCTCGACAGCTCGATCAACGACTCGACCCTCGCGATCGACGACATCGTCGCGACGATCAAGTTCCTCGTCACGCTCCACGACGGGCGTGACTCGATGCAGGGTGTCAAGAACGGCGAGCCGGTCGACGTGCGCGTCGAGGTCGACGACATCGACCACTTCGGCAACCGTCGCCTCCGCTCCGTCGGCGAGCTCATCCAGAACCAGGTCCGCACCGGCCTGTCCCGCATGGAGCGCGTCGTCCGCGAGCGCATGACCACGCAGGACGTCGAGGCGATCACCCCGCAGACCCTGATCAACATCCGCCCGGTCGTGGCGTCGATCAAGGAGTTCTTCGGCACCTCGCAGCTGTCGCAGTTCATGGACCAGAACAACCCGCTCGCGGGTCTGACGCACAAGCGTCGCCTGTCCGCGCTCGGCCCGGGTGGTATCTCCCGGGACCGCGCCCAGATGGAGGTCCGCGACGTCCACCACTCGCACTACGGCCGCATGTGCCCGATCGAGACGCCGGAAGGCCCCAACATCGGTCTGATCGGCTCGCTCGCCTCCTACGGGCGGATCAACGCGTTCGGCTTCATCGAGACGCCGTACCGCAAGGTCAACGCCGGTGTCGTCTCGGACGAGGTGCACTACCTGTCGGCTGACGAGGAGGACAAGTTCGTCGTCGCGCAGGCCAACGCGGCCGTCGACGACAAGGGCCGCTTCGTCGACGAGCGCGTCCTCGTCCGGACCAAGGGCGGCGAGGTCGAGCTCGTCCCCGCCGACGAGGTCGACTACATGGACGTCTCGCCGCGCCAGATGGTGTCGGCCGCGACCGCGATGATCCCGTTCCTCGAGCACGACGACGCCAACCGCGCGCTCATGGGCGCCAACATGCAGCGTCAGGCCGTCCCGCTCGTCAAGAGCGAGGCCCCGCTCGTCGGCACCGGCATGGAGTTCCGCGCGGCGCTCGACTCCGGTGACGTCGTCCGTGCCGAGAAGGCCGGCGTCGTCCAGGAGGTCTCCGCCGACCTGGTCACCGTCGCCAACGACGACGGCACCTACCAGACCTACCGGATCGCCAAGTTCGCCCGCTCCAACCAGGGCACGAGCTACAACCAGGTCGTCGTCGTCAACGAGGGCGACCGGGTCGAGGCCGGCAGTGTCATCGCCGACGGTCCCGCGACCGACGGTGGCGAGATGGCGCTCGGGCGCAACCTGCTCGTCGCGTTCATGTCGTGGGAGGGCCACAACTACGAGGACGCGATCATCCTCAGCCAGCGTCTCGTCCAGGACGACGTCCTCTCCTCGATCCACATCGAGGAGCACGAGGTCGACGCCCGCGACACGAAGCTCGGCCCCGAGGAGATCACCCGGGACATCCCCAACGTCTCCGAGGACGTGCTGGCCGACCTCGACGAGCGCGGCATCATCCGCGTCGGCGCCGAGGTCCGCGACGGCGACCTGCTCGTCGGCAAGGTCACGCCCAAGGGTGAGACCGAGCTGACCCCCGAGGAGCGCCTGCTCCGCGCGATCTTCGGTGAGAAGGCGCGCGAGGTCCGCGACACGTCCCTCAAGGTCCCGCACGGCGAGACCGGCACGGTCATCGGCGTCAAGGAGTTCCGCGCCGACATGGGCGACGACCTGCCGCCCGGCGTCAACCAGCTCGTCCGCGTCTACGTCGCCAACAAGCGCAAGATCACCGACGGTGACAAGCTCGCCGGCCGCCACGGCAACAAGGGCGTCATCTCCAAGATCCTGCCCGTCGAGGACATGCCGTTCCTCGAGGACGGCACGCCGGTCGACGTCATCCTCAACCCGCACGGTGTGCCGCGACGGATGAACCTCGGCCAGATCCTCGAGCTGCACCTCGGCTGGGCCGCCAACCGCGGCTGGAAGATCGAGGGCAACCCCGAGTGGGCGCAGGAGATCCCCGCCGACGCCCACGAGGCGGCGCCGGGCTCCCGGGTCGCGACGCCCGTCTTCGACGGTGCGTCCGAGGACGTCGTCACCGGCCTGCTCGACTCGACCCTCAAGACGCGCGACGGCGTGCGCCTCATCGACGGCACGGGCAAGACCCGGCTCTTCGACGGCCGCTCCGGCGAGCCGTTCCCCGAGCCGGTCGCGGTCGGCTACATGTACATCCTCAAGCTGCACCACCTCGTCGACGACAAGATCCACGCTCGCTCGACGGGTCCCTACTCGATGATCACCCAGCAGCCGCTCGGCGGTAAGGCCCAGTTCGGCGGCCAGCGCTTCGGTGAGATGGAGGTCTGGGCGCTCGAGGCGTACGGCGCGGCCTACACGCTGCAGGAGCTGCTGACGATCAAGTCCGACGACGTCCCCGGCCGCGTGAAGGTCTACGAGGCGATCGTCAAGGGCGAGAACATCCCCGACTCGGGCATCCCGGAGTCGTTCAAGGTCCTTCTCAAGGAGATGCAGTCGCTGTGTCTCAACGTCGAGGTCCTCAACTCCGAGGGCACGACGATCGAGATGAAGGAATCCGACGAAGAGGTCTTCCGCGCTGCGGAGGAGCTCGGCATCGACCTGAGCCGGCGCGAGCCGTCCAGCGTCGAGGAAGTCTGACCCGGCCACGCACCCAAGCGGTCGTATGCCGCTGAGCCAGCTCAGCGGCATACGGCACCTGGGAGCGGGGCTGAGCTCACCAGCGACAGCCCGCCCGGTCAGAACATGACGACACCACAGACTTAAACGAGAGTTACGAGAGAAGGAACCACGTGCTCGACGTCAACTTCTTCGACGAGCTGCGCATCGGCCTTGCCACTGCGGAGGACATCCGCCAGTGGAGCCACGGCGAGGTCAAGAAGCCCGAGACCATCAACTACCGCACCCTCAAGCCGGAGAAGGAGGGCCTGTTCTGCGAGCGCATCTTCGGCCCCACCCGGGACTGGGAGTGCAACTGCGGCAAGTACAAGCGCGTCCGCTTCAAGGGCATCATCTGTGAGCGCTGTGGCGTCGAGGTCACCCGCGCCAAGGTGCGTCGTGAGCGGATGGGCCACATCGAGCTCGCCGCCCCCGTCACCCACATCTGGTACTTCAAGGGCGTCCCGTCACGCCTCGGGTACCTCCTCGACCTGGCCCCGAAGGACCTCGAGAAGGTCATCTACTTCGCGGCCTACATGATCACGTCCGTCGACGAGGAGCAGCGCCACCAGGACCTGCCCTCGCTCGAGGCGCAGATCCAGGTCGAGAAGAAGGAGATCGAGAACCGCCGCGACGCGGACGTCGAGTCCCGCGCCCAGAAGCTCGAGCAGGACATCGCCGCGCTCGAGGCCGAGGGTGCCAAGGCCGACGTCAAGCGCAAGGTCCGCGACTCCGCCGAGCGCGAGATGAACGCCATCCGTCGTCGCGCCGACCAGCAGGTCGAGCGCCTCGAGCAGGTCTGGGACCGGTTCAAGAACCTCAAGGTCCAGGACCTCGAGGGCGACGAGATCCTCTACCGCGAGATGCGTGACCGGTTCGGCCTCTACTTCGAGGGCGGCATGGGCGCCGCGGCGATCCAGAAGCGGCTGCAGAGCTTCGACCTCGACGCCGAGGCCGACCTTCTCCAGGAGATCATCGCCACCGGCAAGGGCCAGAAGAAGACCCGCGCCATCAAGCGGCTCAAGGTCGTCAACGCCTTCCAGATGACGACGAACCACCCGACCGGCATGGTCCTCGACGCGATCCCGGTCATTCCGCCGGACCTGCGCCCGATGGTCCAGCTCGACGGTGGCCGCTTCGCGACGTCGGACCTCAACGACCTCTACCGTCGCGTCATCAACCGCAACAACCGCCTCAAGCGGCTGCTCGACCTCGGCGCCCCCGAGATCATCGTCAACAACGAGAAGCGGATGCTCCAGGAGGCCGTCGACAGCCTCTTCGACAACGGCCGTCGTGGCCGCCCGGTCACGGGCCCCGGCAACCGTCCGCTGAAGTCGCTGTCCGACATGCTCAAGGGCAAGCAGGGTCGCTTCCGTCAGAACCTCCTCGGCAAGCGCGTCGACTACTCCGGCCGTTCGGTCATCGTCGTCGGCCCGCAGCTCAAGCTGCACCAGTGCGGCCTGCCCAAGCAGATGGCGCTCGAGCTGTTCAAGCCGTTCGTGATGAAGCGCCTGGTCGACCTCGACCACGCGCAGAACATCAAGTCGGCCAAGCGGATGGTCGAGCGGGCCCGCCCGGTCGTGTGGGACGTCCTCGAAGAGGTCATCACCGAGCACCCGGTGCTGCTCAACCGGGCACCCACGCTGCACCGCCTCGGCATCCAGGCCTTCGAGCCGCAGCTCGTCGAGGGCAAGGCCATCCAGATCCACCCGCTCGTCTGCTCGGCCTTCAACGCCGACTTCGACGGTGACCAGATGGCCGTGCACGTGCCGCTGTCCGCGGAGGCCCAGGCCGAGGCCCGGATCCTCATGCTCTCGAGCAACAACATCCTCAAGCCGGCTGACGGTCGCCCCGTGACCATGCCGACGCAGGACATGATCACCGGCATCTTCCACCTGACCGACCTGGTCGACGGTGGGGGTCTGGGTGCCGGCCGTGCCTTCTCGTCCCCGGCCGAGGCCCGGATGGCCTTCGACCGTGGCGAGATCCAGCTCGGCTCGACGATCAAGCTGCGCCTGACGGATGTCGTGCCGCCCGCCGGCTTCGAGCTGCCCGAGGGCGTCGAGGCGGACGAGACCGGCATCGTGCCGTCGCTCACCCTCGAGACGAGCCTCGGTCGTGCGCTCTTCAACGACACGCTGCCGGTGGACTACCCGTTCATCAACAAGGCCGTCGACCGCAAGGGCCTCTCCGCGATCGTCAACGACCTCGCCGAGCGGTACTCCAAGGTGCAGGTCGCCGCGTCCCTCGACGCCCTGAAGGAGGCCGGTTTCCACTGGGCCACCCGCTCGGGCAGCACCGTCTCCATCGTCGACGTCACGACGCCGGGCAACAAGACGGACATCCTCGAGGGGTACGAGACGAAGGCCGCCAAGGTCCAGACCCAGTACGAGCGTGGTCTGATCACCGACGACGAGCGTCGCCAGGAGCTCGTCGAGATCTGGACGCAGGCGTCCAACCAGGTCGCCAAGGAGATGGAGACCAACTTCCCGCGCACGAACCCCATCTACCGGATGGTGTCCTCGGGTGCTGGTGGTAACTGGTTCCAGATCCGTCAGATCGCCGGTATGCGAGGCCTCATGGCCAACCCGAAGGGTGAGATCATCCCGCGGCCGATCAAGGCGAACTTCCGTGAGGGCCTCACGGTGCTCGAGTTCTTCATCTCGACGCACGGTGCCCGTAAGGGTCTGGCCGACACCGCGCTGCGGACCGCCGACTCCGGTTACCTCACGCGTCGTCTCGTCGACGTGTCGCAGGACGTCATCATCCGTGAGGACGACTGTGGCAGCGACCGCGGCCTGACGCTGCCGATCGCCCAGGTCAACGAGACCACGGGGACCCGCTCGCTGAGCGAGGTCGTCGAGGCCTCCGTCTACGCCCGCACGCTCGCCGAGGACGTCACCGACGCCGACGGCACCGTGCTGGCCGAGGCGGGCATCGACCTCGGTGACGTGGTCATCGGCGCGCTCTACGAGGCCGGCGTCGACCAGGTCAAGGTCCGCTCGGTCCTGACCTGTGACTCGAAGGTCGGCACGTGCGCCAAGTGCTACGGCCGCTCGCTCGCGACGGGCAAGCTCGTCGACATCGGCGAGGCCGTCGGCATCATCGCGGCCCAGTCGATCGGTGAGCCCGGCACGCAGCTGACGATGCGTACCTTCCACACCGGTGGTGCGGCTGCGGCCGACGACATCACCCAGGGTCTGCCGCGTGTCGTCGAGCTCTTCGAGGCGCGCACGCCCAAGGGTGTCGCCCCGATCGCCGAGGCCACCGGCCGCATCGAGATCGAGGACACCGACAAGGCGCGTCGCATCCTGCTCACGCCCGACGACGGCTCCGAGCAGCACGCCTACCCGGTCAGCAAGCGTTCGCGCCTGCTCGTCCAGGACGGTGACCACGTCACGGTCGGCACCAAGCTGGTCCAGGGCGCCATCGACCCGAAGCAGGTGCTGCGCATCCTCGGCCCGCGCGCCGCGCAGAAGCACCTCGTGGACGAGGTCCAGACGGTGTACCGCCAGCAGGGTGTGTCGATCCACGACAAGCACATCGAGGTCATCGTCCGGCAGATGCTGCGTCGCGTGACGATCATCGAGGCCGGCGACGCCGACCTGCTGCCCGGCGAGCTCGCCGAGCGTGGTCGCTTCGAGGACGAGAACCGCAGGGTGATGGCGGAGGGTGGCCGTCCGGCTGCCGGCCGACCGGAGCTCATGGGTATCACCAAGGCGTCCCTCGCGACCGAGTCGTGGCTGTCGGCCGCTTCGTTCCAGGAGACCACGCGTGTCCTCACGCAGGCCGCCATGGAGGCGAAGTCCGACCCGCTGCTCGGCCTCAAGGAGAACGTCATCCTCGGCAAGCTCATCCCCGCCGGGACGGGCCTGCCGCGCTACCGCAACATCACGGTGGAGCCGACCGAGGAGGCGAAGGCCGCGATGTACTCGCTGCCGAGCTACGACTCGTACGACTACGCCCAGTTCGGCACGGGCACGGGCGAGGCCATCCGCCTCGACGACGAGGCGCTGGGTCTCGACAAGCTCTGACGCTTCGTCGCCGAGCACCATCCCGTATGCCGCTGGGCCGG
>NZ_JAPFQL010000059.1 GCF_028446585.1 Intrasporangium calvum
GGGGGGACGTCGCGAACTGCTCTTTCGATTTCAGTCGGTGGCGGGGTTGAAGCCGGCCCGCCGGGCCGCCTCCTCGTTGAAGAACCACACGTCAGGCTCGCGGTCCTCGTAGCCAGCAGCGCCAGGGGCCAGGAACGTGTTGGACTCGCGGTAGCCCTTCACCGCGTGGCCGAGCGGCTGGGCCCGGTCCTCCAGCGGTGCAGCCGACCCGATCCCGAAGCCGCCGTCCCGGACCTCGTCGAAGCCGGAGATGCGGCGCTCCTGCGTCGCGGATGCCTGGGCTGACTGCTCCTCCGCCGACTCCGGCTCGTCGAGCGGCGGGACCTCCGAGCCTGCCGGCTCCGGTGCCGGCTCGTGCTCCAGTCGCTCGTGCCGGTCGAACGGCTCCTGAGACGCGGCGGCCACGGGCCCAACGGCCGGTGATGCGGCCGGCTCGGCCTCGACCGGCTCCTCGGCGCCCGGAGCAGCTGCTGCCACGTCGGCTGCGCCAGTGTCGCCTTCGTCCGAGTCGCGTTCGTCCGAGTCGCCCTCGTCGGTCCCCGCCGCGTCGTCGAGCAGGGGCGCATCGTCGGAGTGCTCGACCGGGCCGGGGTTCTCCACCGCGTGCGGTTCCTCGTCGGCTGCTGCCTGGCCGGGAGTGTGGGGCGCGACGTCCGGCTCCTCGCCGTGGCCCGCCGGGGTCGCCGGCTCCTGCGCTGCGCCACTGGCCGACGTCCGGTCCGCGTCAGCCGCGGTGGCCAGGCCGGCCGGGGCGGTGAGGTCCGTGGACCAGGGTTGGCCGCGGTGATCACCGGGGTCGTCGGTGGGGGCGCCACCGCCGACGACGAAGTCGTCGCGATCGTCCAGCGCTGGGACCTCGACGTGCTCGACCGTCATCGGGTCGGCGGCCAGCTGCTCGGACATGGCATCGGCACCCGCCCCCGCACGGGTCGTGCGATCAGGGGTGACGTCGTCGTCGTCCGAGGGCCCGTTGATCCAATCGGCCGAGCCGGACTCCTCGGCGGCGGACGCATCGATCTCCGACTGGTCCACGTCATCGACCGGACCGTTGACCCAGTCGGCTTCCTCGTTGCTCATGGCCTCGTCCTCTCGAGCGTCGGTCGTGCTTTCAGGACCGATACCCGACGCGGCGGCTGCGACACCGGCTGGTGCCGCCTCCTCGGTTGAGCCGCCGGCATCCGACGTGGACGGGACCTGCTCGCCCTCGGCGGGTCCGTTGATCCAGTCCTCGGCGGCCGTCTCCTCAGCCGCGGAGGCAGCGAGCTCGGCGTCGTCGATGTCCTCCACGGGGCTGTTGACCCAGTCCGCGTCGGTGTCGTCGGGTGCGGGGTCGGGGCCCGCCGACGTCGTCTCGACCACAGGATCGTCCGCGTCAGTCGGACCACCTTGGGCGGCAAAGGGATTCTCGGCGTCGGCCAGATCCGGCTCGTCGTCCTCCTCGGTGAACGGGTGCGGGCCTCCGGCACGGTCGGCGCGCGTGGCGGCGCTGCCTGCGGCGCCCAACGCCACGCCGGCCGCCACGGACCCGGGCGCTCCCCCGGGCCGGCCGAAGGCACCACGCTCCTGCGGCTGCCCATCGGCGTCGAGGCGGCGGCCGGACCGGTCGACGGGGTGGCCCTCGTCGTCGGTGCGCACGTCCGGATCGAGCCGATCGGCCTCGCGCTCGAGCCTCTCGCGCTCCAGGCGGGCCGTCTCGGCGGCCGCGCGCTGCTCCTCCGCCAGTCGCTCGAGACGGGCCGCTTCGGCCGCCTTCGCCTCAGCCTCGGCTCGAGCGTCGGCAGCAATGGCGCCGACGACCGAGGCCCGGTCCTCGACGGCCTGCACCTCGGCCTGCTGCTGCTCGGCGCGGTCGCGCAGTGCTGCCGCGTCCGCTCGCTGCTGCTCCTTGACCTTGCGGCGCCGAGATGACGACACGAGCCACCAGATGACGAGCGCCACCACGATGAGCGCGAGGACGATCCAGAGGATCAGGTCCATGTTCTCCGGCATGCCAACCCCTTAGGTGTGGTTTGTGAGCCTCCTCCGGAGAACCTACTGCGATGACGAGCAAGGGCGCAGGAGCCGAGCCGCACCTGAGCCTGCCTACTCAGGTCAGCACGCAACTTCTGGTCAGACGAGCCCGAGCCGTTTCGCGGTGAGCTCCCGCATCTCGACCTTGCGGATCTTGCCCGTGACGGTCATGGGGAACTCGTCGACGACCTCGACGTAGCGGGGGATCTTGTAGTGGGCGAGCTGACCGGTGCAGAACTCGCGCAGCGCCTCGGCCGTCAGCGGCTCGGCGCCTTCCTTCATCCGCACCCAGGCGCAGAGCTCCTCGCCGTACTTCTCGTCGGGGACGCCGATGACCTGCGCGTCGAGGATGTCGGGGTGGGTGTAGAGGAACTCCTCGATCTCACGCGGATAGACGTTCTCGCCGCCGCGGATGACCATGTCCTTGATCCGGCCGGTGATCTCGACGTAGCCGTCGTCGTGCATGACACCGAGGTCACCCGTGTGCATCCAGCCGTCCTCGACCGCCTCGGCCGTCTTGTCGGGCTGCTCCCAGTAACCGAGCATGACGGAGTAGCCCTTCGTCATGAACTCGCCGGCCTGTCCGCGCTTGACGGTCTCGCCGGTCGCCGGGTCGACGATCTTGATCTCGAGGTGCGGGTGGACGCGGCCGACGGTGCCGGTCTTCTGCTCGAAGGTGTCGTCGGTGCGGTTCTGGGTCGACACGGGCGAGGTCTCCGTCATGCCGTAGCAGATCGTCATCTCCTCGATCCCGGAGGCGATCAGCTGCTTCATCAGCTCGGCGGGACAGGGCGATCCGGCCATGATGCCGGTGCGCACGGTGCTCAGGTCGTAGTCGGCGAAGTTGGGCAGGTTCCATTCGGCGATGAACATCGTCGGCACGCCGTAGAGGCTGGTGCAGCGCTCGTCGGACACCGCTTGGAGCGTCGCGGCCGGGTCGAAGCCGGGCGCCGGGATGACCATGCAGGCGCCGTGGGTGGTGCAGGCGAGGTTGCCCATGACCATGCCGAAGCAGTGGTAGAAGGGCACGGGGATGCAGACCCGGTCGGCCTCGGTGTAGCGGCACACCTCCCCGACGAAGAAGCCGTTGTTGAGGATGTTGCGGTGGGAGAGGGTCGCTCCCTTCGGGAAGCCGGTCGTCCCCGACGTGTACTGGATGTTGATCGGGTCGGTCGGCTTCAGAGCAGCCTGTATGCCGCTGAGCTCGCTCGCGCTGACCCGGTCGGCTTGCGCGAGGGTGGCGTCCCAGTCGTCCGTGCCGATGTAGATGACCCGCTCGAGGGACGGGACGTCGTGGCGGACCTCGTCGACCATGGCGCGGTAGTCGCTCGACTTGAAGGACTCGGCGGCGAAGAGCGTGGAGATCCCGGCCTGGCCGAGGACGTAGTGCAGCTCGTGGGCCCGGTAGGCGGGGTTGATGTTGACGAGGATCGCGCCCATCTTCGCCGTCGCGTACTGCACGAGGGTCCACTCGGAGCAGTTGGGGGCCCAGATGCCGACCCGGTCGCCGGTCTTGACCCCGAGGGCCAGGAGCGCGCGAGCGAGCTGCTCCACGTCAGCCAGCAGAGCGGCATACGTCCAGCGTCTGCCCTGGGTGACGTCGACGAGCGCCTCGCGGTCGGGGAAGCGAGCGGCGGTGGCGTCGAGGTTGTCGCCGATCGTCTGCTCGAGCAACGGGGTGCCGGTCTCCCCGCGCGTGTGCGAGAGCGACGGGTCGAGGACGTCGGTCATGGTGCCTCCGGAGCGTGCGACAGCGGACGGGTCCAGCCCGACTTCACCACAAGGCCCCCCGATGCACAACGGGGCGAGGACCCGGTCGCAGGATCTTCGAGAAAGATCACAGAAACCTTGTCACGATCTGGGCCCGGGTCCGTCTTACAGGCAGAGCGCTCGTCCCAGTACCCCCCGAGCTGGGACGAGCGCTTCCCTGGTCGGCCTCCCCCTCCGCACGCGTGTCGTGGAGGGCCGCGCGTGGAGGGGGCGGCTCACCACACGGGCAGTGGACCCGACAGACGGTCCGCGAGCGCCGTCCGACCAGTCAGCAGCAGGAGCAGCGCCCCGATGGGCCCGGCAACCTCGATGCCCTCCCCGACGGACCAGTCGGCGTCGGTGGCCGTCAGTCGGTGACCCTCGAGTGGCAGCGGGCGAAAGACCATGGACAGCCAGGTGCCGCGCGTCTGCCAGAGCCGCGTGGCGGCCTCGGCGGCTGCAGTCGCCGGCATCTCGAGGTCGAGCCCGAGTGGCAGGGCGATGTCCTGGCCGTGGACGAGGATGTCGGTGAGCGTCTCCCGCTCGGAGACGAAGGCGTTGTGGCGGCGCGAGCCGATGGAGGCCCGGATCCTCCGGATGATCTCGTCGGTCGGCAGCTTCGCCTGGAGCTTCGCCGAGTGGTGGATGGTCCGGTTGAGCGTGACGCAGCGCAGCAGGCTGGGGTGTCGCACGACGAAACGCACCACGTCGGTGAGGTGCTGCTGCTGGAGCGTCAGGTGCGCGGCGACGTCACGCACGCTCCAGCCGTCGCACAGGGACGGGTGCGCCCACTCTTCGGGTGTGAGCGTCTCGAGCAGGTCTGCGGTGCGGCGACGCTGGTCGTCGATCGCGGCCCAGAGCTCATCGGTGTCCATGTCAGATTTTCTCCTCAGGTGAAGACTGGTGGTGCGGTGCGGGTGCGCTTGAGCTCGCAAAAGTCGTCGTAGCCCGCGAGCAGGCGAAGGCCCTCGAAGACTCGGACCGCTTCTGCGCCGCGCGGGATCGAGTTCAGGACTGGCCCGAAGAAGGCGACCCCGTCGAGGTGTGTCGTGGGCGTGCCCACGTCACCGCCGACCGGTGCGACGCCCTCGTCATGGCTGCGCCGGAGGTCCTCGTCGACACCGGGGTCGTCCGCGGCGAGGGCCAGTTCCGCGGGCAGGCCCGTGCGGACCAGGGCGATCTCGACCGCGTGGCGCAGCTCCGTGGCCGACGGGTACCGCCACCGGTCGAAGATCTCGCGCCCGAAGGCGGTGTAGAAGGCGGGTAGCACCTCGTTGCCACACTTCAGCGCAGCGGCGGTGGCCACGCGGGACGGGCCCCGGGTGGCCTCGACGTTGGCGCGGTAGCTGGGAGCGAGGTCGGTCCGGTCCTCGTTGACCAGATACAGGCTCATGACGTGGAAGCGGAGGTCGAGGGGTCGGTGCGCCTCGACCTCGTGGAGCCACCGCGATGCCGTCCAGGAGTAGGGGCACACCGGGTCGAACCAGAAGTCGACGACGGGGACGCTGTCTTCGGAATGCATGTGCTGTTCCCCTCTCCCGACTAGAGTAGTCCTACGATAGAACCAATATAGTTCGATCGTAGGACTACTTCAAGAGGTTTCTCCCCCATGCGAGATCTGCCCACGAGCCTGCTCATGTTCATCGCCTCCCGCTATGCCCAGAACCGGATCTTCGAGGCGGGACGGGAGGCCGGGCTCACGGACGTCACGTTCGCCCAGAGCCGGCTCGTCGCCGGGATCGACCCGGACGGCACCCGTCTCTCGGTGCTGGCCGAGCGAGCCCAGATCGCGAAGCAGACAGCCACGGCCCTGGTCGACAAGCTGGAGCGGGCCGGCTATGTGGAGCGAGTCCCCGACCCGGCCGACGGTCGGGCGCGGCTCGTGCGGCTGACGGCTCGCGCTGAGGCAGCCCTGCCGATCGCGCGAGCCGAGGAGACGCGTATCGAGCGCGAGTGGGAGGCCCACCTGGGGACGGAGCGGATGGGCCAGCTGCGTGAGGCGTTGGTCATGCTCCGGGAGATCACGGATCCCTACCTCGAGCGCTGAGCGGTCCTACGCTGTGGCCCGTGTGGTACTGGTTCTTCAAGTACGTCGTCGTGGCGCCGATCGCGCGCTTCTATGTGCGGCCGCGGTGGGTCGGGCGTGAGCATCTGCCCCGCACCGGTCCGTTCGTGCTCGCCGGGAACCACGTGACGATGATCGACCCGGTCGTCATCGCCCTCGGGGCACGACGCCGGGTGACCTACGTGGCGAAGTCGAAGTACTACTCGGGCACCAGCCTCCGGCGGCGCTTCCTCGCGTGGTTCCTCCGCGCCGTGGGCCAGGTGCCGATCGACCCGGCGAGCGCCCAGGCCGCCAACCCGGGCCTGGAGACGGCGCGGCGCGTGCTGCGCGAGGGTGGCGTCGTTGCCATCTTCCCCGAGGGCACCCGCTCGCCCGACGGGCGGCTCTATCGCGGTCGGACGGGGGTCATGCGCCTGGCCCTCCCCGAGGGCGTCCCGGTCATCCCGGTCGGCGTCCGCGGCACGCGTGAGGTCCGGCTGCCCGGGAGCGGCTCGCTTCGGCGCGGCCGCGTCTCAGTGATCTACGGCCCGCCGCTCGACCTGAGCGCCTGGTCCGGGCGCGCCGACGACCCGGCGGCGTGGCGCGAGGCGACCGACGCCCTGATGGCCCGGATCGCCGACCTGTGCGGGCAGGAGGTCGCGGACCGCTACGTCACCGAGGAGGAGCGGGCCGAGCGGGACCGCCGCACCGGGACGGAGCCGTGAGAGCCGGCCGGCCGCCGAGGTCAGCTGAGTGCGAAAGCCAGCCCAGCGGCATACGGCCTGGGCCGTAGGTGAAGGGAGGGGCGAGCCGACCGGCCCGCCCCTCCCTTCCCGTCGGGTCCCGATCACGGGTCGACGAAGACCCACAGCCCGGAGTCGCGATCGCTCGCCAGGATGATGGTCTGGCCATCACGGACGAACGTCTCGACGCCCCAGAAGTTGTTGCCGTCCGGGTCCAGGTAGCCGCCGACCTCGACCAGCTCGCACGTCGATGCATCCTCGGGGTCGGCGCACTGGATCTGCACCGCCCGCAGGCCACCGCTGTAGTACGCGAGGTAGGCCAGGCTCGGGTCGAGCGGATCGGTCGCCACCTCGTGCACCGAGAGGTCGCCGTAGCCGAACGCGAAGGCCGGGTCGTGCGCCTCGTCAATGGCGAAGGTGTCGACATCAGTCAGCGTCCAGCCATTGCGGGCGAACAGGTGGACGTAGCCCCACCCGTCGAACTGCGACTCGACCGAGACCCGCTCCCCCACGTCCCCGATGGAGGGCTCCTCCGGATAGGACCAGCTCACCTCCGTGTTGAACATGAGGTGGAACGCCTCGTGCGTCGTGCACACCGCGACGATCTCGTCGACGAAGGCGCCAGACCCACAGAACGGGACATCGTTCTCGGCGCCGACGTGGCGCTGGACGAGCAAGACAGCATCCCAACCGGCCACGTAGGCCTCGTGCGCCTTCTCACCCGGGAAGCAGGCCGCCTCGGGTGCGTTGGGGTCGGCCACCGGGCCGCGCTGCAGGACCAGGATCGACTCCTCGCCCGCGGCGAGGGACTCGAGGTAGCCCGGGATGCTCTCCGGTTTGGGCACCCCCGCCGAGTCGGGGCAGCCGTAGCCGCCGTAGACGACCGGCCCGTTGAGCGTCAGGTCGGGAAGGATCGCCGGAGCCGCACCACCGCCGACGATGTTGGCGTCGTGGACCCCGGCATTCGGGCCCGACGCGATCTCGAAGTCGCCGGTCCGGTAGGGCGCGAAGTCCTCGTCGGTGCCGATGACGAACCGGTTGTCCGAGGTGAACTCGGCTTGGTGGCCGTTGCCTTCCGGCGTCAAGGAGATCCCGGTGGACTCGAGGAGCTCCGGGTCGATGGCAGCGAAGTCGGTGTCACTGAGGAACGTCGGATCCGCTGGGTCGTCCACGTTGAGCAGGACGTAGCCGCCGTCCCAGTAGGACAGCAGCATGATCCAGTGGCCGTCGACCTGCTTGACGACCATGTCGTGCAGGAACGACTGGGTCAGCCCGAGCTCAGGCTGGTCGACATCGAACTGGTTCAGGTCGAGCTCCGCGATCAGGACGGGCTTCTTCGGGTTCGTGACGTCGAAGATGTCGACGTCCTGGCCCTCTTCGTCGTCAACGGACACGAGGTACGCGTTGTCGCCGGCCTGCCACAGGAAGGCGCTGTGCGTCTGGTTCGCGACGTGCGGGTGGTTGGTCGAGTCGTCGACCGTGAAGTCGCCGAAGTTCTCGGACAGCTTCTTCGGCTCGAGTGGGTCGGTCACGTCCCAGAGCGAGACGCCGCCCTTGCCGTTCTTGCCGCACACCTCGTGGTTCATCACCAGGACGTCGCCGCTGAACTTGGCCGTGTCGACGGACACCACCTGCATGCCCTCGCCGACCAGCGTGTCCTGACGCGCCCGGATGAACCCGACCTCGACCGGGTTCTCGAGGTCCTTGATGTCGATGATGTAGACGCCGCCGTCGGGACCGTCGCCCTCCGGTCCGGCACAGCCCGCACCGCCCCAGCGCGCGAGATAGGCGTAGTCACCGTCGGGGTCCACCGCAACGTCAGCGATGAGCCCTTCCTCGGCATCCGCGACTCTGACCGAGCCCTCCAGCTGGATCTTTCCCCATTCTCCGGTGCCGCTCAGGTGTCCGTTATTCGCACTGTGCTGGTCACCCGGATGGCCGAGGGCTGCGGGGCTGAGCGCCACCGCGGTGGCCAGCGCTGTGGCCAGCCCCAGTAGGGAACGTGCTCTCTTCATTCGTGTCTCCCCAACTCGTGGTCCAAGGAAGGGAGTGACAAGGGATGGCCAGCGAGCGCCCGACGCCACTTCTCGACGCATGCTGCAGAGCACCCAGGGAACGAGGCGGCGTCCTTGCCCCTCCATGACGTGGCCGGCGGGGTGTCCGCCTCGTCGGCACGCACCATGCTAGTGACTCATGTCAGGTGTGGTGAAGATCACAATCTCCTTTATTGGCGAAGCATGGCACGCCTCCTCGCCGGCAGCCCACCCACCCCACCAGCTCGTCAACCCGCCGAGGCGGCAGGGGACGCGGCGCTCGGGCCGAGCAGGAGGTAGCCCTGCGCGAGCAGCACGACCACGATGGCGACCCACTTCCCGGTCGGCAGCTCGAGGCCGTACTTCCACCGGTCGATCAGGAGCAGCCCGACCTGCAGCATGACGATCCACCCCATCGTCACCAGGGACAGCTCGGCATACCTGAGCGACGAGGCGTAGACCCACCACAGGACGAGGAACGAGGACGCGCCCAGGACCAGGGCCCGCAGGTTGCCGTTGTCGGCCCACTCCTTGGCCGCGACCGCGCCAGCCAGGTCGAGCACGGCAAGGCAGAGCATGGCGAGGGTGGCGATGATCGGCACCGGCCATCCTGCCGGGACCTTGATCAACGGGAACAGATCCTGTGCACTCACGACGAGACCCCCTTCACCGACTCACCTCAGAGGATGCTCCGGCGACGCAGATACCGCGGTTCGCTGAAGCAGCTGCGGCGAGGAGCCGAAGCCGAGCCGCTCATAGACAGGGACGGACCGCGGGCCGGAGTGGATCGTGGTGTGGAGGACGCCCAGGCGTTCCGCGTGCTCGACGGCTGCTCGCACGAGGGCGGTGCCGATCCCCCGACCTCGCCACTCCGGCCGGACGAAGACGGTCTGGAGGTCCGCACCCAGTCGGTCAGGGACTCCGGGCCGCGGCACCCGCGGCACGATGGCCACCCAGGCCATGCCGACGACTCCCCCACCGTCGGGCGCGCGAGCGACGAAGCACCGGTGCGAGCTGCCACGGACGGCCCACCACTCGGCGAGCTCGACACCGAACGCCTCCAGGTCCTCTCGGGTCGGCTCCTCGTCCAGATGGTCCAGATGGACGAGCCGGGCCAGGTCCAGGACGTCGGCAGCGCCTGCCTCGTCGATCCTCACGCTGCTGCCTCCTGTAGTTCGTGCGCCCGGGACGCATGCTGCCCGAAGGAGGAGGGCGCTGCCCCCGGAGCGGCTGCTTGGCCCAGTGTCCAACGGCCCGCCACGCGCTCGACCCGACGAGCCCAGCGGCAGCGAGCCCAGCGGCATACGGCCCCTCTGCCGTATGCCGCTGGGCTCAGCGGGTGCCAAAAGGCCCAGGCCGCGCGACGTCGCTTGCCCCACCCGCGCGGCTCCTTCAGGATGACGCCTGTGAGCGAGCAGGAGACCTTGGCCCGCGTGCACGACGACCTCGCAGCGGGGCGGGTCGCGCTGGCGCGCCAACGACTCCGCGGCCTGGTCGGCTCCTACCCCCAGCGACTGGATCTACGTGAGGAGCTCGCTGAGCTCTATCGTCGGGACGGCGTCCTCAGCCAGGCCGGTCGGTGGACCTTCCTCAGTGAGACCAGGAACCCCGCGGAGCTGCGCGCCTTCGACGGCAAGACCCGGATCCGGTTCATCGGCAGTGTCGCCCGCCCGACAGAGGAGCGCCGATTCACATCTCCGGGCCCCAAGGCACCCACAGGCCGACCACTCTAAGGGCAAAAGCGAAGCGGCCCGACCGCGTTTCCGCTGGTCAGGCCGCTTCTTTACTGTCTCAACACAGTGCGCACCCGAAGGGATTCGAACCCCTAACCTTCTGATCCGTAGTCAGATGCTCTATCCGTTGAGCTACGGGTGCATGCCCGACCACTTGGGGCGGACGAAGAGTTACCTTAGCGCTTCCGTGCCGCATCCACGAAATCGAGCCACCTGCGGGGCCGTATGCCGCTGAGCGGGGTCCCGCTGACCCCTCGAGTGGGTGCCGAGCCCCTTCGAAGGAGGGGGTGCGTCAGTGCGACACGACTCCGGAGGAGGCGAGCCCACTGCAATCCATGCAAGAAACCGACAAGCCCTTGTCAAAATCCTTGCAATCCAAGCGTGTTGTGACTGGTCTCACCGGTGAGCCCCCCAAACCGTGGTCAAACCCCCTCCTCGGCGCTGGGTACCGTGATCCCATCACGTCATTTGTTCACCATGCGGACACTCGGACCATGCCTCCGTGGCTGGACGACCCGGGACCGCACGGTGGACGCCACCGGCACAACGCGGTGCCCCGGACACCGCGTGAAGGGATGGGCGAAGTTGACCACGACACCGAAGACCAAACAAACGACCCATGCGGGCCTGCAGGCCTGGGTCGACGAGGTCGCCGAGCTGACGCAGCCGCGCGACATCCGCTGGATCACCGGCACTCCTGAGGAGTGGACCGAGCTGACCGACCAGCTCGTCGAGGCCGGCACGCTGGTGCGCCTCAACGAGGACAAGAAGCCGAACTCGTTCTGGTGCGCCTCCGACCCGTCCGATGTCGCCCGCGTCGAGGACCGCACCTTCATCTGCTCCGTCGAGGAGAAGGACGCCGGCCCCACCAACAACTGGATGGCGCCGGACGAGATGAAGGCGATCATGACCGACCTGTACCGCGGGTCGATGCAGGGTCGCACGATGTACGTCATCCCGTTCGTCATGGGGCACCTGGACGCGAAGGTCCCGATGTTCGGTGTCGAGATCACCGACTCGGCCTATGTGGCCGTCTCGATGCTCGTGATGGCCCGCTGCGGCGAGAAGGTCCTGCGCAAGATCGAGGACACCAACGCCAACTTCGTCCCTGCCCTGCACTCGGTCGGCGCGCCGCTCGCCGAGGGCCAGGAGGACGTCAAGTGGCCCTGCAGCGACACGAAGTACATCGTCCACTTCCCGGAGGAGCGCACCATCTGGAGCTACGGCTCCGGCTACGGCGGGAACGCCCTCCTCGGCAAGAAGTGCTACAGCCTGCGCATCGCGAGCGCCATGGCGCATGACGAGGGGTGGCTCGCCGAGCACATGCTCATCCTGAAGCTGACCAGCCCCGAGGGGAAGATCCACTACGTCGCGGCGGCGTTCCCGAGCGCCTGCGGCAAGACGAACCTGGCGATGATCGACCCCACCATCCCCGGCTGGAAGGCTGAGATGGTCGGCGACGACATCGCGTGGATGCGGTTCGGCGAGGACGGCCGGCTCTACGCGGTCAACCCGGAGGCCGGGCTGTTCGGCGTCGCTCCGGGCACTGGCGAGTCGACCAACCCCAACGCGATGGAAACGATCAAGCGGGGCAACTCCGTCTTCACCAACGTCGCCCTGACCGACGACGGCGACGTGTGGTGGGAGGGGATGACCGACGAGAAGCCGGCCCACCTCACCTCGTGGCTCGGCGAGGACTGGACGCCGGAGGGCGACAAGCCGGCCGCGCACCCCAACAGCCGCTTCTGCACCCCGATCGCCCAGTGCCCGATCGCCGCACCCGAGTACGACAACCCGGACGGCGTCCCGATCTCGGCGATCCTCTTCGGCGGCCGGCGCAAGACGACGATCCCGCTCGTCTACGAGTCGCGGGACTGGACGCACGGCACGTTCGTCGGCGCGACGCTGTCGTCCGAGACGACGGCGGCAGCCACCGGTGCCGTCGGCGTGGTCCGGCGTGACCCGATGGCGATGCTGCCATTCCTCGGCTACAACGCCACCGACTACTTCGGTCACTGGCTGGCGATCGGCAAGCAGGCCGACGCGTCGAAGCTGCCGCGGATCTACGGCGTCAACTGGTTCCGTCGCGACGAGGACGGCTCATTCCTCTGGCCGGGCTACGGCGAGAACAGCCGCGTCCTCAAGTGGATCGTGGACCGCCTCGAGGGCGAGGCCGACGCGGTGGAGACGCCGATCGGCTTCGTGCCGGCTCCGGGCTCGTTCGACATCGACGGCCTCGACGTGACGGAGGAGCACCTGGCCAAGGCCGGTGCCGTCCGTCCGGAGGAGTGGGCCGACGAGCTGCCGCTCATCGAGGAGTGGTTCAACAAGTTCGGCGAGGACCTCCCTGCGGAGCTCTGGGCCGAGTTCGACGGTCTCAAGGCGCGGATCAACGCCGCGCAGTGAGCCGTAGTCCGTCCCTCCGGTGGGATCGGACGACGTGATGCAGGGCCCGGCACCGTCACGGTGCCGGGCCCTCCACCATTTCCGCCGTCCGGCCTGCGAGGATTCGGGGATGAGTGAGCACGCCCCGTATGACCGCGAGGAGACTCGCGGCGAGCGCCTGGACCGCAACTTCGACGAGCAGCTGCAGGAAACGCGCATCGCGCAGGCCGGCGTGCAGATCCTCTTCGGCTTCCTGCTGACGTTGCCGTTCCAGCAGCGGTTCGAGACACTGACGGACTTCCAGCGCCGCATCTACCTGGGCACGCTGATCGCTTCTGCTGTCGCCGTCGTCCTGTTCACGGCACCTGTAGCCGTGCACCGCGTGCTCTTCCGCCAGGGGCTGAAGGACTTCATCGTCGCCTACACGTCCAAGCTGGCGTCTGCAGGTCTGGTGGCCTTGGCCGTATCGGTCGTCGGCGGGCTCGTGCTCGTCCTCGACGTCCTCATCGACCACACGCTCGCGATGTGGATCGGCGGCGCCCTCGCGGTCCTCACCCTGGTGCTGTGGTGGGCCGTGCCGGCCGCCCGCCAGCGCCGCATCCCGCCGCACGAGAGGGCCGACGCCTAGGCCGTATGCCGCTGGGCTCGGTCCCGTCTGCCCGCGAGGGAGGCTGCGGGAGTCGTCGCCTCCGCTTCGCTCCGGCTCCTCCCACATCCCAGAACTCGATAGATGATGATGGGCCCCTGTACTCACTCCGCTTCGGAGTACAGGGGCCCATCATCGTTTGGCGGAGGCGGCGGGATTTGAACCCGCGAGAGGTTTTATCCTCAACCCGCTTAGCAGGCGGGCGCACTAGGCCACTATGCGACGCCTCCACACTCGGAGTCTCCGAACTGGGGACCACAAGCCAGCACAGGCTACCGGGGTGGCCCGCACAGACCAAAACCGGGTCCCTCCGGACAACGTTTCGACGCTTCAGGACGTCTTCACAGGTGACCGGTGCAGAATGATGGGGCGCGTCGACCGCGCCAGCATGCCCGAGAGGACCACATGAGCGACGAGCCCGAACGGCACCCCGCGACGAGCGGGGGCCGCAGGTCGCTACGCCGCGAACTGTCCGTCGGCTTCCGGCGCGCCCTGGGTCTCACCGCTCTGGGCACGCTTCTCCCCGGCGCAGGTCTGATCCGCACGCGCAGCCGCGCCTGGGGCTGGCTGCTGCTCCTGACCTTTCTCGGCACCATCGGGACCGTCGCGCTCCTGGGCGCCACACGCGGGGTGAGCAAGGTCGCCCTCCTCATCGCGAGCAACACCCGCTACCTGCTCATCCTCACGCTCATCGCGGCCATCGGCGGCTTTGTCTGGTGCGCCTCCATCATCGCAACCGCAGTGCAGGCACGGCCGCGCCGCCTCGACCGCGCCCGGACCAGGTCCCTGGCCGTGTTCACCACCGTGATGGTGGCCCTGGTCGGGGGGACCTCCTACAAGGGCGCCGAGTTCGCCCTGATCGGCCGTGACACGGTGGGTGTCATCTTCAAGGCGTCGGGCCTCAAGCCGGGCGAGGGGGCCAAGGTCGTCAATGAGGCCGATGTCGACCCGTGGCGTGACACGCCACGCGTCAACATCCTGCTCCTCGGCTCCGACGCCGGGGTCGGGCGCGACGGCACACGGACCGACTCGATGATCGTCGCGAGCACGGACACCAGGACCGGCCGCACCGTGCTCATCTCGCTCCCCCGCAATCTCCAGCAGGTGCCGCTCCCGGAGACGAGCAAGCTGCGCGCCTGGTGGCCGAGCGGTGTCTACGGAGAGCCGAGCTGTCCCCGGCAGCAGAGGGACCCCAACGACCCCTGCATGCTCAACGCGATCTGGACCGAGGTGGACGCCTACCGGGAGCAGAACCCGGACGCCTACCCGGCGGAGGACGAGGCTCCCGGCCGCACCGAGACCCGGGACGTCATCGGTGAGGTGCTCGGCCTCAAGATCGACCACACCGTCGTCGTGGACCTCGAGGGCTTCCGGCAGCTCATCAACGCCATGGGCGGCGTGACGATCAACGTCAAGCTCGGCGGCTACGACGGCAAGACCCCGATCCCTTACGGGCCCCTGACCGCCAACGGCACGTATGCGCACTCGTTCGACACCCCCGGCCCGATGAAGATGAACGGCTACCAAGCGCTGTGGTACGCCCGCTCCCGGGCCGCCGACGATGACTTCAACCGCATGTCGCGACAGCGCTGCGTCGTCCAGGCCGTCGTCAACCAGGTGAGCCCGACGGCGATGCTGGGCAAGTACGCCGACGTCGCGAAGATCGCTCGGGAGAACATCTACACCGACATCCCGGCTGAGAACCTCTCGGCCTTCGTCGAGCTCGTCGAGCGGATCCAGAAGGCCGGGAAGTTCGTCAGCGTCGGCATCGACCCCACCCACGGGATCAACACCGGCAACCCGGACTACGACGAGATCCGCCGCATGGTCCAGAAGGCGATCACGCCTCCAGCGCCTAAGCCGAAGCCCGCGAGCACCGCCACGGGCACCTCGACGCCCGAGCCGACCAAGACTCCGACCCCCTCATCGAGTGCCACGACGACGGAGCCGGAGGACGTGGACCCCTGCGCATGATCCTGCGCTGAGGCGGTTCAGGCCCCGAACTGGCACTTTCAGCCAGACTGTGCAGAATGTGAAGGCTGCCTCCACCGGCCATCATCGAGGGGACCGAATGACCGTGCATGACGACGGGCGCGCCACCGCATCCGCGGGGCGGCGTTCCGCTCGACGGCAGCTCCGGTCGCACTACCGGCGTTCGTTGCGTCTGGTCGCCCTCGCGGCGGCGATTCCAGGGGCGGGACTCATCCGGACGCGCGCCCGTCGCGCCGGATGGGTGATCCTGCTCGGCTTCATCCTGGCGCTCCTCGCTGGCGTCGCCGTGATCCTGTCCCGCGGCGCCAAGGACGTTGGCCTCTACGTCATCAGCCACCCCGATCTGCTGCAGTCCGCCGGCGTCCTCCTGGCGGGGGCAGGGCTCATCTGGTGCGCCTCGATCGTCGCCACCGCCGTCTCAGCCCGTCCGGACCGCCTCGACCGGTCCCGCACCCGGGTCCTTGCCGTCTTCACCACGCTGATGGTGGCCGTCGTCGGCGCCGGCACTTACAAGGGGGCCGAGGCGGCCCTCATCACGACCGACACCATTCGCGGCGTCTTCAGCGCCCAAGGCCTCAAGCCGGGCGAGGGCGCCAAGGTGGTCAACGAGGCCGACGTCGACCCGTGGCGCGACACCCCTCGCGTCAACCTCCTGCTGATGGGATCGGACGCGGGCACCAGCCGCACCGGGACGCGCCCCGACTCGATGATCGTCGCGAGCATCGACACCAAGACCGGTCGCACCGTCCTCATCTCCGTGCCGCGCAACTTCGAGTGGGCTCCCCTGGCCCCGGACAGCCCCCTGCGCGAGCGGTGGCCGATCGGCTTCTACGGCGGCACGCATGACCAGCCGGACTGCCCGCGCAAGGAGGCCAACGCTGCTGACCCGTGCCAGATCAACGCGGTCTGGACCGAGGCCGAGCAGTTCCGTGCGAGCCACCCGGATGCCTATCCAGACGACCCCGCGCCCGGACGCAGCGAGACCCGTGACGTCATCGGCGAGATGCTCGGCCTCCAGATCGACCACCTCGTCGTCATCGACCTCCAGGGCTTCATGGACCTCATCGACGCCATGGGCGGCGTCGAGGTCAACATCAAGCTCGGCGGCTTCGACGGCAACACACCGATCCCCTACGGCCAGAAGTACGCCAACGGCAGCTACGCCCACTACTTCGACCAGCCCGGCCCGCAGCAGCTCAACGGCTACCGCGCCCTCTGGTACGCGAGGTCCAGAGCCGCCGACGGGGACGAGCATCGGCAGCAGCGTCAGCGGTGCGTTGTCCAGGCCGTCGTCGACCAGGTCGACCCGGCCTTCATGCTGACGAAGTACGCGAGCATCGCGCAGATCCTCAAGGAGAACGTCTACACGGACATCCCCGGGCCGAACCTGCCCGCCTTCGCCGAGCTCGTCGAGCGGGTCCAGAAGGGCAAGATCACGAGCCTGGCGTTCACGGGCAAGAACGGTTTCCCCTACAGCAGCAACCCCGACTACGAACTGGTCCGCGACCTCGTCAAGAAGGCGCTCGAACCCCCGAAGCGCAAGAAGAGCAAGCCGAAGCCGAACAGCACCGCAACCACCCCAGCTCCTTCGGTGACGGAGAGCCAACCCGAAGAAGTCGACGAGTGCGCGTGACCGGACCGCCCGGACACGAACAGAGCCCCCCGGGCAAGCCGGGGGGCTCTGTCACAAACGACTATGGGTGTCGCTCGTTGCGTTCGTTTCTTGGTCAGAGCGGGCGGACTGCGTCAGCCTGCGGGCCCTTCGGACCCTGCGTGACCTCGAACTCGACGCGCTGCGCCTCGTCCAGTGAACGGTAGCCGTTCGTCTGGATCGCCGAGTAGTGGACGAAAACGTCGGGGCCTCCGCCGTCCTGGGCGATGAAACCAAAGCCCTTCTCAGCGTTGAACCACTTGACGGTTCCCTGTGCCATAACGGGTAACTCTTTCCTTCTTAGCCAGTGGGACCACGCACCTCGCGAGGACCCAGGCTGCCGCTTCTACCACTCGCCGGGCGAACCCGTCGACGTCGATACTGAAAACCCGTCACCTCGTGGGTGACGGGCACCTACTCGACTGCGCGGAACTGCAACTGCAACCACGTCGAACTTAGCACGCTACCGACGGGTCGTCCCGTTGGAATCAAACGCATTTTGCGGGATTCATCTTGAGTTCGTTCAGCGTGCCAGTGGGACGCCTCGCTCAGCCTTCCTGGGCGGCCGGTCACCCCGGATCGTCGCCACCATGTCGACCACCCGGCGGGTGGCCCGGACGTCGTGGGCGCGGAACACCGTGGCGCCGAGCCAGGCGGCCACGGCTGTCGCCGCGAGCGACCCCTCGAGACGCTCCTCCACCGGCAGGTCGAGGCTCTCGCCGACGAAGTCCTTGCGCGAAAGTGCTTGCAGCACCGGATAACCCAGCGCCGCGACGTCGGCCGTGTGGCGGAGGACCTCGAGCGAGTGCTGGGTCGTCTTGCCGAAGTCGAGGGTGGGGTCGATCAGGATCCGCTCAGGGGGTATGCCGCTGAGCTCGGCTGCGCGCGCACCGCGGGCCAGCGTGGTCACGACGTCCCGCACGACGTCGAGGGGGTCGTCGCCGTAGGTGACCGCGACGGGGTCCGTGCGCGGGGGCAGCCCACCGGTGTGTGAGACGACATAGCCCGCCCCGAGCTGGGCCGCGACGTGCACGAGCTCTGGGTCGGCACCGGCCCAGGTGTCGTTGACGACGTCCACGCCGGCGTCGGCCGCCGCGAGCGCCACCCCCGACCGCCAGGTGTCGAGGCTGAGGATGACGTCGGGGTGGGACGCGCGGGCCCACTCGAGGAAGGGCACGACCCGGCGGATCTCCTCCTGCTCATCGACGACCTCGCCCTCCTGCCCGGCCCGGACACCGCCGACGTCGACGAGGTCAGCGCCCAGTTCGAGGGCCTCCTCGAGGGCGCGCTTCGCGGAGTCGAGGTCGGCGTGCCGGTTGGCGCCGAAGAACGAGTCCCGCGTCCGGTTGATGATCGCCATCACTGCGGGGCGCCCGGCATCGAAGGAACGACCCCGCAGCACGAGCGCGGGGGGCGACGGTTGGTGCACCGGACCGAGCTCCGACAGCACCGTGTCGACCAGCTCGTCGCGAGGGCTGGTGCCGGGCACCTCGGGCTGCTGGGGCATCGTCACAAGGTCGTACCCTACGTCGCCCGGCGTTCCGAGGAGACTGCAGTTGCGATGGCTGCGATTCGGGCATCAGTGTGTGCCTTGGCTAGACTCAGCGCACTTGGAGGGCTCGCATAGTGGCCTAGTGCGGCGGTCTTGAAAACCGCTATGGGTTTACGCCCATCGTGGGTTCGAATCCCACGCCCTCCGCCAGTCTTCCGGCGAAGCCGCGCTCCTGGTGGAGGGCCGGCGATTCGGGGAGGAGCGAGGCACGAGCGACGGAGTCCCACGCCCTCCGCCATGCCCCTGACTCCCGGGCAAAGGAGAGCCCCGCTGCGCCGGGGGGAGCGCAGCGGGGCCGCTCGGAGGCGGAAACGCCTCACGTCAGTGATACCCGTGGCCGCGTCACGCAAACCCGGGTGGGTCCGATTTCCTCAGATGAACATCGCGGGGTCGAGCCAGTGGTTCGTCGCGTTGCGCTTCGGGAAGCGCAGCTCGGCCGGAACGCCGACCGCGACCGCTCCGGCAGGCACGTCCTTGACGACGACGGCGTTGGCGCCGATCTGCGTGTCGTCACCAACGAGCACGGGCCCCAGGACCCGCGCGCCGGCGCCGATCGTCACGCGGTTGCCCACCGTGGGGTGCCGCTTGACGTGCTCCATGGACCGGCCGCCGAGCGTCACGCCGTGATAGAGCATGACGTCGTCGCCGACCTCGGCGGTCTCGCCGATGACGACGCCCATGCCGTGGTCGATGAAGAACCGGCGCCCGATCTGCGCGGCCGGGTGGATCTCGACGCCAGTCACCGATCGCGTCACCGTGGCCAGCACCCGTGCGGGCAGCCGCCCGCCGGGCAGCTTCCACAGCTCGTGCAGGCCGCGGTGCGCCCAGATGGCGTGCAGGCCCGGCGATGTCAGCGCGACCTCGAGCCGCGACGACGCGGCCGGGTCCCGTTCGATCGCGCCGTCGAGGTCCTCACGGAGGCGCTCGGCGGCCCTGCGGACGAGACCGAGCCCAGCGGCATACGACCTCTTCTTTGCCGTATGCCGCTGAGCGGGCTTCTCCTCCGACGCGCGGACGAGCTTCAGCGGGCTGGCGTGCGCGGGAGCCGGGGTGGCGTCCTCGTGCTTGGCGGCGGTGCTCATGGTGGGCCCTTCGGCTCAGTCGACGAGACCCTCGAAGAGGATCGTGGAGAGGTAGCGCTCGCCGAACGACGGCACGATGACGACGATCGTCTTGCCCTTGTTCTCGGGGCGGGCGGCGACCTGGGAGGCCGCGGCGATGGCGGCGCCGGAGCTGATGCCGACGAGGAGGCCCTCCTCGGTGGCGGCGCGGCGGGCGTACTCGACGGCGGTCGACGCGTTGACGTCGATGACCTCGTCGTAGATGTCGGTGTCGAGGATCTCGGGCACGAAGTTCGCGCCGATGCCCTGGATCTTGTGCGGGCCGGGCTGGCCGCCGTTGAGGATGGCCGACTCCTCGGGCTCGACGGCGATGATCTTGACGTCGGGCTTGCGGGACTTGAGGACCTGGCCGACACCGGTGATGGTGCCGCCGGTGCCGATGCCGGCCACGACGATGTCGACCTGGCCGTCGGTGTCCTTCCAGATCTCCTCGGCCGTCGTCTTGCGGTGGATCTCGGGGTTCGCCTCGTTGGCGAACTGGCGGGCCAGGACCCCGCCACGCTCGGCGGCGATCTGCTCGGCGCGCTCGACGGCGCCCTTCATGCCGGTGGCCGGGTCGGTGAGGACGAGCTCCGCGCCGAAGGCCCGCAGCAGGGCGCGCCGCTCCTTCGACATCGACTCGGGCATCGTCAGCACGACGTCGTAGCCGCGGGCGGCGCCGACCATGGCGAGCGCGATGCCGGTGTTGCCGGAGGTGGCCTCGACGATGGTGCCGCCCGGCTTGAGCTGCCCGCTCGCCTCGGCGGCGTCGACGATGGAGACGCCGATGCGGTCCTTGACCGAGCTCGCCGGGTTGTAGAACTCGAGCTTGGCAGCGACGGTGGCCTCGGCGCCGTCGGTCACCTTGTTGAGGCGGACCAGTGGCGTGTTGCCGATGAGCTTGGTCACGTCGTCGTAGATCGGCATTGCGTGGCTCCCTCTGCGAGCGGTGGTAGGCGTGGGCGGGAAGGCGTCCGGCCTGATTGTCCCTGACAATCCCGAACTCGTTATGAATATTCCAACATCCGGTTATTGAAGGCAAGCGGCCGGTCCATCCATCGCACCACCTTCTGTCTGACGACGGCGCCCTGGACGTCGGCGAGGTCGGTTCACCAACCGGGCAAACGGGCCTCGGTCCCGCTGGGACCGGCGTCACAATCCACTAAGCGGCCGCTCACTCCTCAGTAGACTCCCCCGCATGACTGCCCTCCAGATCATCGCGATCGTGATCAGCCTCGCCATCACGGTGGTGGGCGTCGCGCTCCTCGCCAAGACGATCAACCACTACGTGGCGACCTTCCGCCTCGGCCAGCCGGAGTACCGCGGCGACGACAAGGGCGCCCGGACGATGACGCTCATCCGGGAGTTCCTCGGGCACACGCGGATGTCGCGGCTGCCCGTCGTCGCCATCGCGCACTGGTTCACGATGGTCAGCTTCGGGATCCTCTTCTTCACGCTGATCAACGCGTTCGGGCAGCTGTTCGTCCCGTCGTGGACGCTGCCCCTGATCGGGCACTTCCCGCCCTACGAGTGGATCACCGAGTTCTTCGCGTGGACCGGCCTCGTCGGCATCCTCCTGCTCATGGCGATCCGCCAGAAGAACCACCCGCGGTCGGCCTCCGGCGAGCACGGTCGGCGCAGCCGGTTCTTCGGGTCGACCTGGTGGCAGGCCTACTACGTCGAGTTCACCATCCTCGGCGTCACCCTCTGCATCCTCGCGCTGCGCGCCCTGGAGTACGCCCTCGCGAAGGTCGAGGGCCTCGACACGGCAAGCGCCCTGCACTTCCCGATGACCGCCTGGCTCGGTGAGTCCTTCACGGGCCTCTCCGTCGCCGCCCTCGAGGGCACCATCGTCGTGGTGGCGACCCTCAAGATCCTCATCTCGATGGCCTGGATGATCACCATCGCGCTCAACCCGACGATGGGCGTCGCCTGGCACCGCTTCCTCGCCTTCTTCAACATCTTCTGGAAGCGCCACGCCGACGGACGCACCTCCCTCGGCGAGCTGCAGCCGATCAGGATCAACGGCGAGGTCCTCGACTTCGAGAACGTCGACGAGCTCGACGAGGATGCTGCGCTCGGCGTCGGCAAGGTCGAGGACTTCACCTGGAAGGGCCTGCTCGACTTCACGACCTGCACCGAGTGCGGCCGCTGCCAGAGCCAGTGCCCCGCCTGGAACACCGACAAGCCGCTCTCCCCCAAGCTGCTCGTCATGTCGCTGCGCGACCATGCGCACGCCAAGGCTCCGTGGCTGCAGGCCTCCGAGGCGGTCCGCGCCAAGGGCATCGACGCGGCCGACGGGTTCTCGGACAAGACCAAGGGCGCCGTGGCGGTCGAGCAGCTCGTCGGTGAGACCGGCTACGACATCACCAACCCGCTGACCGCCTACAACCCCTACGGCCCCGACGCCGTCATCGACGAGGACGTCCTCTGGTCCTGCACGACCTGTGGCGCCTGCGTCGAGCAGTGCCCCGTCGACATCGAGCACGTCGACGCGATCGTCGACATGCGGCGCTACAAGAACCTCATCGAGTCGGCCTTCCCGTCCGAGCTCGGCGGCCTCTTCAAGAACCTCGAGAAGAACGCCAACCCGTGGGGTCTCGCGCCGCGGCTGCGGATGGACTGGGCCAAGGACCTGCCCTTCGACGTGCCCCAGGTCGGCGCCGACGTCGAGTCCCTCGACGAGGTGGACTACCTCTTCTGGGTCGGCTGCGCCGGCGCCTACGAGGACCGGGCCAAGAAGACGACCCGCGCCGTGGCCGAGCTGCTCCACCTGGCCGACGTGAAGTTCGCCGTCCTCGGCGACGGCGAGGCCTGCACCGGCGACTCCGCCCGCCGGGCCGGCAACGAGTTCCTCTTCCAGATGCTCGCCCAGCAGAACGTCGAGGTCCTCAACGAGGTCGGCGCCACGAAGATCGTCGTCACCTGCGCGCACTGCTTCAACACCATCAAGAACGAGTACCCGCAGCTCGGCGGGAACTACGAGGTCCTGCACCACACCCAGCTGCTCAACCGGCTCGTCCGGGAGAAGCGCCTCGTCCCCGTCGCGCGCCCCGGCGAGGGCGACGGCCTTTCGGCCGGGCTCTCCCGCGCCGGCTCGACCGGCTCCAAGGTGACCTACCACGACCCCTGCTACCTCGGCCGGCACAACCAGGTCTACGCGCCGCCGCGTGAGCTCCTCCAGATCCTCCCCGGCGTCGAGTACGCCGAGATGGAACGCAGCAAGGAGAAGTCCTTCTGCTGCGGCGCCGGTGGCGCCCGCATGTGGATGGAGGAGCAGCTCGGCAGCCGGATCAACACCAACCGCACCGAGGAGGCCCTGGCCACCGGCGCCGACCGGATCGCCGTCGGCTGCCCCTTCTGCAAGGTCATGCTCACCGACGGCGTCAACGCCGCCGTCCAGGAAGGCAAGAAGGCCGAGGGCGAGGTCGAGGTCGTCGACGTCGCCCAGATGCTCCTCGCGGCCGTCCGACGCGGCGACGGTGGCGCGGCGGCCGAGCAGGAGCAGACCGTGCCGGTCGCGCCGACGCCGGAGCCCGCGGTCTGACCCAGCCCAGCGACCTGTCGAAGGGGCCCCACCACGACG
>NZ_JAPFQL010000006.1 GCF_028446585.1 Intrasporangium calvum
CCTCGGCTGATGCTCGACACCGCCCGCTCGACCCGCCGGGACGCGGCCACCGACGTCCCGGCGGGCCGGGGCCGCCCCCGGCTCCGGCTCCGGCAGGCCCATCCACCACCTTCCCGGGGTGGGCGGGAGCCACGCAGCCCTTGGCGGCAACGGCTCAGCCGGTTCGACACCAAGGCCTCGCCGTACGCGTACATCTCGCCGTTCTTCCTCATCTTCGCCGTGGTCGGGCTCTTTCCACTCCTCTACACGGCGTGGGTCTCACTCCACGAGTGGCACCTCATCGGCGGCCAGGGCGACTTCGTCGGGCTGAAGAACTACCAGGACGTCCTCGAGCAGCGGTTCTTCTGGAACGCCGTCCGCAACACGTTCAGCATCTTCCTGCTCTCCAGCGTGCCGCAGATCATCCTCGCCCTGCTCATCGCCGTCGCCCTCGACAGCGGCATCCGCGCCAAGGGCTTCTGGCGGATGGGCGTGCTGCTCCCCTACGTCATCGCCCCCGTCGCCGTCGTCCTCATCTTCAACGACCTCTTCGGCGACCGCTACGGCCTCTTCAACCAGCTCCTCGGCTGGGTCGGGGTCGAGCCGATCCAGTGGCACAAGGACACGTTCTCGAGCCATCTCGCCATCGCCACCATGGTCAACTTCCGGTGGACCGGCTACAACGCGCTGATCTTCCTCGCCGCGATGCAGACCATCCCGCGCGACTACTACGAAGCCGCCCTCATCGACGGCGCCGGCCGGATCCGGACGTTCGTCTCCATCACCGTGCCGCAGCTGCGGGCCACGATCATCTTCGTCACCATCACGTCGACCATCGGCGGCCTGCAGATCTTCGACGAACCCCGGATGTTCGACCAGTACGGCCAGGGCGGCGCCGACCGGCAGTGGCAGACGCTGACCATCTACCTCTACAACCTTGGCTGGAACCAGAAGAACTTCGGGCGGGCCTCGGCCGTCGCCTGGCTCCTCTTCCTCATCATCGTGCTCATCGCCATCGTCAACTTCGTCGTCATCCGGCGGATCGCCTCGAAGGAGGAGAAGCGATGACCGTCGTCACGCGACGCCTCGACCAGTCCGGCCGGCGGGACGCCCACACCCAGGGAGCGACCGCCCGAGCGGCCCGGCGAGCGCAAGCCAGCCCAGCGGCATACGTCTTCCTCACGATCGTCCTGCTCGCGAGCGCCTTCCCGCTCTGGTGGTCCTTCGTCATCGGCAGCAAGGACGCGGCCGCCATCAACAGCGGCGAGGTCTCGCTCCTGCCCGGTGGCAACTTCCTCGAGAACGCCAGCACCGTCGTCTCGACGCTGCCGTTCTGGAAGGCGCTCGGCAACAGCATCATCGTCTCGACCGTCGTGGCCGGCCTGGTCGTGCTCCTCTCGACGCTTGCCGGGTTCGCCTTCGCCAAGCTGCGCTTCCGCGGGCGCGAGGGACTCCTGCTCTTCGTCATCGCCACGATGTGCGTACCGACGCAGCTCGGCGTCGTGCCGCTCTTCATCGTCATGGCCAAGCTCGGCTGGATCGGCGGCCTGTGGGCCGTCATCCTGCCCGCGCTGGTCAACGCCTTCGGCGTCTTCTGGATGACCCAGTACCTGCGCGAGGCGCTGCCCGACGAGCTCATCGAGGCGGCTCGCGTCGACGGGGCCTCGAGTCTGCGGATCTTCTGGAGCGTGGCACTGCCCGCAGCCCGGCCCGGCGCAGCCATGCTCGGCCTCTTCACCTTCATCGCCACGTGGACCAACTTCTTATGGCCCTTCATCGTCCTCGAGCCCGGCAACCCCACGCTGCCCGTGGCACTCCAACAGCTGCAGGCGGCCTACTACGTCGACTACTCGCTCGTGCTCGCCGGCGTGGTCCTCGCCGCGATCCCCCTCCTCATCGTCTTCATCTTCGCTGGACGGCAGCTCGTCTCCGGCATCATGCAAGGAGCAGTCAAGGGATGACCCTCAACCTCACCTCGTCGGACCATCGCGCTGATCCCCTCGCGCCACAGACTGCTTCGGCTGGACCGGGTCGGCTCCTGCCCGAGGGTTTCGTGCTGGGCGTGGCCACGGCCGCCTACCAGATCGAGGGCGCGCGTCACGAGGACGGCCGCGCAGACTCCATCTGGGACACCTTCTCCCACACGCCCGGAGCGGTCGTGCGCGGGGACACCGGGGACGTGGCGTGCGACCACTATCACCGCTTCGCGGAGGACGTGGCGCTCATGAAGAGCCTTGGGGTGCAGTCCTACCGGTTCTCGACGTCGTGGGCGAGGGTGTGCCCCGACGGCCGGACGGTCAACACCAAGGGCCTCGACTTCTACGAGCGGCTCGTCGACTCGCTGGTGGAGGCTGATATCACTCCGTGGCTGACGCTCTACCACTGGGACCTGCCCCAGGCGCTGGAGGACCGTGGGGGCTGGCCGACGCGGTCCACCGCCGACCGGTTCGTGGACTACGCGTTGGCCGTCCACGACCGGCTCGGCGACCGGGTCTCCACGTGGACCACCCTCAACGAGCCGTGGTGCTCCGCGTTCGTCGGCTACACCAGCGGGGAGCACGCGCCCGGCCGACAGTCGCCCGTCGACGGTCTCGCCGCCGCCCATCACCTCATGCTGGCGCACGGCCGGGTCGTCACAGCCCTGCGCGAGCGCGACACGTCCCTGCGCCTCGGCCTCACCCTGAACTTCACCGTCGCGGACCCGGTCGACCCCGGGGACCCACGCGATGTCGACGCCGCGCGGCGGGTCGACGGACAGATGAACCGCATCTTCCTCGATCCGATCTTCCGCGGGGAGTACCCTGCCGACGTCGTTGCCGACGTCCAGGGGCTGGGCCTCGAGGACCACATCCTGGACGGGGACCTGGCCACGATCGCGGCGCCGATCGACGTCCTCGGCGTCAACTACTACAACGGCGGCGCCTTCAGCCACCTGCCACCACTGACCACCCTGAACGCCGCTCCGGCCACCGGGCGTCCGACCCGCTCGCCCTTCCCCGCTGCTGACGGGGTGCACGGACACCCCCGCGGCCTCCCGGTGACGTCGATGGACTGGGAGGTGCAACCGGAAGGCCTGACGCGCCTGCTCATCCGGCTGCACGAGGAGTACACCGGCCCCGCGGGCACCACCTTGCATGTCACCGAGAACGGTGCCGCCTTCGACGACCTCGCCGACGAGAGCGGTTTCGTCGACGACCAAGCCCGGGTGGACTACGTGCGCTCGCACCTCTCGGCGGTGGTCGACGCCGTCGACGCCGGCGTGCCGGTCCAGGGCTACTTCTACTGGTCCTTCCTCGACAACTTCGAATGGGCGTGGGGCTACGCCAAGCGCTTCGGTATCGTCCGCGTGGACTACGAGACCCAAGAACGGATCCCGAAGGCCAGCGCCGTCGACTACGCCCGGATCATGCGGACCCGGCAGGTCGTGGCGGTGGCGGCCGACGGTTCCGACGAGGACGATGGGCCCGAACAGACTGCAGGCGACGAGGGGAACCCCTGACGCATGACCCCGGCAACCGTGGACTCACCCGGCCGACCGACCCTCGAGGAGGTCGCCCGGCTGGCCGGCGTATCCCGTGCCACGGTCTCGCGTGTCATCAACGCGTCGCCCAAGGTGAGTCCTGAGGTCCAGGCGGTCGTGGAGGCAGCGATCGCCGAGCTCAACTACGTGCCGAACCGGGCCGCCCGGTCCCTGGTCGCCCGCGCGACCATGTCCATCGCGCTGGTCGTGCCGGAGGATGCTCACCGCTTCTTCGGTGACCCCTACTTCGCCGACATCGTCCAAGGCATCAGCGACCGGCTGGACGACAGCGACTACGTCCTCAACCTGCAGCTCACTCATCCGAGCTCCCCGTCCGAGAAGACGCGGCGCTATCTGCTCGGCGGGAACGTCGACGGCGCGCTCGTCGTGTCGCACCACTCCGGCGACCACTTCCTCGCCTCCATCGGCCAGTCCCTGCCCGTCGTCTTCGGCGGCCGGCCCATGGGAGCAGCAGGGACACCCGGACGGCCGACCGACTACTACGTCGACGTGGACAACCGGCTCGGGGCGGTCCAGGGGACGCGGCACCTCATCGCCTCCGGGCGGCGCGCCATCGGCACCATCACGGGGCCCCGGGACATGCCGGCCGCGCTCGATCGCGAGCAGGGGTGGCGGGACGCGCTCCTCGAGGCCGGCCTCTCCGACGAGCGGGTCGCTCATGGCGACTTCACGGAGGAGGGCGGGGCCGCCGCAGCCGAGGAGCTGCTCGACCGGCACCGTGACCTCGACGCGATCTTCGTGGCCAGCGACCTCATGGCGAGCGGGGCGCTGGGCATCCTCGCCGGGCGCGGGCGGTCGGTCCCGGCGGATGTGGCCGTGGTCGGGTACGACAACAGCCGCTATGCCACTCGCGGACCGATCCAGCTCACCACAGTGGCGCAGCCGACCCGGCAGATGGGCATCGCGATGGCGGACACGCTGCTCCGGCTGCTGGCCGGCGAGCAGCCCCAGCACGTGCAGCTGTTGCCGACGGAGCTGATCCTGCGCGACTCCGCCTGACCCTGCCTGTGGAGGGTGGGGCCACTCGAGTGGGCGGGGAGATGCGCGAAGGCCCGGCTCCTCGAAGTGAGGAACCGGGCCCTGGCAGGTCAGCCGCCCGAGACTCAGGCGGAGACGACCTCGAACTTCAGCGTCGCGGCCACGTCGGCGTGCAGCCGGACGGTCGCCTCGTAGGCGCCGAGCGTCTTGATCGCCTGCTTGACCTCGATCTTGCGCTTGTCGAGCTGCGGGCCACCGGCGGCCTTGACCGCGTCGGCGATGTCACCGTTGCTGACGGCGCCGAACAGACGGCCGGACTGGCCGGCCTTCGCCGCGACCTGGACCGGCAGCGACTCGATCTGGCCCTTGATGGAGCGGGCCTGCTCGATGTCCTGGATGGCGCGGACCTCGCGGCCCTTGGTCAGGGCGTCGACCTGCTTCTGCCCGCCCTTGGTCCACGGCGTCGCGAGACCCCGGGGGAGCAGGTAGTTGCGGCCGTAGCCGTCGCGGACCTCGACGATGTCACCAGCAGCACCGAGGCCGCTGACCTCGTGCGTGAGAATGAGCTTCATGGGGTGCTTCTCCTAGTTTCTCGAGCGAGCGGGCTCAGCGAGCCGAGCTCGAGTAGGGCAGCAGGGCCATCTCACGGGCGTTCTTCACGGCCGTGGCGATGAGACGCTGCTCCTGGACGGACACCCCGGTCACCCGACGAGCGCGGATCTTGCCGCGGTCGGAGATGAACTTGCGCAGCAGCGCGGTGTCCTTGTAGTCGATGTTCTCGACCTTCGCCGCCTTCAGCGGGTTGGCCTTCTTCTTGGGCTTGCGCACAACGGGCTTGGCCATCGTGGTGCTCTCCTTCTGGAAAGCCCGGGGTTTCGGCCCCGGGATGGGGTTTCACAAATATTTCGTATGCCGCTGAGCTGGCTCAGCGGCTCATGCGGGCTGCGTGCCCTGCCGGTCGATCAGAACGGCGGCTCGTCGTAGCTCGGGGCGCCCTGGCCCCAGCCACCACCCTGGCCGCCCTGCTGACCACCCTGCTGACCACCCTGCGGAGCCTGGGGCGCTTGGCCCCAGCCACCCTGCTGACCACCCTGCTGGGGAGCGCCCTGCTGGCCGCCGCCACCGGGGCCGGTGGCCCACGGGTCGTCGCCGCCCTGCTGGCCGCCGCCGTTCCAGCCGCCACCCTGCTGGCCGCCGCCGCTCCAGCCACCGCCACCGCCACCGCCGCGCTGGGTCTTGTTGACCTTCGCGGTGGCGCTGCGCAGCGAGGGGCCGATCTCGTCGACGTCCATCTCGATCACGGTGCGCTTCTCGCCTTCCTTCGTCTCGTAGGAACGAGACTTCAGTCGGCCCGA
Source organism: Intrasporangium calvum (assembly GCF_028446585.1). Classification (GTDB taxonomy): domain Bacteria; phylum Actinomycetota; class Actinomycetes; order Actinomycetales; family Dermatophilaceae; genus Intrasporangium; species Intrasporangium calvum_A. The sequence goes on from NZ_JAPFQL010000006.1 coordinate 5,854, forward strand.
GACGATGACCCGCGTGCCGCGCTGGAGCGACTCGGCGACGTTCTCCGCCGCGTCGCGCCAGACGGAGCAGCGCATGAACAGCGTCTCGCCGTCCTTCCACTCATTGCTCTGGCGGTCGAACATCCGCGGCGTGGAGGCCACGGTGAAGTTCGCGACCGCTGCACCCGACGGCGTGAAACGCAGCTCGGGGTCGGCGGTCAGGTTGCCGATGATCGTGATGACGGTGTCGCCTGCCATGGATGGCTCCGTTCAGTCCTTCGTTGGGTGATCGGGGGTGATCGAGAGGATCAGGCGCCGGGACGGAGCAGCTTGGTCCGCATGATCGACTCGCTGAGGTTCAGCTGACGGTCGAGCTCCTGAGCCGTGGCGGGCTCTGCGGTGAAGTTGACGACGGCGTAGATGCCCTCGGACTTCTTCTTGATGTCGTAGGCGAGCCGGCGACGGCCCCAGATGTCGACGTTGTCGACGGTGCCACCGTCCTTCTTCACGACGTTGAGGAACTTGTCCATCGTGGTGGAGACGGTGCGCTCCTCGGTCTCCGGGTCGAGGATGACCATGAGTTCGTACTGACGCATGCTTCTACCCAACCTCCTTCGGTCTTGGCGGTCACGGGTCTCTCCCGTGACAGGAGGGTTGCAATAACGTCCCGCCGCGACCCACCCTCGCAGATCGGGCCGACATCACATCGGCTCTCTCCACAGGCCACCCCGGGCTCTCACCCAGGGCGGAAGGGCACACGGCGAACCCGCCAAGACTACCCGGCTCAGCGGCATACGCCGAAATCGGTGGAGCCGGCCCTACGAGAACTTGACGATCAACCGGTCCTCGGCACCCGCCATCGAACCCGCGAGCGCGTCCGGCTCGGCCTCTGCGGACCCCCAGCGCTCCCGCGCGCGGAGCCAGACCATCGCGACCAGCCAGAGCACGGCGATGACGCGCAGCATCGAGAAGAAGGCGTACCAGGCGTTCGGCATCCCGCGATCGGGGACCTTGGTCGCCGCGATGGTCAGCCACACCGCGACGAAGTGCATCGCCTCGGCACCGGCCCAGATCAGGTGGTCGCGCCACTGCACGAGGCACCACGCGACGAGGGGAACGAGCCACAGGGAGCTCTGCACCGTGAACGACCTGCCGGTGACCAGGACGATCCCGACCATCACGAGCGACACCTCCGCCACCGTGGGCCGGCGGGCACTCGACAGCGCCAGCACCGCGCCGGCGAGCACCGCGACGACCCACCCACCGGCGGCGAGCGCCGTCAGCGCCCACGACGGCAGCGGGTTGCCGGCGAGCTGGGGCAGCAGCCACGGCGAGCCGTAGCCGGCACCCGCCGACAGCCAGGCGCGGTAGGACGCCACGGCCGCCTCGGGGTGCAGGAGCCAGAGGGCCCCGAAGACCGCGAGCACCGTGGCCACCGCATGCGAGGCCGTCCGGGCGAACGACCGCCGCTGACCCGAACGCAGGGCCAGCAGGCCGATGGCGATGAGGATGAGCACCGGGTAGGACCGCGCGGCGATCGCGAGGCCGAGCAGGACGCCCGCGGCCCCCGGCCGGCGGCGCGACCAGGCCCACATCCCCGCACTCGCCAGCGCCACGCCGAGCAGGTCGGCGGAGACGAAACCGACCAGCGCCACGACCGGGGCCAGCGCCACGTGCACCGCGGCCCAGGGAGCGCGGGCGGTCGACGCGACCATCCACACGATGGCCAGGAGCAGCAGCGTGAGGACGACGGCCCAGAGTGCGAAGTACCAGGCGATCCGCGTGCCCTCCCGGTCGGCGGCCGGGACGATGCTCGCCATCGCCATCAGGGCCAGGCCGGTCAGTGGGGGCTGGCCGGTCGTCGGGGCGCCGTCCGCCCCTTGGAGGAAGCTGGCCAGTCCAGCACCGAGGTTGCCGTCCCGGTAGGCATTCGGCAGGTCGGAGTAGCACGCGTTCCAGAACTGCCCGTCGCCCGACCAGTGGGTGCGCAGGCACGGGATGCGCAGGGCGACCCCGAACCCGGCCGGGATCGCCGCGAGCGCGGAGAGGACGGCGGCCGTGAGCAGCCACGGCAGCTCACGACCGGCGTACCGGCCGCGTGGGCCTCCGATGACCTCGGTGGCGGCAGTGGCCACGGGGTCACTCAGGCCGGCCCCCCGGACGCCGGCCATCAGTTCCCGTTGCCCGGCTTGGTGCTCGTGGTGGTCTCCTCCGGCACGATCGTCACCGAGATCGATGGGTCCGCCGTCGTCGTCGTGCTCGTCGGATCCACCGGCTTGCCTGGCGGGGTCTTCGTCGGCGCGGTCGTCGTCGGCGCAGTGGTGGTCGTCGTGGTCGTCGTGCTCGTCGTGGGCTGGGTCGTCGTCGAGGTCTCGGTCGGGAGGTCGTCGTCGCCGATGCCGGCGCGCTCCGGGAAGGGCAGTACCTCGACGCCCTCGAAGGTCGGCTGCATGAAGTCGAGCCAGATGTTCGCCGGGATGGTCGAGCCGTCCGGCGCGACGGACTCCTCCGGGGAGAGCGACACCGAGGACTGCCCGTCCTCGGTCGGCTTGTAGGTCCCGACCGACACCGCCATCTGCGGCACGAAGCCGCTGAACCACTTGGAGAGGTTCTCCTCCGACGTTCCCGTCTTGGCGGCGACCGGCCGGGCGAACTCGCGACCGATCTTCGTCGCCGTGCCACCCTCCTTGGTCGTGTAGGTCATCGCGTCGGTGACGTCTGCCGTCACGTCCTTGGCGAAGGCCCGGCGCGTCGACGGCTTGGCCGTGTAGGTGTAGGAGCCGTCGGCCGTCGTCACCTTGGCGATGACGTACGGCGTGGACCGCACCCCCTGCGCGGCGATGGTCGAGTAGGCGGAGGCCATGTCGATCACCCGAGGGGACGCGGTGCCGAGGACGTTGCCGAGGTCGTTCTTGAGGCCGAGCGTCTTCTCCGGGATGCCGGCCGCGATGGCCGCCTGGCGGGTCTTCTCGGGCCCGATCTTCTCGTTGAGCTCGACGAAGGCGGTGTTGATCGACCGTCCGATCATCCGGCGCATGTCGACCTTGCCGTAGTCGCGGTCGTCGTAGTTGTTGACCGGGTGCGGGTAGCCGTCGAACTCCTTGGGAGAGTCGCCGTCGAACTTCGTCTTCGTCGAGATCCCCTCGCGGACGGCGGCGAGCACGGTGAACGGCTTGAAGTTCGAGCCGCCCTGCATGATCGCCTGGGTCGCGTTGCTCAGCTGGCGCTTCGAGTAGTCGGACCCGCCGTACATCGCGATCACCGCCCCGTCACCCGGCTTGAGCGCGACGAGGCCGCCCTGGACGCCCTTGGGGAGGTTCTTCGCCATCGCCTTGACGGCGTTGGACTGGGCCTTGCGGTCGATCGTCGTGACGATGCGCAGGCCGCCCTTGGCGATGTCCTGGTCGGTCAGTCCGATGCGGACGAGCTCCTTCTTGACCTCGGCGGTGATGTAGCCGGACGTGCCCTTGGAGAGCCGGGCCCCCTTGTACTCCTTGATCTTGGGCAGCTCGACGTGCTCGGCGCGCTCGGCCGCGGTGAGCCAGCCCTCCTCGACCATCCCGTCGAGGACGTACGCATAGCGCTGCTTGAGGCGCTCCTCGGCCTTCTCGCCCTCGGCCGGGTCGTAGAGCGACGGAGCGTTGATCACGGAGGCGAGGACAGCGCCCTCACCGACGGTGAGCTTGTCGACGGACTTGCCGAAGTAGGCGCGGGCGGCCGTCTGGATGCCGTAGGCGCCGCGGCCGTAGTAGATGGTGTTGAGGTAGTCCTGGAGGATCTGGTCCTTCTCCATCGAGCCGTCGATCTTGATGGCGATCAGGATCTCCCGCGCCTTGCGTTCGATGGTGCGGTCCTGGCTGAGGAAGTAGTTCTTGACGTACTGCTGCGTGATCGTCGAGCCACCGACCTGCGCCTCACCGGTGAGGCTCGTCTTGACGGCGCGGAGGATGCCGCCGACGGAGATGCCGTTGTTGACGTAGAACGTCCGGTCCTCGGCCGCGATGTGCGCCTTCTGGACGAAGTCCGGCACCTTCGTCAGGTCGACCATCTGGCGGTTGCCCTCGTCCTGGACGATCCGGTCGATCTCGGTCTTGCCGTCGGAGTAGTAGATGATCGAGACCTGCCGGCTCGCGAACTCGTTGGGCTTCGGGACGTCCGTCTTGGCGTAGGCGAACCAGACGCCGAGGATGCCGAGGACGAAGAGCACGGCTCCCGCGAGGGTCCCCCACTTGAGGGTCGGGATCACCCAGCGCTTCCACCCGGTGCGGCCCTTGCCGTCACCTCCGGCCCCGCCGGCACCACCGCGCCCGCCACGTCCACCGCGACCACCGCCGCCGGCGCGGAACTCGAGTGCGCCGTCGGCGGTGGGCTCGCCGGAGCTCGGGTCGGGTCGCTGCGGCTGCGCGCCTCGCCGACTGCGCTTCTCGGCGGCCAGCTGCGCAGCACGGATCTCGCGCCTGCTCTGTGTCACTCCACCACTTCCATTTCATGCGCAGGCTCGAGACACCTCTCGAGCCGCATATCAGTATGACCCGACACCCCGTCACACGCCGAAACGGACCCCGCCACCCACAGCGGGCACACAGCAGCGAACCGAGCCCAGCGGCATACGGCACCAGCCTCTCCCGTATGCCGCTGAGCTGGCTCCCACGATGAGGCAACCTTGGCGGGTGGCTGGGTGGTCCACCACGATGTGACGATCCTGATGCAACGCGGGGAGGCAGGGGAAACCGTGGGACGAGACGACTTCGATGCGTTCGTCGCAGCACGGTCCACCCGACTGCTGCGGACCGCCTATCTCCTGACCCACGACCGCTCGCTCGCCGAGGACCTGCTCCAGACCGCGCTGGCCAAGGCCTGGTTTGCCTGGGGTCGGATCGACGGAGCGCCCGAGGCGTATGTCCGCCGGATCATGGTCAACACGTATGCGACGTGGTGGCGGCGCAGGTGGAACGGCGAGGAGCCGACCGAGACGCTGCCCGAGCGGCACGGGGCCGGCGACCGCGCCGGCGACCGGGCCGGTCAGGTCGACGACCGGACAGACCTCTGGCGGGCGCTCGGGCGCCTCCCGAAACGGCAACGGGCCGTCGTCGTCCTCCGCTTCTACGAGGACCTGTCCGAGGCCGACACTGCCGAGCTGCTCGGCTGCACGGTCGGCACGGTGAAGAGCCAGGCGAGCAAGGCGCTGGCCAAGCTGCGCCTCGACCCGCGCCTGCTCGACTCCGCTGCCGCCACCCCCACCCCCGCGACCTCGAAGGAGGGCTCCCGATGAACCTCACCGACCTGCGCACCGAGCTCGACCTGCGCGCCCAGGACCTCACCGCCGACGTGTCCTCCCTCACCGCTGGCATCGACGGGAAGGTGCGGGCGACCAAGCGACGCCGCGCAGCCGCGGGCGCCGTGGCCGCATGCGCCGTCGCAGCCGTCGTCGGCGTGGCCGCGTGGAACGGCATGGCGCGCCCGACCACCCCGGCACCGGCAGGGACCAACCAGGTGACGCTCCGCGCTGACGCCCTGCCGTCCCGCCCCGTGGCCATGTCCCCGGACGACGTCGTCAAGGACGGGCTCCGCTTCCGGGCCGAGACTCTCGCCGGCGACCGCCTTGCTGCCGGCGCCATCGGCGACCTCGGCCAGCGGTCGCTGTCCGTCAGGTGGAGGCCCACGACCCAGCAGGTCACCTATGCCGTGGAGTGCTGGCTCCCGTCCGACACGGACGACGCGGCCTGGCGGAACACGTGGGTCCGGCACTCGGTCCCGGGCCAGGAGGGGCACTTCAGCAGCACGTGCCAGCGGGACCTGCCCGCTGACGGGGTGCTGGCCTCGACCGGAGTCACGCCGGGCGAGCCCGGTGAGGGTGACCGCACGCTGGGCGTCGGCATCGAGACGACCCTCGATGTCGAGCTCGTCGACCGGGACGGCAACCCGGTCACGAACCCCCAGGCCCGCATCGCGGTCGGTGTCTATGAGCTGGGCCCGCGCACTGAGGTCCATGACGAGACCCGCGCGGTCGTCCTCTCACTGCCCGAGGTCATCGAGCACCAGGGTTACGCCTACCAGCTGACGTCGATGGTCGACGGCTCGCTGCCGACGACGACGCTGCCGAGCTCCGTGACCCCGACCGGCATGCCCTTCCTCGTCAGCTACGGGTCGACGACCGAGCCCGGCGACGCCACTGCGCCGACCTTCTCCCTCACGGGTCTGGACGTCGAGGCCTCGTCCCTCGTCGGCGGTGGGTGGTCGACCGTGGCGCAGCCCGCGAGGGGAGCGGGACGCGTGGGACTGGCCCTCGAGGGACCGGCCCCCGAGTCCGGCACGGCGTTCATCGCGATCTACACGCCGGTGCCCTGACCCTGCCGGTCGCTCACTCCTGACCCGGCTGTGTCGCGGGGATGTATCGCGGCGATATATCCCCAGTGTTAGAGTGCGAGCGTGGCCAAGAGTGAGCGACCGCAGAGCCGACGCGCGGCCCTGCTCGAGTTCGCGATCCTCGGCGTCCTGCACGACGGGGCGCTGCACGGCTATGAGCTGCGCAAGCGGCTCACCACCGCCCTCGGCATCTTCCGGGCCCTCTCCTACGGCTCCCTCTACCCGGCCCTGCGGAGCCTGGTCGAGTCGGGTCACATCTCCGAGACTCCCGAGCCGACCGCCTCGGGCAAGCGGCCGAGGATCACCTACCAGCTGACCGCGGAGGGCAAGGAGCACTTCCAGGACCTCGTCGCGGCCAGCGGGCCCGACGCCTGGGACGACGACGACTTCGACGTCCGGCTCGCCTTCTTCTCCCGCACCGAGCGCGAGGTGCGCCTCCGCATCCTCGAGGGCCGCCGGTCGCGCCTCGAGGAGCGCCTCGCCCGGGTGCGCGAGGTCAGCGCCCGCAACCGCGAGCGGATGGACGCCTACACCCTCGCCCTCCAGCAGCACGGCGAGGAACGCGCGGAGCGAGAGGTCCGTTGGCTCGAGGAGCTCATCCGCGCCGAACGCCGCGCTGCGCTGGATCCCGGCCCAGCGGCATACGACCTCGATGTTCTTCCACCCACCAGAACGACCCCACCACAGAACAAGGAGTGATCCATGGGATCCGTACGCGTCGCCATCGTCGGCGTCGGCAACTGCGCGAGCTCGCTCGTCCAGGGTGTCGAGTACTACAAGGACGCTGACCCGGCCGGCACCGTGCCGGGCCTCATGCACGTCCAGTTCGGCGACTACCACGTCAAGGACGTCGACTTCGTCGCGGCGTTCGACGTCGACGACAAGAAGGTCGGCAAGGACCTCTCGGAGGCGATCAACTCCTCCGAGAACAACACCATCAAGATCTGCGACGTCCCGACCTCGGGCGTCGAGGTCCAGCGCGGCCACACGCTCGACGGCCTGGGCAAGTACTACCGCCTGACGATCGACGAGTCGGCGGCGGAGCCGGTCGACGTCGTCCAGGTCCTCAAGGAGCGCAAGGTCGACGTCCTCGTCTCCTACCTCCCGGTGGGCTCCGAGGAGGCCGACAAGTTCTACGCGCAGTGCGCCATCGACGCGGGTGTCGCCTTCGTCAACGCCCTCCCGGTCTTCATCGCGAGCGACCCGGAGTGGGCCGCGAAGTTCGAGGCCGCCGGCGTGCCGATCATCGGCGACGACATCAAGAGCCAGGTCGGCGCGACGATCACGCACCGCGTCATGGCCAAGCTCTTCGAGGACCGCGGCGTCACGCTCGACCGGACGTACCAGCTCAACGTCGGCGGCAACATGGACTTCAAGAACATGCTCGAGCGCGAGCGCCTCGAGTCCAAGAAGGTCTCCAAGACGCAGGCCGTGACCTCCAACCTCACCGGCGCCCTCGCCGACAAGAAGGAGGACCGCAACGTCCACATCGGCCCGTCGGACTACGTCGCGTGGCTCGACGACCGCAAGTGGGCCTACGTCCGGCTCGAGGGGCGCGCCTTCGGTGACGTGCCGCTGAACCTCGAGTACAAGCTCGAGGTGTGGGACTCCCCCAACTCGGCCGGCATCATCATCGACGCGATCCGCGCTGCGAAGATCGCCAAGGACCGGGGCATCGGTGGCGCGCTCATCTCCGCGTCGTCCTACCTGATGAAGTCCCCGCCCGTGCAGCGCGAGGACACCGAGGGCCGCGCGAAGCTCGAGGCGTTCATCGCGGGCACCGAGGAGCGCTGAGCCCTCACCCGCCAGGGTGTATGCCGCTGGGCCCGCTTCCCGATGGGAGGCGGGCCCTTGCGCGTGGCCGGGTCGGACCGCTGGCGAGCTGCGGAACGGTCAGGGCCGGTCTGCGTCCCCCCGCTTGAGGACTGGGCGGCCGTTCACGGCATGGGCGACCGCGATCTGGTGGAGCGCCGCCCACGCCTCGCGCGGCTTCTCGTGGCTCCAGGCCATGCGCGCGGCGACCAGGCCGGCGACGAGCGGGGTCGCGAACGAGGTGCCGCTCCAGCTGGCCAGCCAGTTGGTGAACACCACATGGCCGGGCTGGTCGCCGGGGGTGTCCGGGTCGATGTCCTCGTAGTCGTAGCGGCCGTTGGGATAGCCGTTGACGACGTCCGTACCGCGCGCCCACACGTCGACCCAGCTGCCGTAGTTGCTGTAGCCGGCTGCGGTGGCGTCGTCGTCGTCGAGGGCGCCGACGGCCACGATCTCCGGATGGGGCAGACCAGCCGGGTAGAAGCCCACGTCCTGTGCGTCATTGCCTGCCGCGCAGACGAGCAGCGTGTCGGTCTTGGCGAGGTACTCGCGGAACACCTCGAGACCGAGCAGCTCACGGGCCGGGTCCTCACCCGGGGCGAGAGTGGTGCCCGCCGAGAGGCTGATGATGTCCGGTCCGGTCTGCAGGACCTGGTCGAGGATCGGACCCAGGTCGCTCGAGATCTGACCGCCGGAGGTGAGCAAGGCGGGCCAGACGCGAACCTCCGCATCGGGAGCCATGGTCGCCACCACCCCGCCGACGAAGGTGCCGTGCCCGCGGTAGTGGCCGTCGGCCTGTGGTCCGCCCGGCTGGCCCGAGACGTTGCTCAGCCAGTCGTGCTGCTCCACCACCGACTGGTGGAAGTCGGTGTCGATGACGGCCACCTTGACCTTGCGGTCGGTCGGCCTCGGCGACCAGTCGGCCACAGCCGGCACCGGGCCACGGTCTTGCGAGACCAGGACCGGCTCGGTGGCGGGGCACGCCGACGCCGACGGGCAGATGTGCAGGACGAGGTCCTTGCTCGCGTCGATCTCGCGATCGCGCAGGTCGGAGATGACCGCATCCAGGTCCGCGCCGGCCGGGAGGGCGATCGTCGTGACTCCACGTTGCGGCTCGCGGTCGACGGGCTCCTCGACCCGGGCTCCGTCGCCGATCGTGTCGCGCAGGATGCCGAGCACGCGCTCGACGTCTCGGTCACGCACGAGGATGACCTCGTCCCGATAGAGGTAGTCGACATCCTCATCCGTCGCGACCTCGCGGATCACCACGTTGCGGTCGACGTTCTCCGGTGCGCTCTGGAGACCCTCGACGATCCGGTCGAACTGGACCCGGAGCCGACCACGCTGGCGGCCGTTGGGGACCGAGGGTTCCCACCAATAGGGAAGATTCGGCTGGTTGCTCATGACGCTGCTGCCATCATGTGGAGGGTCAGGGGGTGCCTGTCAGTCATTGCAGCTCTCCAGTCAAGCGAAGGATGTTGTCCGTGATGCCGGAGTCCCGAAGCGGGCGACCTGATACACGTGCGGCGGGGAAGCCTCGTGGACCCGCGCCCGAAGGTGCCGACGATCCGGCCTCATTGCTCCCCCTCGCAATATCCCGGCCGCAGTCGGCCCTCGCAAGCGCTATGCGGATCATCGACACCTCGGAGGATGCGTCCGCCCTCTCGTTCGCGCACCAGGCCGCCGCCATCGTCCACCGCGACGCCGGGCGCAGTGACGAGTCCGTGACGCACGGGTTCGCCGCGCTTCGCCTCGCCCGGGAGGTCAGCGCGCTCCGGCAGGCAGACGTCATGGCGACCCTTGGCGTCGTGCTCGCCTATGCCGGCCGCACCAGGGATGGCCTGCGCCAGTTCGACGCGGCCAAGGAGCTGACGCCCGCGGCCGACCTGCCCCGGCTGCTGCTGCGCCGCGCGCACGTCCTGGCCCTGGTCGGGCGGGACCGCGAGGCGCACGCTGACCTCACCCAGGCCATCACGGGCAGCCGCGCCGTCGAGGACCGGCTCTGGGAGGCACGCGCCCTGAACAACCGGGTCGTCGTCAGCATCTCGCTGGGCCTGGTCGACGACGCCGACGAGGACGCCCAGCTGGCGGAGCAGCTCTTCGAGTCCCTCGGTCAGGAGTTCGAGGCGACCGAGGTCCTGCACAACCGCGCAGCCACCGCGATGCTGCGTGGGGACCTGCCCCGAGCCCTGGAGCTGTTCGACCGGGCCGCCGACCGCTATGCCGCCCTCGGCAGGAGCGGTCCTGAGCTCGACCTCGACCGCGTCGAGGCCCTCCTCACGGCCGGGCTCTACGACGAGGCCGAGACGGTCGCCGTCGAGGGGCTCGCCCGCCCCGACCTGGCTCCGGTCAAGCGGGCCGAGCTGGTCCTGGCCCAGGCCCGGGCCGCCCTCGCCACCGGCAAGGCGGCGCTGGCCGGAGAGCGGGCCAACGCAGCAGCGGAGCTGTTCAGCGAGCAACTGCGGGACGCGTGGGTCGACCGGGCCAGGCTCCTGCGTCTGCGCGCCCAGCATGTGGCCACCCATCCGGAGCTCCAGGCCTGGATGCTCGAGCCCCGCGAGGCGCCGGAGCTGTCGGCCCGGTCCCGCATCGCTCAGGAGAAGCGGCTCCTCCGGGAGGCGGACGACCTCGTGGCGTCGTTGCGCGCCTCCGGGTCCCTCGACCTGCCCATGGCCCTGCTCCTGCGCGGGCGGATCGCCCGCTACGCCGGGCTCCCCGAGGTGGCGCGCGACAGCCTGACCGCCGCTGCGGCCGCGCGCCGGTCGGGGCCACCCCTCTCCCGCGCCGCGGGGTGGCTCGCGGCGGCCCTGCTCGCCGACCAGTCCGGTGACCGTCGCGCGCTGTATGCCGCCTGCCGGCACGGCCTCGACGCGGTCGACGAACATCGGGCCATCCTCGGCGACCTCGAGCTGCGAGCGCTCGCGAGTGGCCACGGCATCGAGTTCGCCCGCTTGGCAGTCGCTTCCGCTGTGCGCTCCGGTCGCGCCCGTGACCTCTGGTGGTGGGCCGAGCGGTGGCGGGCCGCCGCCCTCAACGGCACGATCACGAGACCTGACGACCCCGCCCTGCGCCGCGACGTGGCCGCCCTGCGCGACGTGACCCGGCGACTCGACACCCAGACGGATGGGGATCCGGCTCTCCTTGCCACCTGGCAGGCAGAACGCAGGCGGCTCGAGTCGTCGATCCGGCACGCCCACCACCGGATGCGCTCAGACCACGACAGCGACTTCGGCGTCCCGGCGGGCCTCGATCTCGACGCCGTGCTGGCCGAGCTGGGTGACGGCGTCCTGCTCACCTTCGTCAACGACGGTGGCAGCCTGCACCTCGTCATGGTGTGTCGGCGGCGGGTCCGCCACCTCGAGGTCGGCAGCGCTGCCAGCGCCGAGAAGGAGGCCGACTTCGCCCGGTTCGCGCTGCGCCGTGCGGCGTCCGGCCGGCTCGTCGACCTGGATGCAGCGGGGGCCCGTCTCGAGGCGGCGCTGCTGGGCCCCCACGAATCGACGCTCCGCCAGCTCGTCGGCGACGACGACCGGCCCGTCATCGTCGTGCCACCAGCCGGGCTCCTCACCGCCCCGTGGGGCCTGCTGCCACTGTTCGCGCGCTCCCCACTGTCGGTCAGCCCCTCCGTCACCCAGTGGCTCAAGGCCCGACGCTCCGGCCGGGGCCGGGACGCCGGGCACGTCTCCCTCATCACCGGTCCCGACCTGAGCACGCGCGAGTCCGAAGTCACGAACCTCAGCCCCATCCATCACGGTGCACTCGTCCTGCCAGCGGACAAGGCGACGGTTGCGGCCGCCCTCGAGATCCTGGACGGGGCCGGGCTGGCCCACATCGCCGCGCACGGCACCTTCCGAGCCGAGGCGCCGCTCTTCTCGTCACTCCAGCTGGCGGACGGCCCGCTCACGGTGCACGACCTCGAGGAGCTGCAGCAGCCGCCCCGGTCGATCATCCTCTCCGCCTGCGACTCGGGCGGGGCCGCTCCGATCGGCCCGCACGAGGCACTGGGTCTCGTGTCAGCCCTCCTGGGCATGGGCACGGCCGACGTCCTGGCCAGCGTCGTGCCGGTCAACGACCAGGCCACGCTCAGCGTCATGGGTCACGTGCATGGTGTCGCCGGCCGGGGTGGGACCCTCACCGAGGGCTGGCTCGCAGCGCGGAAGGCCGCCGCGGGCGACGTCCTGCACGCCGCGACCGCCGCATCGTTCACGGCGTGGGGTGCCTGACCCGACTCAGCCCACGTCGAACCACGTGGTCGCCATGACGCGTTCGCCGGCCCGCTCGAGCACGATCCGCGCCAGGCCGAGCGGCACCCGCTCGAAGCTGAAGCGCTCGTCCTCGAGGTCGACGGTGCGCGTCAGCGACCGGGTCTCGAGGATCACGTGGGCGCCCTCCGCCAGCGTGCCCGACTCGTCGGTCACGACGCCGAGGATCCGGCCGAAGTCGCCCCGCCAGGTGACGTCCAGCTCGATCGACACGGACCCGTGCTCAAAGACGAGCAGGCGCGACGTGCCCCGGGCGCTGTCCGTGACGCGGAGCGCCGCGGACATGGCCTCGCTGGCCAGCTTCATCAAGGCGGTGTCGGCGTGGTGCAGGGCGAAGGCCGCCCGGCCCAGCTCGACGACGTCGGGGGGCACGGGATCGAGCACGGCGACGATGGAGCCGAGTTGCTCCAGGAGCTCGATGTCGTCAGGGTGCAGGTCGTGGGTGGTCATGAGGGTCGACCCCCTCCGCTCTCAAATGCGTAGCCGGTGTCGGAGACCAGTGACCGCAGCGTGGAGAGGCAACGCATGCGCGTGGGGCCGATGGAGCCCACGGGCATGCCCAGAGAGGCGGACACCTCTGCATAGTTGGGTCGGTCGCACACCATGAGGACGCGCAACAGCCGTTGGCACCGCTCTGACAGCCTGCTGAAGCAGGACCAGAGCTGAACGTCGCGCTCCTTCTCGAGGAGCGAGGCGTCCAGTGCCGCCGACTCGACGTCGACGAGCATCGGCCCGAGATCGTCGTCGCGGACGAGGACGTCACGTCCGCGCCGTCGCAACAGCGAGAGGCATTCGTGCCGAGCCGTCGTGGCCAGCCACCCGGGGAGTGCTTCGGGCTGCTCGATCCGGTGCAGGTTGTCGAGCAGGCGAAGCCAGGTGTTCTGCACGACGTCAGCGGCGTCGTCCATGGAGAGCCGGTGCGCCCGTCCGACCGACCAGAGCAGGCTCGAGAACCGCTCGACGATCGCGTTCCACGCCTCGGGGTCTCCTTGGGCCGCGGCGGTCACGAGCTCGGTGAGACCGCTGGGTTCGTGCATGTCACGCCTCTCTCTCAGCGTGTTCATCGTAGGTCTCACGGTCTAGAGAGTCGGTAGGAACCGGTCAGATACACCCCAACAGGAAGGCCGCGCTGGGAGCCAGCCCAGCGGCATACGGAAGAAGGTGTATGCCGCTGGGCTCGGTGCGGCGTGCGAGGCTCGGGCCGGGGGCCGGCCTACTTGAGGACCGACCCGCGCACTCCACCGTCGAGGGAGGAGGCGATGCACAGGGCCGTCGCGTCCACCTCCCAGGCGAACCGCGAGTCCGGGTAGATGAAGAAGAACTCGACGCGGTCAAGCTTGGACTCGTCCAGCAGCGGCTCCGACGCCACGATGCACCTGCGCTCGGCGAGGGCGCCCACCGCTTCTTCGCTCCCGGGGAAGGGCTCGTCCCCGAAGTCGACGATCGTGATGAGCTGCATCTCGTGCTCGTCGTCGCAGCTGCTCAGTGACGCCCAGTCCAGGGATGCCGGGCTGATCCCGGAGAAGCAGTCGCCGGGACGCAGCTCGTCGATGGTGACCCGTCCGGTGGTGGGGTGCGCCGCCGACGGGGCCGCCACCCCGTCCTCCACTCGTTCGCTGCCCACGAAGGCGAGCAGCGCCGCAAGGATGAGGCCCCAGCTGATCGTCGTGAGGGAGCCGACGACGATCCCGGTGATCGCCATGCCACGCCCTCGCTGGGCCCGGGCGCGCAGCTGGCGCAGCGCGATGATGCCGAGGACGAGCGCGACGAGGCCGGCACCCGGGACGAAGAAGGCGAGACCGCACACCAGGGCCGCGATGGCGAGACCGTTGGCGCCGTCCGGGGCCGGCCCCGGCGGGGCTGCATAGGGCGACACGGGCGAGCTCGAGCCGGGCGGGGGCGGTGGGAGCAGTGGACCGTCGCCAGAGGGGGGCGACAGGGGCGGGGGCAGGGTCACGGCAGGACGATGCCACGACGATTCCCGGCGCGCTCCCCGAGACCGGCCCGTGCCGGTCACGATTCGGCAGCGGTATCGCGGTCAGCTGCCAGCGGCCTCTTGCGCAGCGCGGTCCTGAGCGGAGAGCTGGACCACGACCGCCGTCACGTTGTCCCGCCCTCCGGCTGCCACGGCGCGACGCACCAGTTCCCCAGCGGCTTCCGTTGCGTCGGCCGACCCGATGAGCACGGCTTCGATCTCGTCCTTGGTCAGCTCGTTGGACAAGCCGTCCGAGCAGATGACGAAGGTTTCACCGGGGCGGGGTGGCAGGACCCAGGTGTCGACGACTCCCATCGGCTCGCGACCCAGCGACCGGGTGATGATGTTGCGGCTCGGGTGCCGCTGGGCCTGCTCCTCGGTGAGGAGCCCACGCTCGACGAGCTCCCAGACCTCCGAGTGGTCGACGGTGACCTGGGTCAGCTGGTCGTCGACGAGCTGGTAGACCCGCGAGTCTCCGATGTTGAAGACGACCCACTCCTGGGACTCCGCGCCCGTCGTGAGGGCGAGGCCGGCCACGGTCGTGCCCATGCCGGCCCGCTCCGGGTGCTGCGCAGCAGACTCCAGGATCCGGCGGTTGGCCTCGCCCAACTGGTTGACGACGTCCTCGACGGCCAGCTGCGGACGGTCGGAAAGCTCGACGAGCGCGTCGACGGCGATGGTGCTCGCCACCTCGCCCGCGGCGTGCCCGCCCATGCCATCGGCGACCACGAAGACGGTGCCTGCGGCCCGCCCACAGTCCTCGTTGTGGCGGCGGACCCGCCCGACGTCGGACGCGACGCCGACCGAGATCGCGGACTGGTCGATCGTCATGATGTCCTTTCGTCACTTCGGACGGTATCCGCTGGTCGAATCCCCGGGAACGGAGTTGCGCCGCGGCGCGGCAAGTCAATCAAAGACCGGTCTCCCATGTCAGTCCCGGGTCAGACAAAGGAGGCGTGGACTCTGATCAGCGCCGCGCGGCCCACCAGGCGATGAGCTTGTCGCGCGCCGCGTCCTTGCCGATGGGCCCCTCGTCGAGGCGGACCCCGAGGAGGAACTTGTAGGCCTCGCCGAGGACGGGCCCCGGCGGGATCCCCAGCGCCTCGGCGATCTCGTTGCCGTTGAGCTCGGGGCGGACGGCCGCCAGCTCCTCCTGCTCCGCGAGCCGCTCGATGCGGCGCTCGAGGTCGTCGTAGGCGCGGGAGAGCCGATCGGCCTTGCGGACGTTGCGCGTCGTGCTGTCCGAGCGAGTGAGCCGGTGGAGCCGCTGGAGCAACGGCCCGGCGTCGGTGACGTAGCGACGCACCGCGGAGTCGGTCCACTGCCCGTCGCCGTAGCCGTGGAAGCGCAGGTGCAGCTCGACCAGTCGCGCGACCGCCTTGACGGTGTCCTTGTCATAGCGCATGGCCTTGAGCCGCTTGGCCGTCATCCGCGCCCCGACGAGCTCGTGGTGGTGGAAGGAGACACCGCCACCCGGCTCGAACCGGCGGGTCGCCGGCTTGCCGATGTCGTGGAGCAGCGCCGCGAGCCGGAGGACGAGGTCGGGGCCCGGCACCCGGTCATCGGGAGCGTCTGCGGGCCCCTCGAGGTCGATCGCCTGCTCCAGGACCGTGAGGGAGTGCTCGTAGACGTCCTTGTGGCGGTGGTGCTCGTCGACCTCGAGCCGCAGCGCCGGCAGCTCGGGGAGGAACTCGTCGGCGAGACCGGTGTCGACGAGGAGCGTCAGGCCCGGCCGAGGCGTCGGCGACAGCAGGAGCTTGGTGAACTCGTCCCGGATCCGCTCGGCGGAGATGATCGACAGCGTGGCGGCCCGCTCGGTCATCGCCGTGCGCACCTCGGGCGCCACCTCGAAGCCGAGCTGGGACGTGAAGCGGGCCGCCCGCATCATCCGCAGCGGGTCGTCGGCGAAGGACTCCTCCGGCGGTGCCGGCGTCATCAGTCGCCGCGCAGCCAGGTCGGCGAGACCGTCGTGGACGTCGACGAACTCGAGGCTCGGCAGCCGGATCGCCATCGCGTTGACGGTGAAGTCACGTCGGACGAGGTCCCCCTCGAGGGTGTCGCCGAACATCACCTCCGGCTTGCGGCTCGTCCGGTCGTAGGTGTCGGCCCGGTAGGTCGTGATCTCGACGTGGTGGCTCCCCTTGCGCAGGCCGATCGTGCCGAACTCACGGCCGATGTCCCAGTGCGCGTCGGCCCAGCCCCTGACCGCCGCGAGGATGGCGTCAGGTCCAGCGTCGGTGGTGAAGTCGAGGTCCGGGGAGGTCCGGCCGAGGAAGGCGTCGCGCACCGGGCCGCCCACGAGGGCGAGCTGGTGCCCACGGTCGGCGAAGCGCTGCCCGAGCTCCTGGAGCAGCGGCAGCACAGGAGCCAGCTGGGCGACCGCCCCGCGCAGCAGCGGCAGGTGCGTCGGGTCGGGCGTGGTCGCAGTGGGACGGTCAGACACGGGGTCAAGCCTATTTGAGATGCCGTATGCCGCTGGGCTCGTTCCGGACCGGCCTGACCTCCCAGCCCTCCCGCCCACCGAGCGGTGGGCAGGGAGCGTGCCCAGCGGCATACGGCATCCGCGGTGGGGGCGCGAAGTGGGCTGCTTGGTTATGGTGGCGACATGACCGCGCAGGCCGCCCCGAGCTCCCAGCCGGGAAGGCGTCTGCCCGCGGTCGAGGAGCGGTCGGCGGGCGGCATCGTCGTCGACATTCGCGACGGCTGCGCGCTCATTGCGATCATCGCCCGACGCAACCGCGCCGGCCGCATCGAGTGGTGCCTGCCCAAGGGCCACGTCGAGCCCGGCGAGACCCTCGTCGAGACCGCCGCGCGCGAGGTCGCCGAGGAGACCGGCATCGTCGGCCGCGTCCTCATCGAGCTGGGGACGATCGACTACTGGTTCGCCACCTCGACCAAGCGCGTCCACAAGTACGTCCACCACTACCTCCTCGAGGCGCTCGGCGGTGAGCTGTCCATCGAGAACGACCCGGACCGCGAGGCCATCGACGTCGCCTGGATGCGTCTCGACGAGGTCCACCGACAGCTCACCTTCCCCAACGAGCGCCGCATCGCGCAGGCGGCGTGGAACCGGTTGGCAGGCACGGCGTGACACTGACTCGGTCGTGGCGCACCGTCTCCCGGACGGTCGCCCTGACGGCACTGCTCGGCCTCACCGCCCTCGTCCCGGCAGCCGGCGCCGTGCCCGGCGAGCCCGAGCCCGGGCGGCCGGCGACGGCCGACTCCCCCGCGGCCGCGGTCCCGAGGGTCGCCGCAGCCGACGACGAGGCCGTCATCACGCTGACGGCTGTCACCCCGACCGTCCTCGACGGCACGGGCAGGACGCGGGTCACGGGCAGCGTGACGGCTCCGGCTTCCGGCCCGCTCGTCGGAGCAGAGATCCGGCTCGTGCTCGGCTCGCAGCCCTTGACCGTCCGCACCGACATCGACCGGTGGGTCAAGCAGCACGGTGCGGCCGCGGGACGCACGGTGGCCCGGACGGCCAAGCCCCTGCCCGAGGTGCCGGCCGCGCAGACCGCGCCGTTCACCATCGACCTCGAGGAGTGGCAGGTCGCCGGGGCGGTCGGGTCGGGCGCCTTCGCCGCCGTGCCCGTCGCGATCGAGGCCTACCAACGCGGCGCGACGACCCCGATCGGGGCGGTCCGCACCTTCCTGGCCTGGCAGTCCCGCGTCGAGTTCGAGCCACTCCAGATCGCGCTCGCCATCCCCGTGACCCTCGACCCCGACGTCCGGCTCTTCTCGCGCGACGACGACGTCCGGGAGAAGGCGTGGAGTCGCGCGGTCGGCCCCGGTTCCCGGGTCGACCGGATCGTCACCGGCACCGCCGGCTCCTACGCGACGTTGGGCGTCGATCCGGCGGTCCTCGTCGCCGGGCCGGGTGAGGTGTCCGGTGCCTTCGTGGGGGCCGACCCGACGCCGTCGACGACGCCGTCGGCCACCCCGTCGGCCACACCAACGGGGAGCGCCACCGGAGACCGCCCTGCTCCCGTCGAGCCGGGGACACCTCCCGCGTCATCGGATGCCGACCGGCTCGCCACGGCTCTGGCAGGGCGCAACCTGTTCGCTCTGCCGTACGCCGATGCGGACGTCGCCGCGACCGGAGCGCTCGACCCGACCAACGGCCTGGTCCGGGACCTCGTCGCCCGCGCCGCGACCGTCGGTGAGCGCCTCGGAGAGCCGGTGCGAGGCGACATCGCCTGGCCGGTGGACGGCCTCCTGCCCGCGGGCCGGGCCGCAGCGGTGCAGTCCCTCCACGCCACCTCGGCGACGCGCAAGGCTGCGGCGATCATCGTCAACCAGGCCGCGATCACCTCCACCTCTCCCTACACACCGACGGCCCGGCGGGTCTCGACCGAGGGCACTCCGCTCCTCGGCTCCGACGCCCGACTGTCCGCCCTGCTGCCCAAGCGCTCCGAGGCGACCGCCGTCCTCGCGACGCAACGGTTCCTCGCCGAGACGCTCGTCCTGCTCGGGGAGCGCCCCGGGACGGCACGCTCGGTCCTGCTCACGGCGCCCCGCAGCTACGACCCGGACCCCGCGGCCCTGTCGGCGTTCCTGCGGGCCACCACCGAGTCCGTCGCCTGGCTCGAGCCCGTCGCGATGGAGACGCTGCTCGGCGGCCACGGCAGCGACCGTGCGGTGCCCCAGGAGCAGCCGAGCAAGTCAGCCCGATCCACCGCTCCGAAGCCCACCTTGAGCTCGCTCCGGCTCATGCAGCTCGCCAAGCAGCGCGACACCCTCGACGCGGTGGCCACGGTGCTCGAGGACGGCGCCTCGTTCGAGCGGACCTATGGCGCGCTCCTGGACGAGCTGGCCAGCGTCCGGTGGCGCTACCGGCCGGCGGCCTGGGCGGAGCTGAACAACTCGGTCAGCGCCGACGTGAAGGACGCCACCTCGGCCATCCGGGTCCTGCCCCGCCGAGTCAACTTCCTCGCCGAGAACGGCACGATACGGATCCCCGTCCGCAACGGCCTCGACTATGCCGTCGAGGACCTGCGTCTCGTGGTCGTCCCGCTGAACCGGCGACTGCAGGTCCTGGAGCAGCCGGGGCCGGTCAGCATCGCGGCCGGCCCGGACGCCAGCCGCAACATCAGTGTGCGCGTCCACGCGGTGGCCGCGGGGCGGGCCGACCTGCTCGCCTACCTGACGACCGCCGACGGCACCCGCATCGGCTCAGAGGCCGTGATCCCCGTCTCGGTCAACCCACTCGACTCGACGTTCTACTGGATCGGCGGGGTGCTCGCAGGACTGGTGCTCCTCGCAGGCGTGATCCGCGCCGTCACCAAGGGGACGTCGCGCATCGAGGAGATCGGTGACCTCGAGACCGTCGCCGAGCGCGACGAGGCCGCGCAGGAGCGGAACCGCAGCTGACTCGCCCTAGTATGAAGCAGGCCACCAGCAGCGGAAGGGGTGACGAGGGTGCACGGAATCGGACCCGGGACCGTGCTCGGGGGACGCTATGCCGTCACTCTGCGCACCTCCGAGACCCGGACGCACGAGCGGTGGCGCGCCGCGGACCAGACCCTCGACCGTGAGGTCGTCCTCGTGTGCTTCCCGGTGGGCTCGTCCGTCGCCGCGCCGACCCTCGACGCCGCCCGTCGCGCTGCCGCGATCGAGGACACCCGGCTCACCCGCGTCCTCGACGTCGGGATCGACGGGGACACGGCCTTCATCGTCGAGGAGCCGCTGACGGGCGCCATGCCGATGTCCCACCTGCTCCAGGCCGGGGGCCTGCCCGCGGAGGAGGTGCGCCGGCTGGTCGGCGAGGCGGCCAGCGCGCTCGAGCGCGCCCGGCACCGTGGCCTGCACCACCTCGTGCTGACACCGTCGTCCCTCCTGCGCCTCCCCGACGGCGAGGTGAAGGTCCGCGGCCTCGCCATCGAGGCGGCACTCAGCGACGCAGACCTGGCCTCGGACGAGCGGGCCTCGCGCGTCGACGCCGTGGGGCTGGTCAAGCTCATCTACGCCGGCCTCACCGCACGGTGGCCCGCCACGCCCGGTGGGCAGACGCCGGTTCGGCCGGTCGGCCTCGAGCCCGCGCCCAGCGTCGTCGGCGGCGTCGCTGCTCCGTCCGAGATCGCTGTCGGAATCCCCAACGACCTCGACCTCATCTGCCGCATGACCCTCAACGAGGACCGCGGCCCGATCTCGCCCGGCGACCTCGCGCTCCAGATCGCACCCTGGCCGTCCGAGCAGCCCACGAGCGATGGTGCGAGCGGCATCCGGCTCCCGGCCGCGCAGGTCGGTGACGGCGCCGGCCGCCAGTCGCCGCCCGTCGCACAGCGCTACACCCCACCCCCGGGGCGCAGCAGTGGCGACCTCTACTCGCGCCTGTCCGGTGCGGCAGGAGGGGCCGTGGCAGGAGGGGCCGGGGCAGGGCAGATTGCGGCCAAGGGGGCTGAGCCCGCTGGGTCGGCGGCCCTCGCCGCGCCGGGCACCTCAGCCAGTGTCGGTGGCGCTGCTGCTGGCGCTGCTGCTGGTGCCGCGAGCGGGATCGGCGAGCGGATCGGCTCCTTTGCCCGGGCGGCCGCCGAGAAGTCACGGCTCCCCGACCTGACAGGTGACCAGTTCGAGGGGGAGGACATCGCCCTCGCCGAGGCCCTCGAGGAGGCGCCGAGGACGCGGCTCGAGCCGCCACTGCCCGTCTTGGGTGGCACGCCTGAGGGCCCGTCGGGCGCCCAGTCCCGGATCGCGTTGGCGATCGTCGGGGCCCTCGTCCTCGTCGCCCTGGTCATCGGGATCAACAACGTCGCCAAGATCGGCGAGTCGGACAGTCCGGCCGAGGCCCGTCCCACGGTCACGGTGACGCGGACGAACACGACACCCGAGCCCTCAGCGACGGCGTCGCAGCCGTCGACCCCCAGCACGACCACCCAGGCGCCGCCGGCTGAGCCGGTCCGCATCGTCGGTGGCTCCAGCTTCGACCCCCAGGACGACGGTGAGGAGAGCCCTCGACTGGTCCCCCTCGCCTTCGACGGCGACCCGGAGACCGCGTGGAAGTCGCGGTGGTACGCCACCGACACCTACAACCGCAGCAAGGAAGGGGTCGGTCTCGTCCTCGACCTCAGCGCCCCCACCGTGGTCCGCGAGGTGGAGCTGACCCTGCCGGCCGCGCAGGACGTCACGGTCTATCTCACCGACGAGGCACAGCTCGAGGGCGCTCAGCAGATCGGGCAGATCCGCGACACGAGTGGCACGGTGACGATCAAGGCCCCCCGGGACATCGAGCCCGGCACCAAGCTCATCGTCTGGGTGACGCGCCCGGCGCCGGACGAGGCACCCACCCACCACCGGGCCCAGATCGCCGAAGTGGTGGTGCGCTGACCGGTGGGCCCAGTCACGCCCCTGAGTCTCGCCGAGGCCAGTGACAGCGAGCTCCTCGCCCGGCACGTCGCCGGCGACGATCACGCCTTCGGCGAGCTCTTCCGCCGGCACAAGGACCGGATGTGGGCCGTCGCCCTGCGGACCTGCCGCGACCCGGAGCTCGCGGCGGACGCCGTGCAGGACGGTTTCATCTCGGCGTTCCGGCGGGCGGGCTCCTTCCGCGGTGACGCTGCGGTCACGACGTGGCTGCACCGGATCATCGTCAACGCCTGCCTCGACCGGTTGCGCCGGGTCCGACCCACGTCGCCGCTTCCGGAGTACGACCTGGCCGACCACCGCGACCACCACTCCTCGACCGAGGTCCGACTCGACGTCGAGGAGGCGCTGGCCCGGCTGCCCGACGGTCAGCGCGCTGCGCTGGTCCTCGTGGACATGCATGCCGTGCCGGTCGCCGAGGCGGCCCAGATCCTCGGGGTGGCAGAGGGGACCATCAAGTCGCGGTGCGCGCGGGGTCGGGCCGCGCTCGCCGAGCATCTCGGCCTGCTGGCGGGGGAACCGGAGACCGGTCCTCGCACGTCGTAGCACGAGGTCGGTTCCATGAGCGGGGAGTCTGGGACAGGCCACACCGTCCTCCATAGACAACCGCACCACTCCTGAAGGACCGTGAAGGAACATCGTGGACCACCCCCGGCAGACCCCTGACACCGGAGACGAGACCCCGGACGCCCGGCTCCTCGACGCCGCGACGGAGGCCCGCGTGCGTCAGCTGCTGGCAGCGGCGGCCGACCCCGGGCCGATGCCGGAGCGCGTGGCCCAGCGCATCGAGTCGCTGCTGACCGACGAGGTGGCGCTGCGGGTCGATCCCGGACCCCTCCAGGGCCCCCTCCAAGGCCTCCTCCAGGGCGCCGACCGGGACGCGGCCGTCCTGGCCCCGCTCATTCGCCAGCGGCAGCGCCCGCGGCCGCTGTTCGCCCTGGCGGCAGTCGCTGCAGCTGCCGCCGTCGTCGCCGTGGGCGGTTCGGCGCTGCACCTCAACAAGCGCACCAACGGCGTCGCGTCGCTGGGCAACCCCGGCGCGGTCGTCACCACTCCGGGGGCGCCGACGGTGACGCCCACAGTGACGGCGACGGTGACGCCGACCGTCACCGGTCCCATCCCCCCGCCGGTGGGGCGCTCCCACCCCAACCTCCACATCCAGCTCTCGTCCACGGACTACACGGCCGGCGACCTCCCGGCCCAGGCCCGGCAGCTCCTCAGCAGCCCGAGCGCCCCGCTCGAGGTCCTGGCCGCCGAAGCGCCGACCCTCGGGCCGATCGCCACCGAGGTGGGCCTGCTCTCCTGCCTTCGGGCCCACGCCCTCCCCACCGACGTGCCGGTCCATGTCGACCTGGCCACCTACGAGGGCCAACCGGCGGCTGTGATCGTGGTCACCCAAGCCGATGGCAGCACCGTCCGGGTCGTCGAGCGGACGTGCACGGAGGCCGCACCGGAGGCGCTCACCGAGCCCGTGCCGGTGCCGTAGGCCCCGTTCGCGGGCGCAGGTTCGTATGCCGCTGGGCCGGCCCCCACACGCTGGCGTGCCGGGTGCCGGGATGGAATAGTCCACGCCTAGGATCGGTTGAGCCAGACAGCACCGTCCTGCCTGCCCCAAGGGTCCTTCGGCGGTGCGTTCCCCGGTATAGGAGCACCACGTCATGTCCGACGTCCGCAACGTCATCATCATCGGTTCGGGGCCTGCTGGATACACCGCAGCTGTCTATGCGGCCCGTGCGAACCTCCGCCCGCTCGTCTTCGAGGGTGCGGTCACGGCCGGTGGCGCCCTGATGAACACCACCGAGGTCGAGAACTTCCCCGGCTTCCGCGACGGCATCATGGGCCCGGCTCTCATGGAGGAGATGCGCGCCCAGGCCGAGCGGTTCGGCGCCGAGCTGATCACGGATGATGTGACGTCCGTCGACCTGAGCGGTGACGTCAAGACCGTCACCGACGGCGCCGGCACCACCTACTCGGCCCACTCGGTCATCCTCGCGATGGGCTCTGCCTACCGTGAGCTCGGGCTCCCCCGCGAGCGGGAGCTCTCCGGCCACGGTGTCTCCTGGTGCGCGACGTGTGACGGCTTCTTCTTCCGCGACCAGGACATCGCCGTCGTCGGTGGCGGCGACTCCGCCATCGAGGAGGCCACCTTCCTCACCAAGTTCGCGCGGTCGGTGACCATCGTGCACCGCCGCGACGAGCTGCGCGCCAGCAAGATCATGGCCGAGCGCGCGTTCGCCAACGACAAGATCAGCTTTGCCTGGAACAGCGAGGTGGCCGAGATCCACGGCGCCGACAAGCTGACCGGAGTGACGCTGCGCGACACCGTCACCGGCGAGACGCGCGAGCTGGCCATCACCGGTCTCTTCGTTGCCATCGGCCACGACCCGCGCAACGAGCTCGTCAAGGGCGTCGTCGAGCTGGACGACGCGGGATACGTCACGGTTGACGGTCGGTCCACCCGCACGAGCGTTGCCGGCGTCTTTGCCTGTGGGGACCTCGTCGACCACACTTACCGTCAGGCGATCACAGCGGCCGGCACCGGCTGCTCCGCGGCCCTCGACGCCGAGCACTACCTCGCCGCGCTCGAGGACGCCGACTCGCCCGAGCAGGCGGCCGACCAGGCCGCGCTCATCGACGAGACGGACGCCGGGCCCATCCCGACGACCACCGTCAGCGCCAACGCCTAGCCTCACATCGCAGCACCGACCACACGAGAGGGAGACACCCACCGATGGCACTCAAGGAAACAACCGACGCCACCTTCGCCGATGACGTGCTCATGAGCGAGAAGCCCGTTCTCGTCGACTTCTGGGCGGAGTGGTGTGGTCCCTGCCGGAAGGTCGCCCCGATCCTCGAGGAGATCAACGAGCAGTACGGCGACAAGATCGAGGTCGTCAAGCTCGACACGGACTCCAACATGGACACGGCTGCTCGCTACGGTGTCGTCTCGATCCCGACGCTCAACGTGTACGTCAAGGGCCAGGTCGTCAAGAGCATCGTCGGCGCGCACCCCAAGCCCAAGCTGCTCCGCGAGCTCGAGGAGTTCATCTCCTGACCGGCTGTCCCTGAGGGGAGGCCCGGCCCGGAGGGGTGGTCCGCCGGTGGCGGGGCCGCCCCTTCGGCGTACTACAGTGCACAGGTCCCGTTCCGGAAGGATCCCCGTGTCACCTCAGCCGGCCGTCGTGCTCCGACGTGGCGACTCCGGTCCCGCGGTCGCCGACGTGTGTGACCGCCTCATCGTCACGGGCGACCTCGCGTCCTCGTGGGCCGATCGCACCGCACCGCGGGACACGGCCGTCTTCGACGACGAGGTCGAGCGGGCCGTCAAGTCGTTCCAGCAACGACGCGGCCTCATCGTCGACGGCGTCGTGGGACGGTCCACCTACTCCGTGCTCGACGGGGCCCGATGGTCGCTCGGTGACCGCGTCCTGCGGTTCGTCCCCGACCACTTCCTGGAGGGTGACGACGTCGGGCGGCTCCAGGCGCGGCTCGTCGAGCTCGGCTTCACGCTCGGCAAGGTCGACGGCATCCATGGCCCGGCCACCGACACCGCCCTGAGGTCCTTCCAGGCCGCGGTCGGCCTGACCTCCGACGGGATCCTCGGCCCCGAGACGCTCCGCGCCTTCGACGCGCTCCGAAGGTCCGTCACGGGCGGATCCGCCAACGCGCTCCGCGAGCGCGAGCACATCCGCCGGGGTGGCTTCAGTCTGACCGGACGCACTGTGGTGCTCGACCCCGGACACGGCGGCAGCGATCCCGGTGTCATCGGTCACGGTCTCGTCGAGGCGGAGCTCGCCCTCGACCTCGCCAGGCGCATCGAGGGGCGACTGACCGCCCACGGCGTTGAGGTCGTCTTCACGCGGACCGGCACCTCGGGTGGTGAGGAGGTCGACCGCGCCGCCTTCGCCAACTCCCTCGACGCCGACCTCGTCCTGTCGATCCACAGCGACCACTCGGCGGCCACCGCTGCCCACGGCGTCGCGACCTTCTTCTACGGCCACGGCGACCCGGGGCGACAGTCGCCCGGGGCCTGGTCCACCATCGGCGAGCACTTCGCCGAGCTGCTCCTGCGTGAGGTCGTCGCCCGCACCGGCTTGATCGACTGCCGCTCACACCCCCGCACCTGGCCACTGCTGCGGCGCACCAGGATGCCTGCCGTCCGGCTCGACGTCGGCTACCTCAGCCACCCGCATGACGCGGAAGTGCTCTCCGACCCCCAGACCCGCGACCGCATCGCGGAGGGCGTCGTCGTCGCCCTGCAACGTCTCTACCTCGGCGACGCCGACACGGCCCGCACCGGCGTGCTCAAACTCGCTGACCTTCGCCGACACATCGAACGCGCCCGTGCGACAGGGGAACTCGGCGCTCCCCCACCCGTCATGCCTCGTGTTGCCCCTCCCGGGACGGACTGACCCGGCAGACCCTGCCGCCTCCGGCCAGGGGATCCTCAGGGTCCCTCCACGGAGCGAGCCCGCGTCGCACCGTCAGGGTGGGTGTCCGGGACCGGACGCACGCCCGGCACCTTGGCGAGGACCCGGCTCACCGCGGCCGCGACCTCCTCCCGCACCGTCACGACAGTCCTCAGGTCGAGCCGGAGCCTCGGGTAGGCGGGGTGGTCCCGCGCCACCCGGAAGCCCACCTGCTCCAGGAAGGCCGCCTCCAGGACGCAGGGGTGCCTGCGGACGGCGGTCGGGCGGGCGCCGATGACGTCGATGGAGCGGGCCCGATGCTGCAGCGCCTCCTTGACGGCGCCCTGGACGAGCACCTTGCGCAGCCCCCGACCCTGCAGGTCCGCGTTGACCCGCACGGTGAGGAGCATCAAGGTCGAGGGATCGGAGGGAGCGGTCGGGAACGCCGCGAGACGCGGGACGTGACGGGCCGGAGCGATGAGCACGTTGCCTGCCGGGCGACCGTCGACGTAGGCAACGCGTCCGGGTGGTCCCCAGTCGGCCGTCACCTCGCGGACCCAGTCCGCGAGGAGGTCCACCGGTTCCCGCGTGACCACCGCGCCGTTGCGCGGCACCGTCTGCCAGAACGTGCACAGCGCCGAGTCGCCCGCGAGGTCAGCGACGCGATCGACGGTCAACGGACGCAGGTCACGCACGGGGCGACTCCCGCCAGCGGCGTTCCATGAACCCATTCTGTCCCACCGCCGAAGGAGACGAGCGCGCCGGAGCCAGCCCAGCGGCATACGGTATCTATCGTGGGGTCATGACGGACCAGGGCAGCTACGTCGAGCCGAGCTACGAGCGGGACACCCGCTACATCACCACCCGCATCACCGCGGACGGACGCGACGGCTACCCCGTGGAGCCCGGGCGCTACCGCCTCGTCGTGGCGCGCGCCTGCCCCTGGGCCAACCGCGCGATCATCGTCAGGCGGCTCCTGGGGCTCGAGGACGCGCTCTCCATGGGGATCTGCGGCCCGGTGCACGACAAGCGCAGCTGGACCTTCGACCTCGACCCCGGCGGCGTGGACCCCGTCCTCGGCATCCCGCGGATCCAGGACGCCTACTTCAAACGGGACCCGGGCTACCCACGCGGCATCACCGTGCCGGCGATCGTCGACATCCCGACTGGTGCCGTGGTGACCAACGACTTCCCTCAGATGACCCTGGACCTGTCGACCGAGTGGCGAGAGCACCACCGGGAGGGGGCCCCGGACCTCTATCCGGAGGCGTGGCGGGACGAGATCGACGAGATGGCGCGGGTGAACTACACGGAGGTCAACAACGGCGTCTACCGGTGTGGCTTCGCGGGCACCCAAGAGGCCTACGACGCCGCCTACGACCGGCTCTGGCGCCGCCTGGACTGGCTGGAGGACCACCTCGCGACGCGCCGCTACCTGGTCGGCGACCACATCACCGAGGCGGACGTGCGGCTGTTCACGACGCTCGTGCGGTTCGACCCCGTCTATCACGGTCACTTCAAGTGCAACCGGGTCAAGCTCATCGAGCTGCCCAACCTCTGGGGCTACGCCCGCGACCTCTTCCAGACACCCGGCTTCGGGGACACGGTCGACTTCACGCACATCAAGGCGCACTACTACGTCGTCCATCGGGACATCAACCCCACCGGGGTGGTCCCAGCGGGTCCGGATCTGTCTGGCTGGGCGGCGGAGCACGGCCGCGCCGACCTGGGCGGGTCCCCCTTCGGTGACGGCACCCCGCCGGGGCCGCCGCGCGAGGTCGTTCCACCCGAGCACAATCCAGTCCTCGAGCTTCTCCCCTAGGACACCGTATGCCGCTGAGTTCGTTTGCGCCGCAAGCTGATCCGGGTGAGTGGATGAGTCGCGTGGTCGGCCCGCTGCGGGGCGCCATCGGTGACGCGATGCGGTCCCGGATCGCTGGACCCGACCGGGAGGCGAAGGAGGACCGGATCTGGCGCACGCCCGGGCCGCGCTGGTTCCGCGAGGGTGACCCCATCTGGACGGTGCACGCCGATCCGTCGATGTATGTCGGTGGCCTGCGTGCCCTGCTCGTGCAGAGCCTGCACCCGCTCGCGATGGCCGGGGTGGCCGGCCACTCGGGGTTTCGTGGCGACCCCTGGGGCCGACTCCAGCGGACCGGTGCCTTCATCGCGACGACGACGTACGCCCGCATCGACGACGCGGAGGCCCTCATCAGGGCCGTGCGCTCGGTGCACTCCCGCGTCTCCGGCGTCGACGCCCAGGGTCGCGCCTACGCCGCGAGCGATCCCCACCTGCTCCGCTGGGTCCACGACGCGGAGACCGAGAGCTTCCTCACCGCCTACCAGGCGTACGGCGCGCGGCCGCTCAGCCCGGTCGAGGCTGACACCTACGTGGCACAGATGGCCTCCATCAGCGAACGGCTGGGGGTGGAGGCTCTGCCGCGGACCGTCGCCGAGCTCGACGCAGACCTCGCGGGCTACGAGAGCGAGCTCGAGGCCTCGCCCGAGGCTCTCGACACCGCGCACTTCCTGCTGCGCGAGCCGCCGCTGCCGTGGGTGACGCGTCCGGTCTACGGCCTGCTCGCCGCGGCGGCCGTTGTCACCCTGCCACCGGTGGCGCGTGCGCTGCTGGAGCTGGACTCGGCTGCCGGGCGGCACGTGCCCGAGTCCGTCGTGCGGCGAGGCGGACGAGCGTTCACCGGAACGCTCCGGTGGGCCATCGACCACCCTGCCTACGAAGGCCTGGCCCGCTGAGGGCTCACCGTCAGGACTGAAGGGGCGATGCCGGCGAGCATCGTTGACCGCCGGGCCGGTGACATGGACCTCGTGGGATCGAAGGGCGTGTCATCGCTTGGTCGAGAAGACGATGCGCTGGTCCTCCGGAGCGACCGTGGCCATGTAGTCGACGACCTCCTCGTTCAGCGAGGGCCAGGTCTTGTGCGTCTCGACGGGCACCACGGTCCCGACCACGTGGTCGGCATGGACCTCGATGAGATTCCACGACTGGGGCCCGTCCACTCCCATGAGGAGCTCGCGGGGAACTCCCGCATCATCGACGTAGCTGACTCCCCCGGCCACGAAGACCGGGATGCCGCCAAGCGTCCCGAAGCTGGTCACGTGCAGATGCCCGCTCAGAATCGCGCGGACGTCCGTGCCCGCCAGCGCGGCCCGCAACCTCGGCACGTCCTCGAAATCGAGGAGCTGCATGAGGGGCGAGTGGTAGGCAATGGGCGGATGGTGCATGACGAGGACCGTGCCGTGGTCAGCGGGGACGGCCAGCTGATCGGCCAGCCAGGCGTACTGGGCGTCGGAGAACCCGCCGTGGTGGAAGCCGGGCAGGGCGGAGTCGATGGCGATGATGCGCAGTCCACCCACCAGGGTCACCGTGTCCTGCGGCTCGTCGGTGTCTTCGCCGAACAGTCCGGCCGCCAGGGCCCGGCGCTCATCGTGGTTGCCACCCGTGAGGACAACAGGTGCGTCGAGCCTCCCGGCCACGGGCTCCACGATCTCCCGCAGCAGCCGGTAGGCCTCCGGCTGTCCGCTGTCGGCAAGATCGCCGGAGAGGACCAGTGCGTCGAATCGCTCACCAGAGCCTTCCACTCGGGCGAGTGCCTTGCGGAACTGGGCAGCGGAGTCGATGTGACCGTGGAGCAGCGCGTCCCCGGCCATCAGGTGCATGTCGCTCAGATGAGCGAGGACGTGAGTGGGGGTTGGCTGTGTTCCCTTGACCGCCATGCACGTAGCGTATGCGGCCCGGCTTCACTCGGTGGGCGTAGCGTGACGGCGAGGCCCTCGTGGACCCGACTGCCGCCGACTGCCCCCGACTGCCCCCGAGGAGGAACACCGTGCCCCTGCCCCACGTCGTCACCGTGTGGAACAAGCGCTACCTCAACAAGCTCCTCGTGCATCTGGCCGGCCATGGACCGTTCGTCGAGCTCGAGCACGTGGGCCGGCGCACGGGTTCGGTCTACCGGGTGCCCTTGGTGGCGATCCGGCACGGCGGCCAGGTCACCATTGCCCTGACGTACGGACCCCGGGTGGACTGGCTCCGCAACCTGCGGGCCGCTCAGGGTGGGCGAATGCACCTCGGCCACAGCCTGCTGGTGCTCGGGCCGCCACGACGCATCGCGACCGCGGAGGGACTGCGACGGATGCCCCCCGGTGCCCGGCAGATCCTTGCGTTGACCGGCACCCGCGACTACGTCGAGTTCGACATCCAGTCGGAGACGCCTTTCACCGGGTGGTGATGGTCAGCGTCTGCGCCGGCGCTGGCACCCGGGGCACCAGTAGAGGGTCCGGCCTCCGATGAGCTGCTCCCGCACGATTCGTCCGCAGCGGTCACAAGGCTGGCCCGTGCGCTTGTAGGTGTGGAACCGGCGCTCGAAGTGATCTCCCAGGCGTTCGCCGGTCAAGGCCTCGGTGATGCTCAGTGACGAGCCGTCGGCCACCATCTCGGCCGCGGCATCGACCTGGTCCTGCATGGTGAGGATCTGGGAGAAGGCCATCCCAAGTGGCAGGAGGATGACCAGGTCGTTCCACACCCGCTCCCACAGCACCCGTCCCAGCTCCTTGCCGGGGGTGAAGGGGTCGATGCGATGCCGGAAAAGGACCTCGCAGCGGTAGACGTTGCCCACGCCGGCGACCACGGACTGATCGAGCAGCAGATCGGCGATCGCCTTGCGGCTCCGGGCAATTCGGTCCCAGGAGCGGAGCGCTCCAGTGTCCTGATCCGGTCGGTGCAGCGGGTCCGGGCCCAGCTTGGCGAGGACGGACTGGCGATCCTCCTCGTCGACCAGGGCGCAGATCATCGGTCCCCGCAGTTCCGCGACGTGGCTGCGACCTTCGAGCCGTAAACGCGCCGGCGTGCCGGGGCTGTCGTATTGAACTGCATGTTTCACGTGAAACGAGCCGATGAGGCCCAGGTGCACGTGCAGTATCAGGTCCTCGAAGTCGATGAAGAGGTGCTTGCCACGCGCGGTGGCTTGGTCGAGTGGTCGGCCGTCGAGCAGTGCCGCGTCCGCGGCGAAGCGCCCCTGCGGGCTGGACACGGCGAGTCGCTCGCCCCCGAGCGTCCGGTTCAGCCGAGCCGCAAGGGCGTGGATCGTGTGTCCTTCGGGCACGTCAGGAGCGCGACTCGAGGCCCATGATGCCCATGATCCGCTTGAGGTCCTCCATCGAGGCGAACTCGACCGTGATCTTGCCCTTGCGCTGCCCCAGCGAGATCGCCACTCGGGTCTCGAGGTGGTCGGCCAGACCGGTCGTGAAGTCGTCGAGCTGCGGGTGACGCGTGCCTGCGCGGGGACGCCGCGGCTTGGGCACCACATCGCCATCACCGAGGGCGACCAGCTCCTCGACGGTCCGGACTGACAGCCCTTCGGCGACGATCCGCTGAGCCATGCGCTCCATGGCCGCAGCGTCCGCCAGGCCGAGCAGCGCCCGCGCGTGACCGGCGCTGAGGACTCCGGCTGCGACACGCCGCTGCACGAGTGGCGGGAGCTTGAGCAGCCGGAGCGTGTTGGAGATCTGGGGTCGCGAGCGGCCGATGCGGTGGGCGAGCTCCTCGTGGGAGCAGCCGAAGTCATCGAGCAACTGCTGGTATGCAGCTGCTTCCTCGAGTGGGTTCAGCTGGCTGCGGTGCAGGTTCTCCAGGAGGGCATCCCGCAGCAGCGCGTCGTCCTGGGTGTCCTTGATGATGGCGGGGATCGTCTCGAGCTCGGCCTGCTGCGCCGCACGCCAGCGCCGCTCGCCCATGATCAGTTCAAACTGCTTGCCCTCTGCCTCGGCCAGTTGGCCAGCGGGGATGCGGCGCACGACGATGGGCTGCAGGACCCCGATCTCCCGGATGGAGTGCACCAGCTCAGCCATGTCGTCCTCGTCGAAGACCGACCGGGGCTGCTTGGGGTTGGGGCGGATCAGGTCGGTGACCAGCTCTGCGAACTCGGCGCCGGGCACAGGGGCCAGCCCCTCCACCTCCGGGGCCACGGGCTCCGAGCCGGTGGCCGCGGGAGCTTGTGCCACCACGGGGGCTGATCCGTTGGGCGAGGAGGCGCCCGATCCGTTGCTGGCTGTGATGCCGTCCCGGGACTCCCCCGCCGGCCCGCCGGCCTTCTGCTCCGGGAAGAAGACGTCTACCGGACGGCCGCCCCCGCCAGACGGCGCGCTCGGGATGAGCGCTCCCAGTCCACGACCCAGTGCCCGCCGCTTCTCCGCCATCTAGCTGTCCCTCCACGTTGTCGCCGCGACCATCGCGCCGGCCCAAGTCTAGGTGACCGTGCACGCAGGCATCGGCACGAGCAACTGGCGTCGCTCTCGTGTCGTCACCTGCACCGTTTCACGTGAAACAGGAACCGAGGTCGCCACGGACACATGAAACGGGCGGGCCTGTTTCACGTGAAACAGGCCCGCCCGGTGTCTTAGCGGCGCTTCGGGTCAAACCTGACCCGCGGCCCCTCGATCAGCGATCTCTCCCGCCGCCTCCAAGTAGGCGAGGGCGCCGCTGCTGGTGGGGTCGTAGGTCATCACCGTCTCGCCGAAACTGGGCGCTTCCGACACGCGAACGGAGCGCGGCACGGTGATTCGCAGTACCTGCTCGGGGAAGTGCTCACGCACCTCATCGGCCACCTGAGCAGACAACCGGGTCCGGCCGTCGTACATCGTCAGGAGAATCGTCGATACGTGCAGCGCAGGATTGAGGTGAGACCGCACGAGCTCGATGTTCTTGAGGAGCTGTGAGAGTCCCTCGAGTGCGTAGTACTCGCACTGAATGGGGATGAAGACCTCGGTCGCCGCCACCATGGCGTTGACGGTGAGCAGGCCGAGACTCGGCGGGCAGTCGATCAGGATGTAGTCGTACTCGTGGCCTGTCTCGGCCGCCGCGACGATCGCCTTCTGCAGGCGCGACTCACGGGCTACCAAGGACACGAGCTCGATCTCCGCCCCAGCCAGATCGATGGTTGCCGGAGCGCAGAAGAGCCCGTCAACGGTTGTGCAGGGCTGAACCACGTCGAGCAACGGAGTGCCGTCGACCAGTACGTCGTAGATCGACGGGACTTCGGCGTGGTGGTCGATGCCCAGAGCGGTGCTGGCGTTGCCCTGCGGGTCCAGGTCGATGACGAGGACCTTGAGGCCCGACTGAGCCATCGCGGCAGCGACGTTGACTGTCGTGGTCGTCTTGCCCACGCCACCCTTCTGGTTCGCAACCGTCATGACGCGACTGTCGAGGGGCTTGGGGAAGGGGCGACCAGTCAGCTGGATCCGCCGGCGCAGGTTCTCGGCCACCGCGTGCTCGTCATCGACCGACGCGTGGTGAGTGTCGGTGGGCACCTCGGTCGTCACCCCGGCACCTGCTTCCGCGGGGGCTGTCGGGATGGACGCCAACCTGTCATCCACATGGTTTTCCCCAACACCAAGGCCGGCCGATTCGTGCGGCACAGGCGCGTCGGCCGGCAGGTTTTCCACAGCCTCGTCCACAACGAGCTCGACCGCTGACATTGCAGGGGCTCCGCCATCGGCCGTGAGACTGCTGAGTCCCTCCGGCGGTGCGACGTCGCCACGGAAGTCGCGGGCCGTCCCCACCCCGGCTTCCTCGGCGGTGTGCTCCCCGTTTCCGTCGGGACTCGTCCGGGTGTCCAGGTCGGGGACTTGGTCAGTGCCGGTGCCCGCGCCTGATCCTGGGTGATCCTGCTGGTCGAGCGTCCCGGTGGAGAAGTAGATGTCCGCTCCGATCGCCCGACCATCGACGGCTGAGCGGGGCTCGGCGGGAGCGCTGGCGCGCAGTGCCGCACCCAGGCCTTCTGAGCGGAGGGTCTGGCCGGGCCGCAGTCCTCCTGCGACAGCCGGCTGCTGCTCGACAGTCGTCCCCGCTCCGCTGGCCGATGCGGCCCGCGCCGACACATCAGGCTCGGCAGGGACACGTGGACCCGTTTCGGAGGAGAGGGCCGACTCCTGCGTGTCTGCAGCGCCGTTCGGCTCTGGGGCGGGCCACTCGTAGGCCGGTGCCGAAGTGGTTCCCATCAATCCCGGGCTCTCTTCCGTGCTGGGGGAACCGTGGAGCTCTGACTCGGCCACGACGTCCGCCGCCCCGTCTTCGGTTTCACGTGAAACAGCTGCTGTGGCGTCCACCCAGCCGAGTCGTCGATGATCAGCCGTCGGCTCTGGAGTGGCAGTCGGCCAGCCAAGGTTGCTCACGGGGTCGTTCCCTCCAGACGGATGTTCGCCAGTGCTTCTGCGGAACAGCTTGCGCCAACGTGATGGTCTCTTGTCGATCATCTAGTACGACGTCCTCGATCGCGAGACGACGAGCCGGACGTTCGGCCACTCTTGGGCCGGTCCGCACGCCTTCGGGCTGAGCCGGCGCTCGACGGCGCCTGACGGCGGAAGCGCCGACGGTCAATGGAGTCCCCGATGGTCACACGCAGGACGATAGTCGGGTCCGCCACCATGCCTTCGCCAAAGGTCTCCACGGCGGCGTCGACAGCCCCCAGGCGGAGGAGCCGGGCGCGGCTCTCGGTCAGCTCCTCGTGAGCACGACTGCCCTTCAGTGCGAGCAACGAGCCGCCCGGCTCCAGGAGTGGCAACGTCCACTGGGCCAGTTGCACGATCCCCGACACCGCACGGGCAGTCACCCACGGGGCCGACAACTGGTCCCACAGCGACTCCGCCCGAGCGGTGTGGATCGTGACGTTGTCAAGGTCGAGCTGTGCGCTGACCCCCGAGAGCCATCCCGTTCGCCGGCTCAACGGTTCCACGAGGTGGATGTGCAGATCCGGTCGGGCAATCGCAAGGACGAGACCGGGCAGGCCGGCGCCGGAGCCCACGTCGATCACGGGCTGACCCGACTCGCCTTCCGGAATGGCGTAGTGCAGCAAGCCGCAGTTGAGGATGTGACGCTCCCACAGGCGGGGCGCTTCCCTCGGGCCGATCAGACCGTGACTGATCCCCGTGTCGGCGAGGATGGCGACAAAGGCCTCGGCCATGGCGATCCGCTTTCCGAACACCGCCGCCGCAACGGGGGGTGTGCGCAGTTCACCCGATTCGCCGGTCGGGGTCACCCCTGCACCAGAGTCGGCCATGGTTCTCCCGTCATCGCATCCTGGGGTCGCCTCCGGCCCCCTCAGGCGAAGGCCGGACTTCGTCCTGTTTCACGTGAAACGGCGACACCGATCACTTGGGCAGGATGATGATGTGCCGGTTGGGGTCAACGCCCTCCGACTCAGAGACGAGACCCGCAGCAGCGACCACGTCGTGCACGACCTTGCGCTCAAAGGCGCTCATCGGCTCCAGTGCCTGCTTCTGCCCGGACTCGCGCACCGCCGCGATGGCGGTGTCGGCGAGAGCGACGAGCGCAGCCCGCCGCTCCGCGCGGTAGCCGGCCACGTCCAGCATCAGCCGGCTCCGTTCGCCAGTCTCGGCCTGAACTGCGAGCCGTGTGAGCTCCTGGAGTGCCTCCAGAACACGACCGTCCTGACCGACGAGTCGACGCGGCACACGCCCCTCGTCCGAGTCGACGATCGCCACGGCGGCACGGTCCCCATCAACATCGACGTCGAGGTCTCCGTCGAG
The DNA here is from genome assembly GCF_028446585.1 of Intrasporangium calvum. Taxonomy (GTDB): domain Bacteria; phylum Actinomycetota; class Actinomycetes; order Actinomycetales; family Dermatophilaceae; genus Intrasporangium; species Intrasporangium calvum_A. The sequence goes on from NZ_JAPFQL010000006.1 coordinate 41,577, forward strand.
GTCCGCAATGTCGAGGAGGGTCTCGAGGAAGTCGGCCGCGACCTCTCCTTCACGCTCCAGCTGGGCCGTCCGCGCCGACTTGCCCTTCACGTGCGGGGCGTCCGAGCTGTCGGTGGTTCCCTCGTCAGCGACGACGGGAGTCGTGGGGTCAGCGCTGGGGTCGGCGCTGGGGTCGGTGGCGAGCTCGGTGTCGCCCTCGTGCGTGGTCTCACTCATCGGGAAATTGCTCCTTCGTTCACAAAGTTCCCACAACCTGTGGACAACTGCATCGCACGGTTGCGTCTTTCACGTGTTGGGGCCGGTTGCCCTGACGGAAGGCGGGAGCGGCTGGCACAGCCTGCCCTCGCTACCTCAGTTGCGGTCCTTGGCGGACGGGGGCTTCTTCGGCTTCTTCTGCTTCGCGCCACCCTGCGGACGCGGGCCGGACGAACCCGCCTTGGGCGTCGAGGCCTCGCCGGTCTCCGGCCGCTTCGCCGGTGAAGGGGTCTCGCCTGCGGGACGCGGGGTGCCCGTGCCCTTGGCGCGCTTCTTGCTCTTCGGCTGCTGGCGCTGGCCGGACTTCTGCGACTCGGTCTCGGCCTCGGTCGCAGCAGTGTCGAGACCGGGCACCGTGACGTGCTTGGTCGCACGCCCCTTGCGCTTGTCGCGCTCCTCCATCGCCTGGTAGGCGAGAGACCCCGGAGCCGGCATGTTGCGGATGACGTAGAACTGCTGACCCATGGTCCACAGGTTCGTCGTGGTCCAGTAGATGAGGACACCGACAGGGAAGTTCACACCGGAGATCGCGAAGAAGATCGGCATGAGATAGAGCAGGACCTTCTGCTGCTTCGCGAACGGGTTGTCCAGCGCGGCCGCCGGCATGTTCTTGCGCATCAGCTGGTGCTGCGTGGTGAAGGTCGTCACCGACATCGCGAGGATGAGGACGACCGTGAGGATCTTGGTGCTCAGGCCGTTGGCCGTGAAGAACGCATCGGAGAGGCGGGAGCCGAAGATCGTCGAGTTCTCGATCGACAGGGCCACTGCCTGGGTGATCGGCCCGACCGGGCTGCCACCGTTGGCGACGTTGCCCTCGGCGATGGCCCGCAGGTTGTTGAGCAGCTGGAAGAGCGCGAAGAAGAACGGCGACTGCAGCAGGATCGGCAGGCAGGAGCTGAACGGGTTGGTCCCGGTGCGCCGGTAGAGATCCATGATCTCGGCCTGCTGCGCCTTCTGGCTCTCCGGGTCGCGCTTGCCCTTGTACTTCTTCTGGATCTTCTGCATCTCGGGCTGGATGAGCTGCATCTTGCGCGACGAGTGGATCTGCTTCACGAAGAGCGGGATGAGCAGCACCCGGACGATGACAGTGAGTCCGACGATGGACAGCGCCCATGCCCACCCCGTCGGCAGACCGATGAGGTCGAAGAGCCAGTGCCACGCGTACATCACCCACGCCTCACCCAGCTTGATGGGGTAGAGCACGGTGTTGAAGAAGTCGAGCAACGTCAGTCCTCTGTCGTCAGGCGGCGGATCGGATGACCGCTCGCCACTGATGGGCAATCATGCCGGATGGTCAGGTGCGGTGCCGGGATCGGTGTCCGACGGCGGCCGGTAGTGCTCGGGTCGCCAGGAGTTCCGTTCGGACCAGGTGAGCGGGACGGGGTCGACCCCCCCGGGGGTCCAGGGATGGCAGCGCCCGAGTCGGCGGGCCGCCAGCCAGCCACCCTTGAGGGGGCCGAACCGCTCGAGCGACTCGACCGCATACGCCGAGCACGTGGGGTGGAAGCGGCAGGTCGGGGGTCGCAGCGGCGACACGAACCGCTGGTAGAGCCGGACGAGCCAGATGAGGGGCAACGCCAGCTGGCGGCCGAGCGTCGAGCTGGAACCGCTCCCCCCTCCGGTGGTCACGACGACAACCGAGGGCGCGAGTGGAGTAGTCGATTCACCTGGGACGCAACGGAATCCGCCAACTCCTGGTACGTCGCGTGCGCAGCCGCAGGGTTGGCCCGGACCACCACGTCAACCCCTTCGGGTATGCCGCTGAGCTGGGTCGCCATGATGGCGCGCAGTCGCCGTTTGGTCAGGTTTCGCGTGACGGCGTTGCCGACGGCCTTGGACACAACAAAACCGACGCGCGGCGGAAGATCCGTCCTCGCATCGGTCCGGTTGGCATGCACGACGACGAGTCGCCCGCCCGCTCTGCTGGCGCCTGGTCCGCGCACTGCCGACGTGAAGTCCGCCCGCTCACGCAGACGGTGACGTGCCGGCAGCACGCCGGCCCTCAGGCAGAGAGCTCGGCGCGGCCCTTGCGACGACGGGCGGCGAGGATGGCGCGGCCGGCACGCGTGCGCATCCGCAGGCGGAAGCCGTGCGTCTTGGCGCGGCGACGGTTGTTCGGCTGGAAGGTGCGCTTGCTCACGAGGTTCTCCGTTGCTTGCGGGCGGAACCGGCACAGGCCGACCCGTCCCGAGTCCAATCGAGTGGTTCAACTGCGGATTGCAGCTATGCGGCGACCGCAATCGGCAAGCCCGCGGAGAGCCATCGGATCCGAGGAACCGAGGGGCCGCGCCACGGGCATGCGAAAGAGGTCGCGGACACGCTCGGTCAACGATACGGGAGCGTGCGAAGAGGGGTCAAACCAGCGCTGCGGCCCCTGGCTCGGACCACAAACCTTCCCATCGTCGACGCGCCCAGCACGAATGCAACTCGACACGCCGCGCGAATCCTCGATTTCTGCCATTCAGGTTGTCAGTGCCATCCCGAGTTGTTAGGTTTTCGGTTCTCACGGTGACTGCTCTCCTGTCCCCTCCGCCACCATGCACAGGGTGTGGACAACCGTGTGGAAAACGTCGACAGGCAGGTCGGCGAGGTGACAGGGTGGACGTCACCGGCCCCGTTCACGGCGGGTCGGAGCGCAGTGGGGCACAGGGACAGCCAACGACAGGCAGAGCAGTCAGGGACGGGTGAAGCGGTGACGGGCGGAGACGTCGACTACGACCAGGTCTGGCAACGGACCCTCGCCACCCTCGGCTCGTCGGGTGTGACCGCGCAGGAGCGGGCCTTCGTCAGGCTGTGCCGTCTCGTCGGCGTCCTCGACCAGACCGCACTGGTCAAGGTGCCGAACACCTACACGAAGGACTTCCTCGAGACCCGGCTCAAGGCTCAGGTCGTCGCGACGCTCTCCGAGCTGCTCGGTCATCCCGTTCACCTGGCGGTGAGCGTCGACGAGACCCTCGACCAGGACGACTTCCGGCTCATCACCGACGAGCCCACCGGGCAGCCGGCACTGGCCGAGACCGGTCGGGTCGCGCACGCGTTCGGGACCGTGGCCACCGACCCGCACTTCGCCGCGACGGCTCCGGTCACCCCCAGCAGCGATCCGCTGAAGGATCTCGAGGCGAGCGCCCCCGACCTGTTGGCGGCCGACTTCGATGCAGCTCTGCCCACCCCCTTCACGGTCCCCCTCGCGCCCAGCGGGTCAGCTTTCGACGGGCTGCACGGCGAGCACCCACACATCAACCAGGTGCCGCGGCAGCTCCATCCCGACCAGCTCCGGCCGAGCCTCCACCCGGACCAGCTCCGTCCCGACCAGCTCAGGTTCGACCAGCTGCGCGCCGACCAGCAGGAGAACGGCCACGTCCATCCGCTGCCGGCGCGCGGAGGCGAGAGCGGACCCCTCCGCCAGCAGCGCGCGGAGCCGACCCAGGCCAGCGACACCCGGCTCAACCCGAAGTACACGTTCGACACTTTCGTCATCGGGGCGAGCAACCGCTTCGCCCATGCTGCTGCGGTGGCCGTTGCCGAAGCGCCGGCCAAGGCCTACAACCCGCTCTTCGTCTACGGGGAGTCCGGGCTGGGCAAGACGCACCTGCTCCACGCGATCGGCCACTACGCCCGCACCATGTTCCCCAACGTCCGAGTGCGGTACGTGAACTCCGAGGAGTTCACCAACGACTTCATCAACAGCATCCGCGATGACAAGGCGAGCGCGTTCCAGAGCCGCTACCGCAGCGTCGACGTCCTGCTCATCGACGACATCCAGTTCCTCCAGGGCAAGCTCCAGACCCAGGAGGAGTTCTTCCACACGTTCAACACGTTGCACAACGCCAACAAGCAGATCGTGATCACCTCCGACCTGCCCCCCAAGGAGCTCTCCGGCTTCGAGGACCGGATGCGCACCAGGTTCGAGTCGGGCCTGCTCACCGACGTGCAGCCCCCCGACCTCGAGACCCGCATCGCGATCCTGCGCAAGAAGGCCATCCAGGAGCGCATGTCGGTGCCGGACGACGTCCTCGAATACATCGCGAGCAACTTCAGCACCAACATCCGCGAGCTCGAGGGCGCCCTCATCCGGGTGACCGCCTTCAGCAACCTCAACCGCCAGGCCGTGGACCTGCCGCTCGCCGAGATCGTGCTCAAGGACGTCCTGCCCAACGAGACGCCCAACCAGGTCACGGCCGCGACGATCATGGCGGTCACCTCCGCGTACTACGCGGTGACCATCGAGGACCTCTGTGGCTCGTCACGGTCACGGCAGCTCGTCACGGCGCGGCAGATCGCCATGTATCTGTGTCGTGAGATGACTGACCTGTCCCTGCCGAAGATCGGCCAGCACTTCGGGGGCCGGGACCACACGACGGTGATGCACGCCGATCGCAAGATCCGCGAGCTGATGAGCGAGCGTCGGGCGATCTACAACCAGGTCACCGAGCTGACCAACCGGATCCGCCAGCAGTCCAGCTGACCCTCGCCGCGACTCACGTCGCCGCGGCCCGCCACCGACCTCGCGGTCGGTGGCTGCGCTCTGCCTGCCGCGTCCGCCGGTCCGGGGACCGCGTGCTCCTCGCGGCCGACCATTTCTGGTGGCTCGCACCTGTTGCGAAGCACACCTCTCGGGGTACGGGTCCGCCGATCCCGCGGGGCCGGCACGCCGCACGGGGATCGAGCGCTGGCCGCTGTCCCCACCGGTGGACAACCGTTGTGCACCGTATCCACAGGGTCTTCCACAGCTGTGTGCACAGCGAGACCGGTCCGTGACCAACCGTGGCCCGCGCTCAACCTCCCCCATTGTCCACTGCCTGTGGATAACTTTGTGGAGGGCACCGTCCACATCTCCCACAGGCGACCTGTGGACAACCGCTCGAAATCGCACACGTCGCACGAGTCATCCACAAGGGCCTGTGGACAGCTGTGGACAAAGTGCCTGATGTTGCGGAAAACAACGGGTGTTGCTGTGGTCGGCCTGTGGACACCCATTTCGCCGTCCACACCCCAGCCTTGTGATCGCCCGCGCCACCCACAGAAGCTCCACAACGGCTTCATGCACCGCGACGTGCGCCGATGCGAGTTGTCCACACTTTCCACACCACCTACGACTATGACGAGACTCCAGATCATGGCGATCCGCCCCGCGTACACCTGTGGAACGGACCCGGATGATCGAGCCGGGCGGGGCCGGGCCCCGAGCGTCGGCGCTGTGGTGCAGAATCGCTGGAACGGGCTAGTGTCTGAGGCCCACACGTCCATCGTCATGAAGTGAGTCCGTCGTGAAGTTCCGGGTTGAGCGAGACGTCCTGGCAGAGGCAGTCACCTGGGTGGCCCGCGGGGTTCCCGCTCGCCCGCCCGTGCCGGTTCTCGCCGGTGTGCTGCTCGAGGCCTCCGAGGACGGCAGTCTCACGCTCTCCGCCTTCGACTACGAGGTGTCGGCGCGCATCACGGTGCCAGCCGACGTCGCCGAGCCCGGCCAAGTGCTCGTCCTGGGACGGCTGCTCGCCGACATCTCCCGCAACCTGCCCGCCAAGCCCATCGACGTGAGCACCGACGGCACGAAGCTCAACGTCACGTGTGGCTCCTCGCGCTTCAGCCTCCGCGAGATGCCGGTCGCCGACTACCCGACCCTTCCAGCCGCCCCGGAGGCGAGCGGAACGATCGCCGGCGACGTCTTCACCCAGGCCGTGGCCCAGGTCTCCATAGCGGCTGACCGGGGGGACACCCTGCCGATCCTCACCGGCGTGCGCATGGAGGTGGAGGGCGACAAGGTCGTCCTGCTCGCCACCGACCGCTACCGACTCGCCATGCGCGAGCTCACGTGGACCCCCGCCAGCCCCGACGCCAACCACGTCGCCCTGATCCCGGCCCGCCAGCTCTCCGAGACGGCCAAGGCGCTGGGCGCCTCGGGCTCGGTCCAGCTGGCCTTCGGTGGGGGCGGCGACGGGCTGATCGGCTTCGAGGCCGGCCAGCGGCAGGCGACGACCCGTCTCCTCGACGGCGAGTACCCCAAGGTCACCTCGATCTTCCCGACCTCGGTCGACACCGAGGCCGTGATCGAGACGGCCGCCCTCGAGGAGGCGGTCAAGCGCGTCGCCCTCGTGGCCGAGCGCAACACCCCGGTGCTCCTCAAGTTCACCGACGGTCAGGTCGCCATCGAGGCCGGCACCGGCGACGACGCCCAGGCGAGCGAGGCGGTGGAAGCGGTGCTCCACGGCCCCGAGATCCAGATCGCCTTCAACCCGCAGTACCTCCTCGACGGACTCCACGCCGTCGGCCGGCCGTGGAGCCGGCTCTCCTTCACCCAGCCCAGCCGCCCGGCCGTGCTCACGGGGCAGGCCGAGGCCGACAGCGACGCCGACACCACCTACCGCTACGTCCTCATGCCGGTCCGCTTCGCCAGCTGACCGGCCGCCCGGCTCACCCATCCCAGGCCCCGCCCGAGGCGCGCCGACAGCGGCAGCCGGCTCAGCGGCATACGGCATGGGTATCGGCCCGAAGGACGACAGGACAACCCGCGCGGACTAGCCTCACTGGCATCTGCGCTCCCACGAGGAAGGCACCGCACATGCAGCTCGGTCTGATCGGTCTCGGCAGGATGGGTGGCAACATGCGGGAGCGGCTGCGCCGTGCCGGGCATGAGGTCATCGGCTACGACCGCAACCCGGACGTGTCCGACGCGCCCTCCCTCGAGGCCATGGTCGAGGGCCTCAGCACGCCGCGCGTCGTGTGGGTCATGGTGCCCTCCGGCGACCCCACCCGTGACACCGTCGCTCGCCTCGCCGAGCTGCTCGAGGCGGACGACCTCGTCATCGACGGGGGCAACTCCCGCTTCACCGACGACTTCGAGAACGCCAAGGTGCTTGGCGAGAAGCAGATCGGCTACGTCGACTGCGGTGTGTCCGGTGGCATCTGGGGCCTCGAGAACGGCTACGGCCTGATGTGCGGCGGCGACCCGAAATGGGTCGAGCGAGCGATGCCCATCTTCGACGCACTGCGGCCCGAGGGCCCGCGCGAGGAGGGCTTCGTCCACGCCGGGGAGGTCGGTGCCGGGCACTACGCGAAGATGGTGCACAACGGCATCGAGTACGGCCTCATGCACGCCTACGCCGAGGGCTACGAGCTGCTCGAGGCGAAGGACATCGTCAAGGACGTCCCCGGCACCTTCAAGGCCTGGAGCCGCGGCACGGTCGTGCGCTCCTGGCTGCTCGACCTCATGGTCGACGCCCTGGAGGAGAACCCGCACCTCGACGAGGTGTCGGACTACACGAACGACTCCGGCGAGGGTCGCTGGACCGTCGAGGAGGCCATCGCGCTCGGGGTGCCGGTGCCGGTCATCTCGGCCTCCCTCTTCGCCAGGTTCGCCTCCCGCCAGCAGGTGTCCCCGGCGATGCAGGCCGTCTCGGCGCTGCGCGGCCAGTTCGGCGGGCACCAGGTCATGACGCTCGCCGAGGGCATTGCGCTGCGTGAGGGCACGGTCCCGGCCACCCCGGCGAAGCACGACAAGGTCGCCCACGACGAGCAGTCGTTCGACGAGAAGGGCAAGGCCAGTGAGCGGGCGTTCGAGCGCGCCTCCGAGGCCAACGTGCAGACGGCGGCCGACGCCGTGGAGGCGGGAGCCCCTCCGGCAACCCAGCGCACCGACGAGGCGGACACCGCGCTCGGCACGGAGCGCGCCAAGCACTCCGACTGAGCGGGCCAGGTGCACGTCCGCCACCTGACCCTCAAGGACTTCCGCAGCTACCCGGGGGCCGAGGTCCCGCTGTCCCCCGGCGTCACGACCCTGATCGGACTCAACGGCCAGGGCAAGACCAACCTCGTCGAGGCCATCGGCTACCTCGCGACGCTCGGCTCGCACCGGGTCTCGACCGACCAGCCGCTCGTCCGCTTCGGGGCGAGCCAGGCCATCGTCCGCGGGGCCGTCGTGCGGGGCGGCCACGAGACGATGATCGAGCTGGAGATCACCCCCGGGCGGGCCAACCGCGCGCGGCTCGGGCGGGCCCCCGTCTCCCGGCCGCGCGATGTCCTCGGCACCCTGCGGACGGTGCTCTTCGCCCCGGAGGACCTGGCCCTCGTCAAGGGCGACCCGTCCGAGCGCCGCCGCTTCCTCGACGACCTCCTCGTCCAGCGCCAGCCGCGCTGGGCCGGGGTGCGGGCGGACTACGACAAGATCCTCAAGCAGCGCAACGCCCTGCTCAAGTCGGCGGCTCCGGTCCTGCGCCCCGGGCGCCGTGGCTCGAACCGTCCCCGTCCCGGCGACGCTCCGCTCGACGAGGCTCGGGAGTCCGCCCTGCACACGCTCGACGTGTGGAACGAGCACCTGGCCACCGTCGGCTCCCAGCTGCTCTATGCCCGGCTCCGGCTGCTGCGCGACCTCCGACCCGACCTCGGTGAGAGCTATGACGCCGTGTCGGCGACCGACGCCCGGGCCACGGCGCGCTACAAGAGCTCGCTGCACGAGGAGGCGGCTGAGCGGCTCGCAGCGGGGGACGTGCCAGAGATCGCCGAGCTGCGGCAGGCTCTGCTCGACAGCCTGGCCGCGGTCCGCGGATCGGAGATCGAGCGGGGCGTCAGCCTCGTCGGACCGCACCGCGACGACGTCGTCCTGACGCTCGGGGACCTGCCGGCCAAGGGGTACGCGAGCCATGGCGAGTCCTGGAGCTTCGCCCTCGGGCTCAAGCTCGCGGCCTATCGACTGCTCGCTCGCGACCTCGGCGACGACCCGGTCCTGGTGCTCGACGACGTCTTCGCCGAGCTCGACTCCGGGCGTCGCGAGCGGCTCGCCGAGCTGATCGGCGACTGCGAGCAGGTGCTCATCACCGCGGCCGTCGGGGCGGATGTCCCCGCCGGACTGCGCGAGCGAGGGCACACCTACGAGGTCGAGCTCGGCGAGATCCGCGGAGTCGATGCCGAGAGGCCGCCGGCGGAGGATCATGGGCCCGATGCCTGACGAGCCCGCCCCGCGCAGCGCCGATGACGGGCGCGACGACGAGACCCGGATCGCCGATGACGCCAGGATCGCCGACGCGGCCGCCTCGGCCCTGGCCCGCGCCCGCGCCGTGGCCCGCGAAAAGGGGCTGCGACCCGGGATGAAGCCGCGCCGCCGGCCGCGCGCCGACGACTCGGCCCAGGTCCGCTCGGGGGCGGGCCGGGACGGGCGCGACCCGACGCTCCTCGGCGATCAGCTGGACCGGCTCCTCGTGGACCGGGGCTGGCAGCTCGACGTCGCCGTGGGATCCGTCATGGGCCGGTGGTCCGAGATCGTTGGTCCGGACATCGCCACCCACGTCGAGCCGGTCTCCTTCACCGACGGCATCCTCACCGTCCGGGCTGACTCGACCGCGTGGGCGACGCAGATGAAGCTGCTCGCCTCGTCGGTGCTCGGGCGGGTCGAGGCGGAGATCGGGGCCGGCGCGGTCGACCAGCTGCGCGTGCTCGGGCCCGGCGCCCCGTCGTGGTCGCGGGGCCGGCACCGGTCCCCGGACTCGCGGGGCCCCCGCGACACCTACGGCTGACCCGGACACTGCCGCCCGTCTCGGCGGGCGAGTGTCCCCGGTCGGGCGCAGGATGGCTCCATGCACCCCGCGACGGACTCCCCCGCCCCTGCCGCGCCGGCGCCCCACGCCTGCTGCTCGATCATCCCGCCCTACATCCTCGAGGCGCTCAGCCGCAGCGACGAGCCGACGGTCGCCGCCGCAGCAAGGGCGTCCCTGGCCCACGACGAGGCGATCCGGCAGGCCCGCCGCTCCCGTCAGCGAGTCACGCCCCCCACCGATGTCAACGAGCCCGGCCCGGGCACCCCGCCCGAGCCGCCCACGGAGCCGCCCACCGAGCCGCCGCCCCCAACCGGCAGAGGTCCGCGCCGGACCATCGGCGACGCCCAGGGCCGCCGCACCCTGCCCGGCGAGACGGTCCGCTCCGAAGGTGACCCAGCCACGGGCGATCCCGCCGTGGACGAGGCCTATGACGGACTCGGCGCGACCTGGGAACTGTGGTCAGCGGCATACGGCAGGGACTCCCTCGACGGCAAGGGCATGCCGCTGCTCGCGACGGTCCACTACGGCCAGCGCTACGACAACGCCTTCTGGGACGGGCGGCAGATGGTCTTCGGCGATGGCGACGGGGTGATCTTCGACCGGTTCACCAAGGCGCTCGACGTCATCGGGCACGAGCTGGCCCACGGTGTCACCGAGCACACCGCGGGGCTGCTCTACCAAGGTCAGCCCGGCGCCCTCAACGAGTCGGTCTCGGACGTCTTCGGCGTCCTCGTCAAGCAGCGCGCCCTGGGTCAGACGGCGGCCGACGCGGACTGGCTCGTCGGCGCCGACCTGCTCCTGCCGACCGTCCAGGGTCAGGCCCTGCGCGACATGCGCAACCCGGGCACGGCCTACGACGACCCCGAGCTGGGCAGGGATCCCCAGCCGGCCCACATGGACGACTACGTCGTCACCGACAGCGACTTCGGTGGGGTGCACATCAACTCCGGCATCCCCAACCGTGCCTTCGTCCTCGCCGCGCTGTCCATCGGCGGCCCCGCCTGGGAGGACGCCGGCGCGATCTGGCACGCAGCGCTGACCGGCGACGGGATCCGCGCCGACTGCGACTTCGCGACCTTCGCGCAGCTGACGATCGCGGCCGCGGCGGAGCGCCACGGTGACGGGTCGCTCCAGCACTCCGCGGTGCGGGAAGGATGGGCTCAGGTCGGCGTCCGCATCCTGGCCGACGAGCCTGAGCCCGAGCCCGCCGAGCCGGGTCCGCCGAGCGGTCCGGCCCAGGGCGAGGTGCCGGGGGTCGATGCCGAGGTGCTCGTGCGCCGCACGGGCGGGTTCGCCGGGCGGGTTCGCGAGCGTCGGGTGACGATCGGCGACCTGCCCGAGCGGGACGCCCGCGACTGGCAGCACCTGCTGGCCGCGCCGACGCTCCAGCGGATCGCCGCCACCGCGGGGGGCGACCACCCGGACGCCTTCTGCTATGACGTCGTGTGCCCCCAGGTCCACGTCGACGTCACGGTCGCCGAGCCGCACCTGCCGGAGGCGATCCACCAGCTGCTCGAGCGCACTCTCGAGGACGGCTGACCTCTTTCGGCCGTATGCCGCTGGGCTCGCCGGGTGCCCCGGCGAGCCCAGTTCGTGGCTCAGTTCGTGGTCAGGACGTAGGGGTCGTTGCCTTCGGGGATGTCCGCGGTCCACAGGGGCTTCGCCTCGCCGGCGACGGCGCAGGATCCGTCGAGCGAGCACACCTGGAGGCTGCGCAGGCCGTCGGTCCCGTTGACCTGGGCGGTCAGCACGCCGCCCTCGCCGAGGTGGGCGGTGACGAAGGAGCCTCCGACTGCCGGGTCCCGGGAGCCGCCCTCGGCGACGATCTCCCCGGTCGACGCGTCCAGCACCACGAGGGACGGGTAGCGGAACTTGCCGTCGTCGAGCAGGGCGTCGGGCAGGCCGTCGATGACCCCGGTCCCGACGAGGTGCGTGCCGTCCTCGGAGAACGACGTCAGCAGGATCGGGCCGCAGAGCCGCCACAGGGTCGCCCCGGTGCCCAGATCACGGAGTTCCTGGCACCAGTCCTCCAGCTTCTGGGGAGTCCGCCCCGGCCAGGTCACGAGCCCGGTCCCTGCGGGTCCGACCAGGGACACCGACCCCTTGATCCGCTCGAGCTGGTCGGTGGTCACGTCCCAGGCCACGGTCGTCCGCCCGTCCATGGCCACTCCGTACGCCGTGGTGCCCACCAGGCCCGCCGGGATGTAGCCGCCGCCGGCACCGTCGGTCGTGCACTCGCAGGTCGAGGCGTCGAGCTGGCCCAGCTTCGTGCCGGTGGCGTCGTAGTAGGCGAGGTCGCCGCCCAGGGTGGAGATGAGGAAGTGCTGGCGGTCGGGAGCGACACGGACGCCGCCGGCCGGGATCTCCTTGACGATGGCACCGGACGAGTCGACCAGGACGTAGCTGCGACCGTCGGCGGGTTTGAACGCGAGCAGCCCGTCCCCGACCCGGAGCACGTGACCGGACCGACGCAGCTCATCCGGGAGCGGGATGGTCCGGTCGCCCTCGTGGAAGACGCCGTCGACGACATAACCGGCATTCGTCTGCCCGGTCACGGACCCGGTCGCGGGTGTCAGCTGCACGGGCGCCGGGTCGCCGGAGGCGATGATCGTGGGGATCGCGGTGGGCGTGGCCGAGTCGCTTGCAGACCCGCTCGATGTGCTGGGCGTGGGGTTGGTGGCGGTGGCCCCGGTCTGGGTGCTCGGGGCAGGCGTGGGAGCGGTGGACGTGCCTGCGGGCACCTGGTGGGTCACGGGACGCAGGGAGTTCCACCCGATCGGCACCGCGACGGCCAGGGCCAGCGCACCCACCGCGACGGCCGTGGTGACCTCGCGGCGGCGGTTGGCGCGGTCGCGGGCGATGGCGCGCTCGGCGAGGTCACCGACGACGTGGACGCGTCCGCTGTGCTCGTCGAAGAGGTCCTTGAGTCGGGGATCGGTGGTGTTCATGCGGGGGCCTCGCTCATCTTCAGGCGCATCGCCGCGATCGCGCGGCTCGTGTGGCTCTTGACGGTTCCGACGGAACAGCCGAGGATCTCGGCGGTCTGGGCCTCGGTGAGGTCCTCGTAGTAGCGCAGGACCACGACGGCGCGCTGTTGGGCGGGCAGCGTCTGGACGTGTCGCCACAGGTCGAGGGACTCGGCGCGGTCGACGGCCGCCGCGGGGGCCGGCGGGTCGAGGATCTCCAGGACGTGGCTCCCGGCTGACTCGCGGCGGCGCAGGACGCTGCGCCAGCGACTGTTGCGCTCGTTGACCATGATCCGCCGCACGTAGGCGTCCGGTTGCTCCACGGACCGGACCCGGTCCCAGTGGCGGTAGCACTTGGCCAGGGCGTTCTGCAGGAGGTCCTCGGCCGCGTCGCGGTCTCCCGTCAGCAGGTAGGCGAGGCGGGCGAGCGACTGCTCACGTGCCCTCACGTACTCGGTGAAGTCGGCCCGGCGAGCCGCGTCGTCCATGACGCCTCCTGTCTGCCCCTGCGGCATCATCGTGATGGTCACACCCCTCCAAACCCCCCTGCCGGGCCGGAGGTTGTCACCGCACGGGGACATCTTTCAGCCCGAGAGGCGATCGCGCCACAGGGCCGCCGGGGGCCCGGGTTGTGATCCTCCCCCCGGAATCCGGGGTTCTCGGGCGGGAAATTGGCCCTCAGAGGCCGCTGAGGGGCACGTTGGGGGCGCTCGGACCGTTAGAATCATCGGGTAGCGGCTCGACGTCCACGTCGGGCCGCCCGCATGAGGGCTCATCCGAGGAGAAACGTGTCAGACGCCGCCGAGACGACAGCCGACAGCACCACCGACCCGAACGTCGACCACCGTCCCAACGGAGTGGACTACGACGCGAGCGCGATCACCGTGCTCGAGGGGCTCGAGGCGGTCCGCAAGCGCCCGGGCATGTACATCGGCTCGACCGGTGAGCGCGGCCTGCACCACCTGGTCTACGAGATCGTCGACAACTCCGTCGACGAGGCCCTCGCCGGCTACGCCGACACCATCGACGTGACGCTGCTCGCCGACGGCGGGGTGCGGGTCAAGGACAACGGCCGTGGGATCCCGACCGACATCCACCCGGTCGAGAAGATCAGCGCCGTCGAGCTCGTCCTCACCCAGCTGCACGCGGGCGGCAAGTTCGGCGGTGGCGGCTACAAGGTGTCCGGTGGGCTGCACGGCGTCGGCTCGTCCGTCGTCAACGCCCTGTCCACCACGCTCAAGGTCGCGGTCCGGCAGAAGGGCCACGTCCACCGGATGAGCTTCAGCATGGGCGTCCCCGACGGTCCGCTCCGGCAGGAGGAGGCGACCGACGAGACGGGCACGACGATCACCTTCTGGCCCAACGCCGACATCTTCGACACCGTCGACTTCGACTTCGAGACGCTCCGGGCCCGCTTCCAGCAGATGGCCTTCCTCAACAAGGGCCTGAGCATCACCCTCGTCGACGAGCGGGTCGAGCAGCGGCCCGACGACGTCGACGACATCGACCTCGACGGCGTCGAGAGCGACATCTCCGAGGTGGTCGAGGAGGGCGACAACGGCCACGACGTGCCCGACGAGGCGAAGAAGACCGTGACCGCCAAGAAGGTCACCTACCGCTACGACGGCGGTCTCGTCGACTACGTCAACCACCTCAACTCCTCCAAGCGGAGCGAGCCGGTCCACCCCGACGTCATCTCGATCGAGGTCGAGGACGAGGAGCGCTCGCTCTCGCTCGAGCTCGCCATGCAGTGGACCAGCGCCTACAGCGAGTCGGTGCACACCTACGCCAACACGATCAACACCCACGAGGGCGGCACCCACGAAGAGGGCTTCCGGGCGGCGATGACCAAGCTCATCAACGACTTCGCCCGCAAGCAGAACCTCCTCAAGGACAAGGACGAGAACCTCACCGGCGACGACGTCCGCGAGGGCCTCACCGCCGTCATCTCGGTCAAGCTCGGCGAGCCGCAGTTCGAGGGCCAGACCAAGACCAAGCTCGGCAACTCCAACGTCAAGGGCTTCGTCCAGCGGGCCATGACCGACGAGTTCGGCCACTGGCTCGAGACCCACCCCAACGAGGGCAAGGACATCGTCCGCAAGTCGATCCAGGCCGCGGCCGCCCGCATGGCGGCCCGCAAGGCGCGTGAGGCGACCCGGCGCAAGGGCCTGCTCGAGTCGGGCGGCCTGCCGGGCAAGCTCAAGGACTGCCAGAGCAAGGACCCGAGCCTGTCCGAGGTGTTCATCGTCGAGGGCGACTCGGCCGGCGGCTCGGCGACGCAGGCCCGCAACCCGCACACCCAGGCGATCCTCCCGATCCGCGGCAAGATCCTCAACGTCGAGAAGGCCCGGATCGACAAGATCCTGGCCAACCAGGAGGTCCAGGCGCTCATCTCGGCGTTCGGCACCGGCATCGGCGAGGACTTCGACCTGGCCAAGGCGCGCTACCACAAGATCATCCTGATGGCCGACGCGGACGTCGACGGGATGCACATCCGCACGCTGCTGCTCACGCTGCTCTTCCGGTTCATGCGCCCGCTCATCGAGGCCGGCTACGTCTACCTCGCCCAGCCGCCGCTCTTCCGCCTGCGCTGGAGCAACGCGCCGCACCAGTTCGCCTACTCCGACCGCGAGCGGGACGGCCTGAAGCAGCTCGGCGAGGGCAAGGGCTGGCGCCTGCCGAAGGACAACCCGATCCAGCGCTACAAGGGTCTCGGCGAGATGAACTACGGCGAGCTCGGCGAGACGACGATGGACCCCGAGACGCGCACGCTGCTCCAGGTCACGCTCGACGACGCCGCCAAGGCCGACGAGGTCTTCGCCGTGCTCATGGGCGAGGACGTCGAGTCCCGCCGCACCTTCATCCAGAAGAACGCCCGCGACGTGCGCTTCCTCGACATCTAGTCCGTATGCCGCTGAGCTCGCCCCGCGCGGAGGGCACCTTCCGCGCCTACCGAGCCCAGCGGCATACGACCAAGTCCTGAACCTGACAGAACGACAAGGGAACTGACGTGAGTGACGACCTGCCCCCCATCGACGGCGACGACGTCGACGAGACGCCCGACGAGCAGGAGAACGTCGACGACCTCGGCACGGCGCCCGTCGAGCGGGAGCCCGGCCAGCACGACCGGGTCGAGCCGATCGACCTCAACACCGAGATGCAGCGCTCGTACATCGAGTACGCCATGTCGGTCATCGTGTCGCGTGCCCTGCCGGATGTGCGCGACGGCCTCAAGCCCGTGCACCGCCGGATCGTCTACGCGATGTACGACGGTGGCTACCGCCCCGACCGCGGCTACAACAAGTGCGCCCGCGTCGTCGGCGACGTCATGGGCCACTACCACCCGCACGGCGACTCGGCGATCTACGACGCCCTCGTGCGGCTCGTGCAGGACTGGTCGATGCGCTACCCGCTCGTCGACGGTCAGGGCAACTTCGGCTCGCGCGGCAACGACGGCGCCGCCGCCCCGCGTTACACCGAGTGCCGGATGGCCCCGCTCGCCCTCGAGATGGTGCGGGACATCGAGCAGGACACCGTCGACTTCGTCCCCAACTACGACGGCAAGACGATGCAGCCGTCCGTGCTGCCGAGCCGCTTCCCCAACCTGCTCGTCAACGGCTCCGCCGGCATCGCCGTCGGCATGGCGACCCAGATCCCGCCGCACAACCTGCGCGAGGTCGCGGAGGGCGCGCAGTACTACCTGCACAACCCGGACATCTCGCGCGAGGAGCTGCTCGAGGCCCTGCTCGGCATCATCAAGGGACCGGACTTCCCGACCGGGTCGCTCATCATGGGCCACCGCGGCATCGAGGACGCCTACCGGACCGGGCGCGGCTCGATCATCATGCGGGCCGTCGTCAACGTCGAGGAGATCAAGAACCGGCAGTGCCTCGTCGTCACGGAGCTGCCCTACCAGGTCAACCCCGACCAGCTGGCCGTCAAGATCGCCGACCTCGTCAAGGACGGCAAGATCTCCGGCATCGCCGACATCGCCGACGAGACGTCCGGCCGCACCGGCCTGCGGATCGTCATCACGCTCAAGCGTGACGCCGTCGCCAAGGTCGTGCTCAACAACCTCTACAAGCACACCCAGCTGCAGACGACGTTCGGCGCCAACATGCTCGCCCTCGTCGACGACGTGCCGCGGACCCTGCCGCTCGACGGCTTCATCCGGCACTGGGTCGACCACCAGATCGAGGTCATCAGGCGGCGCACCGAGTTCCGGCTGCGCAAGGCCGAGGCCGAGATCCACCTGTTGCGCGGCTACCTCAAGGCGCTCGACATGCTCGACGAGGTCATCGCGCTCATCCGCGGGTCGCGGACCGTCGAGGACGCGCGCGACGGCCTGATCCAGCTGCTCGACATCGACGAGGTCCAGGCGCAGGCCATCCTCAACATGCAGCTGCGCCGCCTCGCCGCCCTCGAGCGCGAGCGGATCCAACAGCAGCACGACGAGCTGCAGGAGCTCATCGACGAGTACCACGCCATCCTCGCCTCGGTCGCCCGGCAGCGGGAGATCGTCTCCGAGGAGCTGCAGGGCATCGTCGACAAGTACGGCGACGAGCGGCGGACCGAGATCGTGCCGTTCGACGGGGACATGTCGATGGAGGACCTCATCCCCGAGGAGGACGTCGTCGTCACGATCACGCGCGGCGGCTACGCCAAGCGGACGCGGACGGACCTCTACCGGTCGCAGCGCCGCGGCGGCAAGGGCGTCAAGGGCGCCCAGCTGCGCGGTGAGGACGTCGTCGAGCACTTCTTCACCACGACGACCCACCACTGGCTGCTCTTCTTCACCAACCTCGGCCGGGTCTACCGGGCCAAGGGCTACGAGCTGCCCGAGGGCAGCCGCGACAGCAAGGGCCAGCACGTCGCCAACCTGCTCGCCTTCCAGCCCGGCGAGCAGATCGCGCAGGTCCTGGCGATCCAGGACTACGAGGCGGCCGACTACCTCGTGCTCGCCACCCGGGCGGGCCTGGTCAAGAAGACGCGCCTGCGGGACTACGACTCCCCTCGCTCGGGCGGCCTCATCGCGATCAACCTGCGCGAGGGCGACGAGCTCGTCGGGGCGCGTCTCGTGGCGCCGGCCGACGACCTGCTCCTCGTGTCGCGCAAGGGCATGTCGGTGCGGTTCACCGCCACCGACTCGGCGCTGCGGCCGATGGGACGCTCGACGTCCGGTGTGACCGGCATGAAGTTCCGGCCCGGCGACACCCTGCTGTCGATGTCCCGGGTGCCGGCGGGGATCGAGGGCATCGACGTCTTCGTCGTCTTCGAGAATGGCCTGGCCAAGCGGACACCGGTGACCGAGTACCGCGTCCAAGGGCGCGGCGGCTACGGCATCCAGGTCGCCAAGCTCTCCGAGAAGGGCGGCGACCTCGTCGGGGCCCTCGCGGTCAGCGGCAACGACGAGGTCATGGTCGTCATGGAGAAGGGCAAGATCGTGCGCTCCCGCGTCGACGAGGTCCGCCACACGAGCCGCAGCACGCAGGGCGTGAAGTTCGCGACGCCCGACAAGGGCGACTCGATCGTCGCCGTGGCCCGCAACGCCGAGTCCGTGACCGAGGAGGAGCTCGAGGAAGTCGGCGACCTCGAGGGCACCGCTCCGACGGCTCCCATCACTACGGTTGGCAGCACCGATGGCGTACCGTCGGACGAAAGCGGCCAGACGGCGACGGAGTCGTCGGACGGCGACACAGGAGGTGACGCATGAGCACGCCCAGCTCTGAGGGATGGGGCACGAGCGGGTATGGCTCGGGCTCCGCCGGATCGACGACCGACTCGGGATCATCGAGCGACTACTACTCGCGCCCGTCGGGCTACACGCCTGCATCGGACAGCGGTAGCAGCGACAGCAACGGGCTCGGCGGCGGGTCGACGGCCGGTGAGGCCACGCTCTCGCGAGGTGCGATCACCTCCCGCACCGAGCCGACCCGGCCGATGGGCGCCCAGCCCACCACGCCGGCGACGCACTCCGAGGGCACTGTGACAGGCGGATCTGAGGCTGCGAGCACCGCGCGCGCGGCCACCACGACGCGCACCCAGGCCGCGGCCAAGACCAAGAAGGGCCCGCGGCGGGTGCGCCTCGCCGTGGCCCGGGTCGACCCGTGGTCCGTGATGAAGATGAGCTTCCTGCTCTCGGTGGCCCTCGGGATCGCCGGCGTCATCCTCACCGCAGTGCTGTGGATGATCCTGTCGACGATGAACGTCTTCACCGACATCGAGGGTGTGCTCCAGTCCCTCCAGACGGCTGGGTCTGCCGACAACTTCTCGATCCGTGACTACGTCGGCTTCGGCCGCGTCGTCTCGCTCTCGATCGTCATCGGCGTCATCGACGTCATCCTCCTGACGGCGATCGCGACCGTGATGGCCTTCCTCTACAACATCTGCTCCGCTCTCGTCGGCGGCATCCAGCTGACCCTGACCGACGACTGAGCCCCGTTTTGGAGGTGCGCGGGCGCATCCGGTAACGTTTGCGCTCGCGCCCGTTGTCCGCAACGGGGGCACGAAGGTGACGATGGGCCTATAGCTCAGACGGTTAGAGCGCTTCCCTGATAAGGAAGAGGTCACAGGTTCAAGTCCTGTTAGGCCCACCATCACCGCCGCCACGAGAGGAACAGAGCAGTGCTCAAGCGTCTTGCCCTCATCGCCGGAGCCGCAGCAGGCATCGTCTTCGTCCGCAAGAAGGCACGCCAGCAGCAGGCCGAGCAGGACCTGTGGAATCAGGCCACCGATGACGTCAGGGCCCAGGCACCCGCTCCCGCCCCCTCTCCGGCGGCCGACCAGGACACGACCGCGGCGACGTCCTGATCCACCGCGGGCCGCGTGCCCGCCCGGGGCCATGGCGCAATTGGTAGCGCACCTGCTTTGCAAGCAGGGGGTTAGGGGTTCGAGTCCCCTTGGCTCCACCACAGTTCAGAGCCCCTTTCCGGTCACCGGGGAGGGGCTCTTCCGTGCCCCGACTGCTGAAAAGTACTGCAGTCGCCACGCGCGGCGAGTTTGACCTTGGAGGACGTCCGGGCCTTGCCTACTTGCTGGCGCTGACTCGAGGAAGTGTCGAGCCTCGTCCACAGTCCACACGACGGGCTTCTTCGCCTGTGGCACGGGCACCCGGAGCACGGCTGCAGCAGGAGTTCGACCGCGCCGGCCGTCGACACACTCAGGAACGCTAGGAGCTGAGGGCCTCAAGGAGGTCTTGCGCCAGCAGCACCACACTCTCGGACACGGCAGTTGGATCACCGACCAACTCCTCCGCAGCGCCGGCCATGAGGGACCCGCGGGCACCTGCTCCTTGCGCGAAGAGATCTCGGAGTTGATCGAGTGCCTCGCGTGTCACCTCCGCGCTGACGCCCTCGCTCAGCAGCTGACTGATCGCTTCGACGAATACCCGCGTCTCGACTGCCCGCAGCAGACGGTAAACGTCGTGGGCGTCCTTGTTGTCCTGCCTCGACGGAGTCTCGAGCCGGTCGTGGATCTTGTGCAGCTTGGCCACTAGCAGCGCTGCCGGTCCGGCCACGGAGACCTCGAACTCCCGAGGGCCGCCTGCACTGTCGAGCGCCCGGATGACCATCTTGGAGTTGTCGATCAACGCCGCCTCGATGCCTCGCGCCCTGCGCATCGACTTCGAGTCGTGCGGCGGCACGTGAACTCCGCGACGTCCGGCTCCGGCCACGGCGTCGGGCACCATCAGGTCGACCGGCACTCCGCGTGGGGAGATCCACGACCCAATCGCGCTCGGCCGCGGATCTGGCGAGAAGCCCGCCGCGCTCATCGCCTCCTCGACCAGCGGGTCGGAGCTCAGCAGTTTGGGATCCACCGCGACGTCGCCATCGGTGGTGAACTCGGCGAGGGCAATCTCCGTCGCTCCGGTGTGCAGGTAGACGGCTTGGGCGCCGACGATGACAAGCGCGTCGAGGTGCAACGCCAACGCTTCCAGCGCGTCGAGCAGGCCCATCCGCGCCATGGTCATTTCGTCAGTCACGACGCCACCGCTGCTCGTTGGCCTTCATCCACTCGATCAGGTACTCGCCCTCGGCAGGCTCGCGGCCAGGCCCATTCAGCAGGTCGGCCGCAACCTGCGCGGGTGCCGCCACCGGGTAGCCGCCTTCGGCAGGTGCGGTGTTCTGGAACGGCACGTCACCGACCGTCCTGGGTTCCAAGAGGATCACGTTCGGAGCAGCCGCGTTGGGCCGCAGGCCCCACTGCTCCGAGGCCTCCTGGATCGACGACACGTAGACGTAGGCAGCCTTGGCCGGCGCGTAGGTCGCCCATTGCTTCGCAGCGATCGATCCCGTCACGGCCGCGGGGAAGGTCGACTCTTTGGCCACCTTGCTCAGGAAAGCGTCCACTCCCCGCGGCTCGATGAACGCCATCACGCGGGTCGTTGTCTGAAAGGCGGCGTCCGAGCTCCACGCGCGCAGCAACCGCTCCCAGTCGGTCACCCGGTAGCGCTTGTCCTCCTTGACGACGAGGCCCTCGCGTTCCAGGTACTCCAACACTCGGTACGCCCCGCCCGTGGAGGCGCCCGACGCAGCAATGAGCTCACGGACCGTCCAGTCGCGGTCGTAGTCCAACAGCGCACGAGCAACACGCGCCGCGGGCTCACCTTTGAGTGTTCCCCGCGGGCGGCCCTTGCGCCACGGATCTCGGTCCTCCCCCCGGTCAGAGATGTAGATGACCGGAGAGTCGACGCCAATGCGTATGTTGCCGGTGGCGTCTACGTAGGAGAGCCCGTCCGCTGCCAGAGCCTCACGCACGGATGTCGACAGATAGCGAGCTGCCACGACAGGGACATCTCCGGGATTCGACGCGATGAGGCGAACCTGGTCAGAGATACGCGCGACGTCACGGCGCTCGACGACCTGCCTGACCTCCAAGAGGAGTCTCGCGGCCCTACCATCGGGAGCTTCAAGCTGAATCCACAGATCGGGCCGCAGCGAACCCTGCTGTGGCTCAACGGCGTGCGTGACCTTCCAGGTCTCGGGCAGGCGGTCACGCACGAGCTTGACGATACGACGCTCCACCTCGGAAATGGTCAGTACCTCGTTGGTCGCCATGAGTGCACATCTCCGTTCAGGTATCCATGCCATTCCGCTGGCGGCGAAGATTGAGACTTATCTGAACACTGTAGCGCTTGTTCGGGAAAACAGCCGCTTCCGCCGGCAGCGGATCACCCCACTTAACCGAACGTCAACCCCGACTCTCAGAGGTAGGCAGCGACGTGCAGTGGCACGGCGGGTTCCGCAACCGGCGATGGGACGCCAGCTATCTGCGCCGCCTAGATTCCGTCCGTGACGTCCTCACCAGCGGCGGACGGACCCTGACCCAAGGGGTGCCGGCGTCCCCCAGTCAACTAGGTTGACATCCCCTTCGACCGCCAGTGACGCCTCGGCGCCGAGACACGGAGCCCCCTGCACGGCATACGCCCCCGCCTCGATGCGTCGCCGCCGCAGCGAGACCCAGCCTGCGCAGCACAGTTGCTGTCAGGTGACGGCTGACGCCGCGCCGCACGCTCAGACGACCCCGCGCGATGATCTCGCGCCGAGTCTGCAAGCAGGGGGTTAGGGGTTCGAGTCCCCTTGGCTCCACCACAGCCGGACCCGCCCGCCCAGGCGGGTCTTCGTGCATCTCTGGCCGTATGCCGCTGGGCCGGCCCGGGTGCCCACCCGGCAGACGGTGCCCGGCTCAGTTCAGGCGTTCCGCCTCGCGTGAGAGCCGCACGTACTTGACGAGATACCAGCCAGCCTCAGCGATGCTCGACACCAGCACGGCGATCAGCACCCAGTAGAGAACGTCCCGGTCAGCGCCGGACGTGGCCTGCAGGACTACCGCGGCCAGCACCGCGACAACCGTGCTGACGCCGAGCATCAGGACGACAGTTCGCTTCTGCTGGTTCAGGTCTGTGTCCGCCACGCGGAGACTCTAGACGGTATGGAGTGACCGTTCAGATTCGCTGAGGGGTTGCGGGCCGGGGCCTCACTCACACATGTTCGTGGGTTACCGAGCAGGGGCCGCCTGCTCGGCCTATCCGACAGTTGTGGGAGGCCCCGGTGTTTACCGAGCGTACGAGCGTGGGGCTCGACGTGCACGCACGATCGGTCGCGGCAGCGGCGATCGACGGCGTCACGGGCGAGCTGGTCCAGGCGAAGCTGACCCCGTCCTACGAGCACATCACGGCTTGGGTCCAAGCCCTGCCCGGGCCGGTCGCGGTGACCTACGAGGCTGGGCCTACCGGTTTCGGGTTGTTCCGGTCGTTGACTGCGGCGGGGATCCGCTGCGAGGTCGCGGCGCCGTCGAAGCTGCAGAAGCCGTCTGGTGATCGGGTCAAGACCGACGCGAAGGATGCGGTCCACTTGGCCCGTCTGCTGCGCCTGGACGAGATCACCTCGGTGGCGATCCCGAGCGTGGACCAGGAAGCTGCCCGTGACCTGGTGCGGGCCAGGGAGGACTGCCGCGGGGACCTGATGCGGGCCCGGCACCGGCTGTCCAAGCTGCTGCTGCGTCATGGGATCGTCTACTTCGGCGGTGACGCGTGGACGGGCAAGCACGACCTGTGGCTGCGCCGTCAGGCGGCACCGCACCTGACGTCGGCGCCAACCCGGTGGGCGTTCGATTCGGACTATGAGGCCGTGCTGGCCACCAGGGCACGCCGGGACCGGCTCGATGCGGCGATCGAGCAGCTGGCAGCCGACTCGGAGTTCACCCCTGTGGTGCGCCGGCTGGGGTGCCTGCGCGGGGTCAGCACCCTGACCGGGTTCGCCCTCGCGGTGGAGATTGGTGACTGGCACCGGTTCACCGGGAACAGCATCGGCTCGTTCGTCGGGCTCGTCCCGTCCGAGTTCTCCTCCGGATCGTCCCGGGTGCAGGGGTCGATCACCAAGACCGGCAACACCCACGTACGCCGCCTCTTGGTTGAGGCTGCCTGGCACCACCGCGCCCGCTACGTCGCCGGCAAGACGATGCGCGACCGGTGGGAACTGGCTCCCGCCGCGGCACGCGTGCGCGGCGATCAGGGCAACCGGCGCCTGCACCAGCGGTGGGTCAGGTTCCTGGAACGCAAGAAGAGGCCGACCATCGCCAACGTCGCGATCGCCCGTGAGCTCGCCGGGTGGTGCTGGTCCCTGGCGGTGCTGCAGGAGTAAGCCCTCACGATCTGCTTCGTCGGCGACGGGCCGGTAGCAGCGCGTGGAGCGACCCGCGTAACCGCTATGAGCAGCCAATCCCTCAGTGGTGCAGCGACGCTCGATTCTAGACACGCGGTCCGCTCCTGCCGAAAGCATCGTCCTGCGGTAGCCAACCCGCGCATATCAGCCTGACCGCGCGTCGCCAACGACACGCTCACCAGGCCCCCAGCGGCGAAGCACGAGGCGCCCGCCCCGAGCTATCGGGACGGGCGCCTCACCCTGCCTCTTGACAGCAGGTCACTCCATATCAGCGGTCGGCTGGGCCGAGGCCGTAGAGCGAGAGCTTGCGATAGAGCGTGGCGCGACTGAGCCCCAGGTCGAGCGCGGCCTGCTTCATCGTCATGCCGGGGAGGGTCAGGACGCGGGAGATCTCGTCCCGCTCCACCGTCTCGATGCGGGTCAGCCGACGACCGCTGGCGCGCAGCCAGGCCGGCAGGTGGTGGGCGTCGATGAGCTCGGTCTGGGTGGCGGCGTCGTGGACGACCCGCATCAGCTCGTCGACGTTGCCGGGCCAGCCGTAGGAGGTCAAGGCCCGCTCCGCCGACGCCGTGAAGCCGACCTCGCGGAGGCGCGTCTGGTAGCCCGCCAGCCGGGCCAGGGGCAGGATGTCGTCGGTGCGCTCGCGCAGGGGGGCGACGGGCACCACGGTGTCGACGAGTCCCACCAGCGGCTGCGGGATCTCGTCGAGCCGGCTCGCCGTGACGCCCCAGCTCAGCGCGGCCGGCCGCCCGTCGACGTCGGGCAAGGATCGCAGCACCCGGGCTGCCCGGTCGCGCAGCTCCTGGGCGGCCCAGGACGGCAGGACGTCGACGTTCTCGACGATGACGGCGGTGTGTGGCTTGGCCAGCTCCGGTGTCCACAGCCCGAGCCAGGCGTCGACATCCTCGGGGGCAGGGGCCGCGGCGGAGATGATGCGGTAGCCCGGCCGCGCCCGGCGGAGGGCCTGCCCGAGGAGCGTCGCGCGGCCAGCTCCCGGCTCGCCTGTCGCGGCCACGACACTCCCGGCGAGGAGGGCGTGAGTCGCCGCGTCCAGGGCAGCGGACCATGACGGCGACGCGCCCTCCAGGCTGCCGGAACTCGGCTCGAGCCGGGCGGACTTGACCCTGAAGACGCCACCGCGCGCCTGTGGACGCGCTCGCGCTCCAGCCGCACGGGCGAGCATGAGGGCGGAGGTGTTCGAGGCGGCGACCTGCGCGAGGGCCAGGAGCAGGTCGGGCGACCGGTTCGCCCAGGTCGTGATGTTGATGCTGCCCTCGAGGCGTCCGGCGTGCGGGTCGAGCACCGGTACGGCGGCGCACGTATAGGTGCAGAGGCTCGCGGAGTAGTGCTCCTCGGCCCGCACCAGCGAGGCCGTTCGGTCGGCCAGCGCCAACCCCAGCCCGTTCGTGCCCACCTCGCGCTCGGAGAACGCGAACCCCGGAGCCAGATGGACCCGGTCCAGCGTGCGCAGCAGCGACGTGTCCCCGGAGAACCGGTTGAGGACGAGGCCGTCGGCGTCGGTGAGCATGAGCGCGACCGGCTCGTTGGCCAGCGTCTGGTGCAGCCCGGTGAGGACCTCGCGCCCGCACTCGAAGAAGAGCGAGTCGCTGACGATCGACCCGGCCCACACGGGCTCGACGGCCTCGAGTGGGACGCCGTAGTCCTGGGATCGCTGCCACGAGGCGAGGACGCGGCGGGACACCGGACCGTCGGGCCCGGGGTACTCCGCACCGGCGCGGAGGGGAAGCCTGGACTCGTCGGAACCGGTCATGGGCGCTCCTCCCGATCCCTAGACGGTAAGCGCCGGATCGCGCGCCGGGGAAGACCTCGTGTCTCAAAGTGAGACATCGGCCCCCTGTGATCGCCTCCGCCAGGTGCTTACGGTCCTTGCACATCGACAACGAGGTCGAACGCCAGGAGGAACCATGTACACGAAGGACGGCGAGAACTACTTCATCGTCGACGCGCACATCGCGCTCTGGGACGCCCGTGAGGCGAACATCCGCAACATTCACGGCAAGCAGTTCATCGACTGCTTCTACGACTACCACCGCAACCTCTCTCCCGAGAGCGAGGTGTGGTCCTACGACGAGTACACCTACTACGGCGGCGAACGCCTGATGAAGGACCTCTTCCAGGACGGCCACGTCGACCACGCCATCTTCCAGCCGGCCTACCTCGGCGAGTTCTACCGCAACGGCTTCGGCCAGACGGAGGAGGCCTTCCAGCTGGCCCAGGCCCACCCGGACAAGCTGACCTACAACCACTGCTTCGACCCGCGCAACGGCGAGCAGGGCCTCGACGACCTGAGGCGGGACCACGAGAAGATGCGGTTCACCGGCGTCAAGCTCTACACCGCGGAGTGGCACGGCGAGTCCCGCGGGTGGAAGCTCACCGACCCGTGGGCGGTGCGCTACCTCGAGGAGTGCGAGCGCCTGGGCATCACCAACATCCACATCCACAAGGGCCCGACGATCCGGCCCCTCGACCGGGACGCCTTCGACGTCGCCGACATCGACCACGTCGCGACCGACTTCCAGGGGCTCAACTTCATCGTCGAGCACGTGGGGCTGCCTCGCCTCGAGGACTACTGCTGGATCGCCACCCAGGAGCCGAACGTCTACGGCGGGCTCGCCGTTGCGATGCCGTTCATCCACACGCGGCCCCGCTACTTCGCCCAGATCATGGGTGAGCTGCTCTACTGGGTCGGCGAGGACCGGCTCTTCTTCTCCAGCGACTACGCCATCTGGACGCCCAAGTGGCTCATCGAGGCGTTTGTCGACTTCCAGATCCCGGAGGACATGACGGAGTACGCCCCGATCACCACCGAGCAGAAGAAGAAGATCCTCGGCCTCAACGCGGCGAAGATGTATGGCCTCGACGTGCCCGAGGACCTGCGCCTGCCCGAGTCGGCTACCCCGGCGACCGGTCCCCGCGACCCGGGAGCGGCCGACGTGGCCGACTCGCCGCTCGCGACGGTCTGACGTCATGGTCGCCGTACTTCCCGAGCTGCTCAGGGTCACCGAGGACGACGTCCGGGCTGCCCTCGACGTCGTCCTCGACCCGGAGCTCGACGAGCCGATCACCGACCTCGGCTTCGTGCGCTCGGTGGCCATCGACGACGGGTCAGTCACCGCGGGCCCGACGACCGTCACCATCCACCTGCGCCTCCCGACGTCCTTCTGCTCCCCGAACTTCGCCTACCTCATGTGCGCGGACAGCAAGGACGCCCTGAGCGCCCTGAACGGCGTCGACCGGGTCGTCGTCGAGCTGGACGACCACCACGACTCCGACCTCATCAACGCGGGTCTCGCGGCCGACGCCGGCTACCTGGGCACGTTCGGCTCCGAGGCCGAGAGCAACCTTGACGAGCTGCGGGAGACGTTCCGGCGCAAGGCCCACACCGCCGCGATGGAGCGGTCCCTGACTGCGCTCCTGCGCAGCGACCCGTCGGTCCGGGAGGAGGCCCTCGGGGAGGTCACGCTCGAGCGGCTGCCAGCTGGGCGGCATACGGACGCGTTGCTGCGGCGGCGAAGGGCGCTGGGGCTGCCGACCACCCCCAACGCCCGGGTCCTCGTCGACCACGAGGGCCGCCCCTACGACACGACCGAGGTCCCGATGGCGCTGCGCCGCGCCCGCGCGACCCGCATCTCCATCGACGGCAACGCCCACTTCTGCCGTGGGTTGCTGCGCACCCGCTATGCCGGCTCGGGCGCCGACCAGGCGCCCCGGCTCGACGGTGCGGAGCCCGCCGACCACCACCACCTTCTCCCGATCGCCACCAAGGAGCACCAGTCATGAGCACGATGCGCGCCGTCCAGGTCGTCGGCTACCACGAGGACCTCAAGATGGCCGAGGTGCCGGTCCCCCAGGTCACCGGCCCGTGGGACGTCCTCGTCAAGATCGGCGGCGCCGGAGTGTGCCGCACCGACCTGCACATCCTCGAAGGGCAGTGGGCCGAGAAGTCCCAGGTCCAGCTGCCCTACACGATCGGCCACGAGAACGCCGGCTGGGTCGAGGCCGTCGGCTCTGCCGTGACGAACGTCAAGGAGGGCGACAAGGTCATCCTCCACCCGCTCATCACGTGCGGGCTGTGCCGGGCCTGCCGCTCCGGGGACGACGTCCACTGCGCGAACAACGCCTTCCCCGGCATCAACACGAGCGGCGGCTACGCTGACTACCTGCTGACCTCAGCCCGCTCGGTCGTGCGCATCGACGACTCCCTCGAGCCCTCGGACGTCGCGGCGCTGGCGGACGCCGGGCTCACCGCGTACCACGCCGCCGCCAAGGCTGCCCGCCGGCTCACGCCCCGCGACACGTGCGTCATCATCGGCGCGGGCGGACTCGGGCACATCGGCATCCAGGTGCTCAAGGCGCTCTCGCCCGCCCGACTCGTCGTCGTCGACCGCAACCCGGCCGCGCTCGAGCTGGCCACCTCGATCGGTGCGCACGTGGGCGTGCTCGGCGACGAGCACCAGGTCGACGCCGTGCTCGACCTCACCGACGGTCTCGGAGCCGAGGTCGTCGTCGACTTCGTCGGCGAGAACGGCTCGACGAGCCGGGGCATCGCGATGACCCGGGCCGCGGGCGACTACCACGTGGTCGGCTACGGCGAGAACGTCGACGTCCCGACCATCGACCTCATCTCGAGCGAGAAGAACGTCATCGGCAACCTCGTCGGGTCCTACAACGACCTGCAGGACCTCATGGCGCTCGCCGCATCAGGGGCGGTCACGCTCCACACGCAGAAGTACGCCCTGGACGACTTCCAGCAGGCGATCACCGACCTCGACCAGGGCAAGGTCCGCGGCCGGGCGATCCTCGTCCCCTGAGCCGCCCCTCCAGACGAAAGAGTCCACCATGAAGAACTACCTCGGCATCGGCGTCTCGATCGGCCTGCTCGCCGCAGTCTGGACCCAGGCGTCCGTCGCGCTCGGCCTCATCACCTGGGTCGGCTTCGTCGCCTGGGCCACCTACTTCGCCGCCGGCGGCGGAGCGACGGGGCTGCGCAACGGCCTGCTCGCCAACCTCTCCGGCGTCGTCTACGGCTGGTTGGTCGCCCAGTTCCTGACCGTGGCGACCTTCCCCGGCGCGCTCGCCATCGCGGTCGGCGTCATCGCCCTGGCCATGTGCCTGCAGGCAGGCTTCGCCCCGCTGTCCTTCATCCCGGGCGCGTTCGTCGGGGCCGCCTCGTTCTTCGGAACGCAGTTCGCCTTCTGGCCGACCGTCCTGGCCCTGGTCATCGGAGCGGCTCTCGGGTGGCTCTCCGGTGTCCTCGGCGCGAAGATCCAGGCAGTGGTCGGTCCGCCGCCGTCTGCCGAGGCGACGCCCGCCTGACTGGGCGCCAGCCCACCACCCCGTCATCCAAGGAGTCAGCAGTGATCCTCATCATCGTCAAGTTCCCGATCCGCCCCGACCGTCAGCAGGAGTGGGAGGAGCTCTCGTCCTTCTACGCCAAGGCCGTCAACGACGAGCCGGGCTGTGTCTTCTTCGAGTTCTCCCGCAGCGTCGACGATCCCCAGACCTATGTCGCCATCGAGGGGTTCGCCGACAGCGCCGCCGGGGGTGAGCACATGCAGCAGGAGCACGTGGCGCGGTTCATGGCCGAGATGCCGGACATCGTCTCCGCTCGTCCGCAGATCATCTACGTCGACGCCGAGGAGGTGTCCGGCTTCGGCCCGATGGGGGAGATCAGCCCGCGCGGGGAGTGAGCGTCGTGAGGACCCCGCCCGCTCGGGCGGGGTCCTCGTGCGTCCGTATGCCGCTGGGTTCCGCGTCTAGCCGAGCTGGCCCTGCAGCGCAGCGATGGCGGCGGTGACCTCCTGGTAGGCGGCGCTCGTGATGTCGCCGGAGGAGGCGAGCTGGTCCACGTAGCCGTCGAGGTCGCTGACGCGGCGGCGCAGCTGGACGGAGCTGCGGTCAGCCCAGGTCGTGAGCTCGTCGGCGGACTGGATCAGCTCGCTGCCGGCCGCGCTGTCGACGGCCCCGCTCTGTGCCACCGCTCGGACGGTCGCCCGGAGTGCGTCGATCGCCTCGTCGAGCGTGCGCGGTGCCGAGGGCGGGGCGGCGGTGACGGTGGGCGACGAGTCGCGGGTCGTGGCGGTCGTCGTGGTGCTGGTCGCAGACGTCGTGGCGGTGGTGGAGGGGCTGCTCGTGGACGACGTCGTCACCGGCGAGGTCGGTCCGGTCGAGGTCGGCGCCTCCGTGGTGCTGGCGCCGGCCGTCGCGGGGCTCGTGGCGCCTGGCCCCGCGAGGGGAGTCTCGCTGTCGCCGTCCCCGAAGGAGAGGAAGAGGAGGAACAGGACCAGCGCCACCCCGGCGAGGCTCCCGAGCACCCAGGGCCAGGGGATGGCAGCAACGCCGAGCACGCCGGCGAGGCCGCTTCGCTCCTCGTCGTCGGTGGCGACGATGGGGATGGGCTGGGTGCGCTCCGCCTCGTAGTCGGGCTCGATGACGGGCTCGATGACGGGCTCGATGACGGGCTCGACGACGGGGGCTGCGACGGCCGGGGCTGCTCCAGCGGGCAGGGCGACGACGACCTGCCGGTCCATGAGATCGGCCCGGATGCGTCCGAGGCGGCTCACGACCTCCGCCGCCGACACCGGTCGCCGGCTGGGCGACGCGGCGAGCAGGTCATGGACGAGACCGTTGAGCGCGGGGTCGACGTCGGGCTTGGCGTCGGAGGGCCACGGCGCGCCGGTGCGCGGCGCCTCCGCACCCACTGCGCGGTCTGCCGGGGTGGACACCGGAGGCGCGCCGGTCAGCATCGTCATCATGATGCAGCCGAGGGCATAGAGGTCGCTGCGGGCGTCGGGCTCAGCACCTGCCACCTGCTCCGGGGCCAGGTAGGGCGATGCCGGACCCTCCGCCTTCCCGCCGGCACCGAAGCCACCGGAGCCACCGAAGCCACCGACCTGCACGGCTCCCTCGTCAGGCGCGACGGTGACGAGCTCAGGCTCCAGGGCACCATGGACAGCGCCCGCCTCGTGGATGGCGGCCAGCCCCGCAGCCACCCCGCCCGCGACAGCGATCGTCTCGCCGTCGGTGAGGCTGCCGTGCTCGGCGAGGGTCTCGGACAGTGTGGCGCCCTCAACGGGCAACCCGCCGGAGTCCGCGACCCAGTCGGCCCCTTCCCCGCTGGATCGAACCGTGACGCGCTCACCAGCCGGTGGTTGGTCCTCCATGCCGTCCCCTTCACACGAGCCGCCGGATCGTTCGGCGGGTCCCGGCAAGGCTAGCGGCCCCCGAATTGAACCGTGGTCGACGACCCGCTACAGTCATCCAAGTAGTTAAGACTTCAACTAATGACTGGGAAGATATCGTGACCTCGCTCCTCAAGCCCCTCGGCGGCCGTGACGCCGTCCTCCTCGTTGCCCGCGTCCTCATCGGCGCGATCTTCCTCGCCCACGGCTGGCAGAAGTTCACCGAGTGGGGCCTCGACGGCACCGGTGCGGCCTTCGAGCAGATGGGCGTCCCCGCCCCCGGCATCGCCGCGACGCTCGCCGCTGTCATCGAGCTCGTCGGCGGCATCGCCCTGATCCTCGGCGCCCTGACCACCGTCTTCAGCGTCCTGCTCGTCCTCGACATGGTCGGCGCGGCCGTCCTCGTCCACATCGGCAACGGCGTCTTCGTCACCGAGAACGGCTGGGAGCTCGTCGCGGCCCTCGCCGCCGGTGCGCTCGTCCTTGCCGCCACGGGCGCCGGCGCCTACAGCGTTGACCGCGCCCTCACCCCGCGCAGCCAGGGCCGCGTCGCCGACCGCCAGCGCGAGCGCGCCCTCGTCGGCTGACGAGACCGCCCACCCACGTGAGCGTTCCCCGGGACCGAGCCCAGCGGCATACGACATTCCGTATGCCGCTGGGCTCGTTTCGTGCTCACGTGATCCCCTGTGCCCCAGCCGTACCCGGCACCAGGGTCGAGCCGATGACACCTGGCAGGAGCGTCGTATGAGTCCCGACCCGGTCTGGCCCGAGCTGCCCGTCGCGAGCTGGGAGCCCACCCGCGACACGCTGGCCCTGTGGCTGCAGGTGATCGGCAAGATCCGCATCGCGCGGACCCCGCTGCTCAACCACTGGTGGAACGCCCCGCTCTACGTCACCACCCGCGGCCTGACCACCTCGCCGATGCCCGGTGAGGCAGGCCGCAGCTTCGCCATCGACGTCGACCTCGTCGACCATCGCCTTGACGTGACGACGACCCGGGGTGAGCGCAGCAGCATGGCGCTCGAACCCAAGTCCGTCAAGGACTTCCATGCCGAGCTCGGCGAGCTGCTCACCGGCCTGGGGCTGGCCACCGAGATCTGGCCCGTGCCGGTCGAGCTGCCCGACGCCATCCCGTTCCCCGAGGACACGGTCCACGCCGCCTACGACGCCGAGGCCGTCACCGCCTTCTGGCGCACGCTCGTCGAGGTGGAGCGGGTCTTCGAGGTGTTCCGCGCGCGCTTCCTCGGCAAGTCGAGCCCCGTGCACCTCTTCTGGGGCGCGCTCGACCTGGCCACGACGCGCTTCTCCGGCCGTGGCGCGCCGCCACACCCCGGCGGCATGCCGAACTGCGGCCCCCACGTCATGCACGAGGCGTACTCCCACGAGGTGAGCAGCTCTGGCTACTGGCCCGGAGGTGAGGGGGAGGGTCTTTTCTACGCCTACGCCTACCCCGACCCGGACGGCTACCGGACCCGTCCCGTCGGGCCTGCCGCCGCCCGCTGGGACGACGCCCTCGGCGAGTTCGTGCTGCCCTACACGGCGGTGCGCACCGCTCGCGACCCCGACGCAGTGCTCCTCGACTTCCTCCAGAGCACCTACGAGGCGGCGGCGGACACCGCCGGCTGGGACCGGACTGCCCTCGAACGGGCCCGCTGACTCGGACTTGATCCGCGTCAAGGACTCGCTCGGCCCCCGGTGATGCACTGCGGGTGATGGCGGGATCGGCCCGCCGAACCCGACCGAGGAGGTCACCATGACGTCGCAGACCATCACCCCCATCGAGCGCGACGAAGCCGCCGCCGCGAAGATCCGCCGCCACCACGAGCACCTCGTCACCGAGCTCGAGCGCCTGGTCACGGCCCTGGGCACCGACGAGGCGAAGGCCCAGCTCGTGACGTGGGCCCGGACCAGCCTCGCCCCGCACGCGGCGGGCGAGGAGCGGACGTTCTACCGGACCGCCGCCGACACGGAGGCCGGCCGGCTGCTCATCGCCGGCATGGTCATCGAGCACGGGGTCATCCTCGGCATCGTCGACGCCATCGAGCAGAGCGCCGAGCCGGTCGCGACGCGCACGTGGGCCGAGGCGCTGCTCCGGGTCTTCCGCAGCCACGCGGCGAAGGAGAACGACCTCGTCCTCCCGCTCCTGGTCGCGGAGCCGAGCGCCAACCTCGCCGAGCTCCTCGAGGAGATGCACTGAGGGACCGCCACGACCCGGCGGGTCACGGCGCCGGGTTGTGGCGGCTGGCCTCGAGCTCGGCGATGAGGGTCTGGGCGTCGTAGGGGCCGACGTGGCGGCGCTCGCCGACGAAGAAGGTCGGCGTGCCCCGGGCCCCGCTCGCCTCTGCGCTCGCGACGTCGCTGCGGACCCGCTCCTCGTGGACGCGGTCGTCGATCTCCCGGATGAAGCGCTCGACGTCGAGGCCGAGGTCGCCCGCGTAGCCGGCCAGGTCCTCGATCTCGAGCGCGTCCTGATGCTCGAAGAGCAGGTCGTGCATCTCCCAGAACCGGCCCTGGCTGCCGGCGGCCTCGACCGCGGCAGCTGCGAGCTCGGCGTGCGGGTGCACGTCGGGCAGCGGCAGGTGCCGGACGACGTAGCGCAGCTCGTCGCCGAAGTGCGCCCGCACCTCCTTGACGACGCCAGTGGCACGCCCGCAGAACGGACACTCGAAGTCGGCGTACTCGATGAGCGTGATCGGGGCCGTCGCCGAGCCGCGCACGTGGTCGTGCTCGGGGTCCACCGGCCGGTCGAGGACCATGGGCAGGCCGGCGGAGGTCTCCCCATGCAGCACGGCGGCCAGCTTGAAGACGACCCAGCCCAGCACCGTGGCGAGGATCAGGGCGAGCAGCACCCCGACGGTCGCCTCGTCCTGCAGCTCCGGCCCGAAGGCGAGACCGACGATGAGCAGCGACACGGTGAACCCGATCCCCGACAGGGCCGCGCCGCCGAGCACCTGCCCCGGCCCGAGGCACTGCGGCAACGGCCCGACGCCGGCCCGCACCCCGAGCAGGGCGGATCCGCCGATGCCGACGAACTTGCCGACGACGAGCCCGAGGACGATGCCCCAGGTCACTGGCGACCGCAGCGCCTCCTGCAGCACGCCGCCGCGCAGGTCCACCCCGGCGTTGGCGAGGGCGAAGAGGGGCACGACGACATAGCTCGTCCAGGGGTGGAGCACGAGCTGCATCCGCTCGTTGACCGGCACGGCCCGCACGAGCGCCGCTTGCGCCGAGCGGCCGACGTCCGCGAGCGGAGACTGCCGGAAGGCGTGGAACCGAGACGCGGCCTGCTCCACCTCGTGCCGGCGCGGCGCATACGCCGGGACGAGCAGACCGGCCACCATGCCGGCGACCGAGGCGTGCAGCCCGGACTGCACGGTTGCGAGCCACAGCACCAGGGTGGTCACGGCGTAGGGCCAGGTCCGCCAGACCGCCGTGCGCCCGAGGACGACGAGGGCCGCGACGGCGGCGACCGCGATGGCCAGCGCCAGCAGGTCGATGTCGTCGGAGTAGACGGCGCCGATGACCGAGACGGCGACGATGTCGTCCACGACGGTCAGGGTGAGGAGGAAGACGCGCAGCTGGGTCGACGCGGTCGGCCCGACCAGGGCGAGCGTGCCGAGCAGGAACGCCGTGTCAGTGCCGATGACGACGCCCCAGCCGTTGGCGGCCTCGCCCGACCGGTTGACGAGCAGGTAGAGGAGCGCAGGCACGACCATCCCGCCGACCCCGGCGAGGAGCGGCAGCCGCAGCCGGCGCCGGTCGGTCAGCTCGCCGACGGATAGGTCGCGGCGCACCTCGAGGCCGATGACGAGGAAGAAGACGGCCATGAGCCCGTCGTTGATCCAGTGGTGCAGGTCCATGCCCAGCCCGCCGTCGCCGAGCTCGATCGCCAGCTCGGTCTCCCAGAGGTGGACGTAGGCGTCGGACCACGGCGAGTTGGCCCAGGCCAGCGCGAGGACCGCGGCGATGACGAGCAACGTCGCGCCACCCGACTCCGTGGCGAGGTAGCGGCGCAGCGGCGCGGACAGCTGGGCGCCGAGCAGCCGGCGGCGCGTCTGAGCGGGGGCGGAGGCCACGTGCTGATCCTGCCCTGTCAGGGCCGAGGGGCGAAGGACCCGTCCGCGTCCGTCAGTCAGGGTCGGCCCAGATGTCCATGGGGACGGTGCGGATGGACCGGCCTGCTGCGTCGAGCTCGCGTCCCATTCGTTTGACGGACCGGAGCACCATGGACCGGTCGAGGATCGTCAGGCGGGGCGCGGCCGCGGCGAGAGCCGCCTCCATCGCTGCGGTCTCCTGCAGGGAGGGCGCGTTGAGCGCCAGCAGCACGTTGGGCTGTCCCCCCGCCACCTGGAAGCACACGCGGACACCCTTTGCGTGACGCATGATCGCGGCGATCGTGTCGGGGTCGTCGACCGGAGCCTGACACCAGACCCACGTGATGACGGACCAGCTCGACGCCGGGAGGGCCACGTCGCAGCGGAGGATGACCCGCGAGCTGCGCACCAGCTCACCCAGACGGCGTCGCACGGCGCCCTCGCTCAGCCCGAGCCGCACAGCGAGGTCGACGACCGGCATCCGTCCGTCCTCGCCGAGCAACAGGATGAGGCGCCGGTCGATCTCGTCGTAGGGCCCGCGCGCCCCCCCTGCTCCGCCGGGCTTCACGGTGTGCTGTCCCAGCTGACTCGTCATGATGGCTCGTTGGTGACGGTCGAGCATCTGCAGCTGCCACACGTCGCCCATCCTGTGGACGCGTGTCACGGCGTGGCTCCGGGTCTCGATGACTCCCCGGATCGGCCCCAGCGACCGGAGCAGGAACTGCGAGAGGAAGGCCAGGTCGCGCACCTCGACGAGCAGCGACAGCGCGCGCGGCCCGCTCATGTGCTCGATGCTGAGCACGTGGGGCAGCTGGGCCACGCGCTCGGCGATGGGCCAGGTGCGACCGGCCGTGCAGCTGAGCTCGATCACGGCAAGGCCCGCCTCAGGTCCGGCGTGCCCTGCGGCCCGCCCGGTCACCCACGCCGTTCCAGTCGAGGTGAGCCGCTGCCACCGCCGGGCAACGGTCACCGGGTCCACCGCGAGGGCCTTGCCCACGAGGGTCCACGGAGCGCGCGGGTTGAGCTGCAGGCAGTCCACGATGGCGAGGTCCAGCTCGTCGACACGGACGGAATCCTGCACCGTCTCACTCATCGGCACGTGATCCTGCGACAGGAGGCGCGCACTGGGCCATGAATGTCATCCTCGAGGATCAGGCGTGGACTGCACAACCGGCCACGCTCCCTTTCCCGTTTCCCATCCCAAGGATCGTGCCGTGGACCCCGAACTCGCCGCTCCGAGCCCCGAGACGCTCGACTGGATCACCCGCCTGATCCGGATTGACACGACGAGCCGCGACTCCAACCTGCCACTCATCGACCTCGTCGCGGCAGAGGTGCGTCGGCACGGTCTGGAGCCCGTGGTCCTGCCGAACGCAGAGGGCACCAAGGCCAACCTGATCGCCACCTTCCCGGCAGCCGACGGGGGGACGGCGGGCGGCATCGTTCTCTCCGGCCACACCGACGTCGTGCCCGTCGATGGCCAGGACTGGAGCAGCGACCCGTTCGCACCCGAGGTCCGGGACCGCCGGCTCTACGGCCGCGGCACGTGCGACATGAAGGCGTTCGTCGGGGCGGTGGTCGCGCGGCTGCCCCAGATCGCCGCCGAGCCGCTGCGTGAGCCCATCCACCTCGCCTTCTCCTACGACGAGGAGATCGGCTGTGTCGGCGCCGAGGACCTGGTCAAGGACCTCGCCGGACGTGGTCTGCATCCTCGCGCCTGCATCGTCGGCGAGCCCACGAGCATGCGGGTCATCCGCGGGCACAAGTCGATCAACGTCGTGCGCGTCGACTTCCACGGTGTCGCGGCACACTCCTCCCTGACCCCGCAGGGTGTCAACGCGATCGAATATGCAGCGGAGTTCGCCCGCCACGTCCGCTCGGTCGCCGACCGGTTCCGTGCCGAGGGGCCCCATGACGAGGCCTTCGACGTCCCCTACACGACCTGCACCGTCAACCTCATCGAGGGTGGCATCGCCGTCAACACCGTGCCGGCCGACTGCTCGCTGCACTTCGAGTTCCGCACCATCGGCGGCGTCGACCCCACCGCCGTGCTCGACGGTTTCCGCGCCGAGCTGGAGCGGATCGAGGCGGCGATGCGCATCGAGAACCCGGCCGCCCGTGTCGAGGTGTCCGTCGTCGCGCAGGCTCCCGGTCTCGACACCCCGGCCGACGCCGAGGTCATCGCGCTGCTCACCGAGTGGGGCGGCGAGCCGACGAGCGAGAAGGTCGCCTACGGCACCGAGGCCGGCCTCTTCGACCAGATCGGCATCCCCACCGTCGTCTGCGGGCCGGGCGACATCGCGCAGGCCCACGCCCCGGACGAGTTCGTCGCGCTCGACCAGATCGCCCAGTGCGAGGCGCTGCTCGACCGGGTCATCGCCTTCGCCCGAGCCTGACCCATCACGACCCACCAGTCCCAGCCCTGCCCCCAAGGAGTCCCATGTCCGTCACCACCGCACCCCCAGGGGTCACCCCGGAGCGGCTGGCGGCCGCTCGCAAGGCCGTCATCAGCAGCTCCATCGGGGCGGCGCTCGAGTGGTTCGACATCATCGTCTACGCCTCGTTCGCGGTCGTCATCGCGGAGAACTTCTTCCCGGAGGGTGACGGCAGCCTCGGCCTCATCCTGACCTTCGCGACCTTCGCGATCTCCTACGTCGTCCGACCGCTCGGCGGGATGCTGATCGGTGGCTACGGCGACCGGCACGGGCGCAAGAAGGCGCTGACGCTCACGCTGATGCTGATGATGGTCGGCACGGCCATCATGGCCCTCGCGCCGACCCACGCCACGGTCGGCGCCTGGGCAGGCATCATCATCCTCGTCTCCCGCCTGGTCCAGGGCTTCTCCGCCGGCGGGGAGTTCGGCACGGCGACGACCTTCCTCGTGGAGACCGCGCCTCACCGCAAGGCGTTCTACGCCTCGTGGCAGGTGGCGAGCCAGGGGATCTCCATGTTCCTCGCCTCGGCGTTCGGCTACGCGCTGTTCAACTGGCTCTCCGAGGAAGACCTCTACTCGTGGGGTTGGCGCATCCCCTTCATCATCGGCATCCTCATCGGCCCCGTCGGGCTCTACATCCGGGCCCGCCTGTCCGAGCCGGAGGAGTTCGTCGCGAGCGAGAAGCACGAGGCCCCGATCCGGGCCACGCTGACCCACCACCTCGGCCGGGTGCTCACCGGGGCGGCCTGCCTCGGCGTGGCGACGATCTCGGTCTACCTCATCCTCTACATGCCGACCTTCGCGGTGAAGAACCTCGACATCCCGGCCAGCGCCGCCTATCTCGGCGGGATCGTCGCGGGCATCGTCACCCTCGCCGGCACGCCGTTCGTGGGGATTCTCGCCGACCGGGTCGGCCCGGCCCGCGTCATGCTCTGGGCGGCGGTCGCCGCGCTCGCGCTGGCCTGGCCCCTGTTCCAGCTGATCATCACCACGCCGAGCGTGCCGGTCCTGGTCCTCGTCATCGGCCTGCTCGGCGTGATCATGGCGTTCTACTTCGGGCCGCTGCCGACGCTGCTCACGGAGATCTTCCCCACCGCGGTGCGGACGACGGGCGTCTCCGTCGCCTACAACGTCGGCGTCACCACGATGGGTGGCATCGCGCCACTCGTCCTGACCTGGCTCCTCGACACGACCGGCTCCCTCAACGCGCCGAGCATCTACTACATGGTGGTCGCCGTGATCTCGATCGTCGGGCTCACGATCGCCCGCCGTCGCTACAGCGCGCGCTGACCGCGCACCCGAGCCCAGCGGCATACCAACTGCTTGTCGTATGCCGCTGGGCTGGGTCTTCGCTACAGCGCTGAGGCGAGCAGCTCGGCGAGGTGGAGGACGCGCACCTTCGAGCCGCGGCGCTTGAGGCCGTTGATCATCTGCCGCTGGCACGGCATGTTGACGACGATGAGGTAGTCGAGGTCGGCCGCCTCGATCTCGTCGAGGTGAATGTCGAGGACGCGCTGGGAGTCCTCCGGGCGGAGGATCGAGTAGGTCCCGGCGGCGCCGCAGCAGGTGCCCGCTGAGGGCAGCTCGACGTAGTCGGCGACGCGCGCGATCAGCTCACGCGGCTCCGCGGTCACGTGCAGGCCGTTGCGCAGGTGGCACGAGTCCTGGAGCGCGGCCCGCACCGGCCGCCCGTCGACGGTGAGCCGCCGCAGGTCGGGCAGGCGGTCGGGGTGCTCGCCCCAGTACTGGAGGAGGAACTCCGACAGCTCACGGACGCGCTCGCGCCCGAGCACCTGGGCGACGTGCGCGCCGCAGCCACCGGCGGTCGTGAGGATCACGCCAGGCATGACCTCGCCCAGCTCCTCGGCCATCCGGTGAGCCGTCCTGGAGTCCCCGTTGTGGGCGTGCAGCGCGCCGCAGCAGCCCTGCCCGGAGGGCACGTCGACGGCGTCGGGCAGCAGCCGCAGCACCGCCTTGGACAGCTGGGGGAACATCGCGCGCTCCGCGCAGCCGAGCATGAGGTGCGCCTCGACGTCCGGCCGAGCCGGGCCGGTGGGCTTGGCGGCGCCACGGATGCGGCCGGCCGCCTCGATGAGCGGCTTGGCCCGCATGCCGGTGCGCAGGGCCAGGGCAGCCGGCGGCACGTGCCGCCCGCGCCACTGGTGGTCGCGCCACTGCTCGAGGAGCGCGCCGTACTGCACGCCGGCCGGGCAGACGGTCTCGCACGCGCGGCAGCCGAGGCAGAAGGACGACTGCTCCTGCAGAGTCGGGTCGTCCTCGTCGAGGCGGCCCGTCTCGAGGGCCCGCATCAGCGTGATCCGGCCGCGGGGGCTCGACCGCTCGTCCTGCGTCATCGCGTAGGTCGGGCACGCCGGCAGGCAGAACCCGCAGGAGATGCACGCCGCGAGCAGGTCCTTGTCGAAGATGTCGCGGTCCGTCATGAGCCCAGCTTGCCGGGGTTGAGGATGCCGGCCGGGTCGAAGGCGGTCTTGATCCTTTTGAGCAGGGCGAGCTGGTCCGGGCCGAGCCGCGCGGCCAGCCAGGGACGCTTGGCGGCACCGACCCCGTGCTCCCCCGTGATGGTCCCACCGAGGGCCATGGCCGCATGGAAGATCTCGTCGAAGGCCGCCTCGGCGCGGTGGCGGGCGTCGCCGTCGCCGGGGTCGAAGACGACCGTCGGGTGGAGGTTGCCGTCGCCCGCGTGGCCGAAGGTCGCACAGGTGACGTCGTGCTTGGCCGTGATGGCGTCGATCGTGTCGACCATCTCGGCCAGCTTGGGCCGGGGCACGGTGACGTCCTCGAGCATGGTGATCGGGGCGAGCCGGGCCAGGGCGGGGAGCGAGCAGCGCCGGGCATAGAGCAGCGCCTCCGAGCCGGCGATGTCCTGGGCGAGCGTGACGCCGCGGGCACCGATGTCCGTGCACACGTCGGCCATCCGCTGCAGCGACGCGGCGACGACGTCGGGGCCTCCGTCGTCACCGAAGAGGAGCAGCGCTCCGGCCTGCCGGTCGAGACCGAGCTGGGCGTAGTCCTCGACCGCGTTGACGCAGCGGTTGTCGAGGAACTCGAGGGTGGCGGGCAGCGTGCCCTGCGCGATGATCTGGGCCACGGCCCGCCCGGCGTCGGACAGGTTGTCGAAGTAGGCGACGCCGGTCGAGGAGGTCGCCGGCATCGGGAGCAGGCCGACGGTGATCTCCGTGATCACGGCGAGCGTGCCTTCCGACCCGGTGAGCAGGCGGGTGAGGTCGTAGCCGGCGACGTCCTTCCACAGCCGGCCGCCCGTGCGCATCACCTCGCCCGTCGGCAGGACGACCTCGAGGCCGAGGACGTAGTTGCGGGTCACGCCGTACTTGAGGCCGCGGAGGCCACCGGCGCACATGGCCACGTTGCCGGCCACCGTCGACACCGTGCGGCTGCCCGGGTCCGGGGCATAGAGCAGGCCCTTGGCGGCGGCGGCGTCCGCGAGGGTCGCCGTGGTGGTGCCCGCCTGCACCACGGCCAGCAACTCACCCTGGCTGACCTCGAGGACCCGGTTCATCCGGGTCAGGACCAGGACGATGCCACCGTGCTCGGGGATGGTCGCGGCGGCGAGGTTGGAGCCCGCTCCACGCGGGGTGACCGGGATGCCCCGCCGGGTGGCGAGCGCGAGGATCGCGCTCACCTCCGCGGTGGTCGCCGGCAGGACGACGGCATCCGGTCTGGCGCGGAAGAGGGGGGTGGCGTCGCGGGAGAACGGCTCGACGTCACCGTCGTGAACGAGGACGTGCTGGTCACCGACGAAGCCACGGAGCTCGGCAAGGACGTCGGCGGGCAGTCCGGGACCGGAGTGCAGCCGGGAGGTGGTGCCTTGAGTGCTCATGGCAGCATCCAACCGAGAATCGGGGTCGACTGGAGGAATACGAGGACACAAAGGAAGAGGAGCAGCCCGACGCTCCACGGCAGGACGCGCCTCAGGATGGCCGACTCCTGGCCGTCCAGGCCCGCTGAGCTCGCTGCGATGGTGAGGTTCTGGGGGCTGATCATCTTGCCGACGACGCCACCGGTCGTGTTCGCCGAGACGAGCAGGCTCTCGTTGATGCCGGCGTGCGAACCGGCCGTGGCCTGGAGCTTGGCGAAGAGGGCGTTGGCGCTCGTGTCGGAGCCGGTGACCGCCGTGCCGATCCAGCCCAGGACCGGGGAGAGGAAGGCGAAGAAGGCGCCGGTGCCGGCGATCCACGTGCCGATGGAGATCGTCTGGCCAGAGAAGTTCATGACGTAGGCCAGGGCGAGGACGCTCGCGACGGTGAGGATGGCCCAGCGCAGCTTGAAGACCGTGTCAGTGAAATCCCGCACTGCCTGACGAGCGCTGATGCCATAGACGATCGCGACGATGACGCCGGCGATGAGGAGCATCGTGCCGGGGCTGGAGAGCCACTGGAACGTGTAGCTGGTCGAGGAGATCGGCTTGCCGGAGGCGCTCAGGACGTGGCCGTCGAGGCCTGGCCAGGCGATCTTCTGGTCCGTGCCGGCAAGGAAGGACTTGACGGCCGGGACCAGCTTGGAGACGGAGAAGACCGCGATGACGAGGAGGTAGGGGAAGAGGCCCATCCAGATCCGTGCCGCGGGAAGTGGCGCCGTGCGGTCCTCGTCGAGCACGCTCGTCGCGACCGAGGAGGTGCTGGTGGGTGCGCTGGTGGACCCGGCGGGGACTCGGCCCGCCGCGACCGCCTCAGCGTGCTCGTGCCGGCGACCGGCCTCGAGGCGCTCGTGCGCCTCACGGGCGCCGACCGGGGTCCACACCCGGAGGAACAGAACGGTTGCGCCGAGGCCGGCGAGCGAGGCCACGATGTCGGTGAGCGCGACCGAGAGGTAGTTCGAGGTGAGGAACTGGGCCACGGCGAACGACAGACCCGTCACGAGGGCGGCCGGCCACACCTCGCGGAGACCGCGCTTGCCGTCGACGACGAGGAGGAGCAGGAGCGGGACGACGACGGCGAGGAGTGGCGCCTGGCGCCCGACGATCGCACCGATGGTCGACTCGGGGATGCCGGTGAGCGTGGCGGCCGTGGTGATCGGGATGGCGATGGCGCCGAACGCGACGGGTGCGGTGTTGGCGAGCAGGACCGTGCCCGCGGCCCGGAGCGGGGCGACGCCCAGGGCGATGAGCATCGTGGCGGTGATCGCTACGGGAGCACCGAACCCGGCGAGGGCCTCGAGCAGGCCGCCGAAGCAGAAGGCGATGAGGACTGCCTGGATGCGCGGGTCCTCGCTGACCATGTTGAAGGTGGCGCGCAGGTCCTCGAACCGGCCGCTGGTCACCGTGAGCTGGTAGAGCCAGAGCGCGGTGAGGACGATCCACATGATCGGGAAGACGCCGAAGACTCCACCCTGGGTGGCGGAGAGCAGGGCCAGTGAGGCCGGCATGCCGTAGCCGATGACGGCGACGAGCAGGGCCGTGCCCAGACCTGCGATGGCGGCCACCCACGCCTGGGTCTTGACGACTCCGAGCAGGAGGAACACCACGACGAGTGGAAGCAGGCCCACGAGGGCCGACAGCGCGAGGCTGCCGCCGACTGGAGCGAGGGACTGGACGAAGTCGTCGGTCACCAAAGCGGTGCCGATGGGGACGGTCGCAAACATCAGGAAGATCCTCCTGCCGCCGTCGTCAGGCGACGGCCGGCTTACGGCGCTGTAAGGGAAGGGGCGTGTTGGTACGCGCATGATGTGGTAGGACCACATTGAGGTGAGGCCACCGTAGGGTGCGCCTAGGATGTCGTCAAGTGATGGACCGAAAGATTCGGTGAACCGAGAGGTGCGGCTGGGATGACAACAGGTCCGGACGAGTCCCGCGAGGGCTGGGCGCCCGTCAGCCGCCCCCGCACGTATGAGCTCGTCCTGGATCGCATCGAGGAGCAGATCGCCTCAGGCCGGCTCGGCGTCGGCGACCGGCTCCCGGCCGAACGCGAGCTGGCCGCTGCCCTCGGCGTCAGCCGCGTCGCCGTGCGCGAGGCCATCCGCGTCCTCCAGGCGATGGGCCTCATCACCCAGGCGACCGGGTCCGGCCGGGACGCCGGCACCATCCTGACGTCTGCGCCCGCCGAGGCCCTGACCCGCTTGATCCGCCTCCACGTCCTCGTCGCCAGCGTCAACTCCAAGGACCTCGTCCGCGCCCGGATCACCCTCGAGCGCGAGTCCGCGGCGCTCGCCGCCACCCACGCGACGGAGGAGGACCTACGCCAGCTCGCCGAGTCGCTCGCTGCGATGGAGGACCCGGCCAGCACGGTCGAGCAGTTCAACGACGCCGACACGGCCTTCCACGTGGCGATCGCCCGAGCGAGCGGCAACACCCTCGTCGCCGAG
Organism: Intrasporangium calvum; assembly: GCF_028446585.1. Lineage (GTDB taxonomy): Bacteria > Actinomycetota > Actinomycetes > Actinomycetales > Dermatophilaceae > Intrasporangium > Intrasporangium calvum_A. Next base: position 85,553 of record NZ_JAPFQL010000006.1, read on the forward strand.
CTGACGACGGCGCTGCGCAACGCGATGCGCTCCACGCTGCTGAGCCGGCTGCAGGCACGCAGCGACTATGCAGGCGTCGCCGCCCAGCTGAGTGGCGAGCACCGCAAGATCTACGACGCGATCGCGGCCCGTGACGGTGGGCGCGCCGCGGATCTGGTCGCGGCCCACATCGAGGGCTTCTACCCCGACCTCAGCTCCGAGCCCTCGTAGTGGCGCCTCGGGCCCTTGACCCCTCGGTCGAGGATCGTCGCCAGGACGAGTAGGCAGAGCAGGGCAATGACGACGATGGGCATGCCCTGTGATGGCTCCCCCTTGATCGTGAGGAAGCTCAAGTCCGACATCGGCTGGCCGAGAGCCGCCAGGGCCCAACCGATGAGGAACGCCCGGGCCAGCTTCGTCGGCCTGGTACTCACGGCGACGGCCCCGGCAACGAGCCACGTCACGGCCCAGAGCATCATGATCGGCCCCCACGGACCGCCCGGCTGTTGCATCAGCCACGCCGCGTAGACCATCAAGGTCACCGCACCCACCAGCACGAGCGCCAGCACCGCCAAGCGGATACGGTCGCCCAGGCCGGGCCAGGCACCGGAAGCCTCTCCCGAACGCATCACTGAGGCGAGGGCGACGACGCTCGCCAGGACAAGGAGAGCTTCCCCGATCACAGCGAGCCACAGGCCCTCGTGGACCTCCGACATGCGGAACTCGGAGATGATGCCCAGCGGGGTGAGCAGGCTCGTACCGGCGACGAGCCCGACTCCGAGGACGAGCCCGGCGGCCACCAGCCCCCGCGGCTGGTCCACGACGGTGGCGATGCCGGCAACGATGGCCGTGACGGCGACGACGGCCAGCCCCACGGTCTGGCCCGGAACGATGGCTCCGAGCGGATCGCTCCACACCCACGGCGCCGTGAAGCTGGCGAAGATGAGCAGGCCGCCGAGGGCGGACAGGGCGGCCATCAGGCGCCGGGCCCGCCGCGAGAGCACGCCCGCGACGTCCGAGCGGACCGTGCCGTGCTCGCGGGTCGGGGCAGGCGGAATCTCCACAGGGACGGCGGCCTCGGGCTGAGCCTCTGCTGGCGGGGTGGCCGGGGCCAGCCGACGCTCGACCAACGCCTCTTCCGGCGGTGGCGCGACCGCAGCGGCATCCGTTTCCCGGGAGGCCGCTGCCGCGGTCACGGGGAGGACCACGGAGCGCAGCGGACTCGTGAGGTTGACCTGCCCGACGAACCGCTCGGCAACCTTCGCCAGGCTCACCGACACCCGCCCGTCCTCATCGACCTGCGCGGAGAGCGGCGGGTCCGTCGTGACCGTGAGCTCGCGGACCAGCGCCGGTCCGCGAACCTCGACCATCACAACCTGGGGCTCGGACGCATCCGCCGCAAAGTCAATGGCACTGGGCTCCAGGGTCATCCGCGCCGAGGCGATGGCCGCAGCCGCGTCGTCGGCCACGGACTTCGTGTCGGTCCGGACCACCTCCTGCAGGGCCTCGAGAGCGCCGAGCGCCGCAGCCGGGTCGTCATGGAGCAACCGGTCGCGCAGCTCGCTCACGGCTCCGCGCCGGAACGTCGGGTTGGCCTCCTTGAGGGCTGCCGCGACGGCCTCGGGGATCGGAGCCGGCCGGAGCCTCCTCCGCCGGCTGCGGGCGATGAACAGGTCGCCAGCCATCTCGACGTCGCGGCCCGGGGTCTGCTTCGGGTTCTCGGCCCGGACCCGGTCGAAGACGTAGTCGTAGAGCTCGTCGAGCGAGACGAGCCCGTCTTCGTCGCGGTCGGCTTCACCGGTCCGCAAGCCCTCGACGACGGCAGAGGTGAAGACGGACGGCTTCGCGGTCTGGTCCGCAGCGAGCTCGGTGCCCTCGAAGGCGTACTCGATCGCGCTGGAGGCACTGATCACGGCCCGTCCCCGGCCCCCGCCCAGACGGCTGGCCGGGAAGCTGTCCATCACGTTGACCGGCCCGGCCGCTCGGACCGCGACCCCCTCCCCGAACGCGCCGCCGTAGCAGCAGTCGAGGAAGAGCACGATGCTCCTCGCCCGAGACGTCTTCATGCACCGCTGGATGAAGTCGGCCGACACCGCTGTTGAGCCGAGCCGGTCGGGGCGCGTGTTCCGTGCTGCGACGAACAGCTCCCCGCTGTCGCTCTTGATCCCGTGCCCGGAGAAGTGGAGCAGCAGCAGGTCGTCGGGTCTGCTGTCGGCGAAGACATCCTCGATCCGGCCCTGCACCTCGTGCGAGGGCTCGTTGTGGACGACGGTGACGGTGAAACCACCGACCTCGGGGTCACCGAGGACGTCCGCGAGGGCCTCGGCGTCGGCTGCCGGGGCGCGGAGCTGTCCGAGGCTTGCATGGTCATAGGTGTCGTTGGCCACGATGAGGGCGCGTCTCGTCCCTGTCATGTCGCCTCCCCGATCCCGTGTCTGGCCAGGAAGATTCGCAGGAGCTCCTGCCGTTGCGCGTCGTCGGCGTCGTCGAGCTCGATGACGTCGCCGTCGACCTCGAGGCGGATCGACCGCTGCGCCTGGTGGCCGCGCCCCAGCCAGTCGCGGAGGCAGGCGAAGAGCGTCGGCAGTCCGCCCGAGCCGAGCACGGCCACGGACAGGGCGCTGATCTCCGCGGGGCCGAGTGCGCGGGCGCCGTCAGGCGTTCCGACGGCCGAGGGGAGGCTCCTGACGTCGAGGTCATCCGCATGCTGCAACTCGGCGTGCAGCTGCCGGTGGAGGACCTCGAGGCGTGCGCCATCGGCCCCGACCTCACCCAATGACAGCTTCAGACTCGCGTCCATTGGTCCACCCCACGGCGGTGCGCTCCCTGTACGAACGATGCTACTCGTCCTGAGGAGGGCGGCCCCCGGGTTCCAGATACCCCCTCTGCCGTATGCCGCTGGGCTGGCTCCCGTCCGCGCCCGGCCTTCTCAGCGTGGCGGGGCAGGCCGGAGGGCCCGGATGAGCGAGTCACCCGGCGTGAGACAGAGGACCGGGACGGGATTCTTGGAGGATTTCGGTCCTTACCAATCTCTTACCAAACCCATAGGAAGTCCGGCTGGTGTGCCGGACCGGCCGGTGCCACACTCGATGAGGCGGGTCACGGACGTGACGCCGCCCACATCCGTTATAGAAGTTTCAGCCAACCTATCGCCAGGGCGCCCGGTGTCTGGTTACACTGGACGCAGCGAAGGGTTGGGCCCGCACGAACCGCGCCCAGCCCTTCTGCATGTGCCGGCTCGCGCTGTCCCCCTGTCTGTGCGAGCCAGCTCAAGCGGAGACGGACCCGGCGCCTCAGGCACCGGGTCCGTCTGCTTTGTTGGCTGATGGTCAGGCCGTGGGCTTCGGCGTGCTGCCCTTCGTCTGGCTGGGCAGTGTGCCGACCGTGCCGTCGATGGCGTCGGAGCCGAGGGTGGAGTCGACGGCGGTGACCTCGCCGTCGTCCGTCGGCACGGTGCCGAGGTCCTCGTCCAGCTCCGCGTCGGTCAGCATGGAGGCCTCCTCCATCTCCGCGTCGGAGACGAGGTCGTCCGAGCGGTCCTTGGCGTCCGTCATGGTGGCCACCTTCTCCTTGGCCTTGGCTGCGACCTCGGTCACGGCCTCGGTCACGGCCTCCTTGGCGGTACCAACCTTCTCGGCGGCCTTGTCCTTGAGGGACACGTTCTCGCCGTAGCCGCTGGCGGCGCCCAGGCTGCCGGTCGAGGACGTGGCCCACGGGTCGTCGGCCTGTTGCTTGCGGTAGGCCGCCACGGCCGCCACCGCTGCGGCACCGAGGCCGATGGCGATGAGCCACGTGCGACGGCCCCCCCTGGCCGGCTTGGCCACGGCCTCGCCGCTCAGCACGCGGTAGGCGTCACGCACGCGGTCGGTGCTGACCTTGGCGGTATCGCGAGCGTGTTGCACCCGCGGCTCGGCGGACTCGCGCATCCGCTCCTTCGCCTCGTCGGCGCCTTGGGCGAGCGCCGCCGAGGCCACGCCGATGGCAGCTCCCACCTTGGGCAGCAACGAGTCCACGAGCGTCGACTGGGCGGACTCGACCTTGGGGCGAGCTCGCTCAGCCAGGTCTGCAGCCACGGGGGCTGCCCGGAGCTTCGCCTCGTCCAGCGCGACCTTGACGCGCTCTGCTGCGTCGGTCGCCACGGGTGCAGCCTGCTCGCGCATCACGGCAAGCCGCTCGCCGGCGGTGTGGCCGAGCTCGCTGGCGGTGGCCGCCGCGTGCTCCCGAGCCTCGACGACCTGCATCTTGAGCCTTTCGGATCGGGTCGGTTTCGTTCGGAACATGCAACTCCTCCTAGGTCGTCTGGTCCTTACCCACACTCACGGAGTGCGCACCTTCACCAGGCCTGCGAGCCGGGGGCGTCGGGGGCGTCGGGCTCGAGCGGCAGGTCGTCCAGAGGTTCACCCGACTCGTCGTACGCGCGCTGGGGGCGGGCGGCACCGAGAGTCACGTCCGGCTCAGGCGGACCGTCGAGGGGCGCCTCCGGGTCGACCTCGACCGACAGGACCTCCTCGGCGACCTCCTCCTCGTCGGGGATGATGCCGAACTCGTCCGGCGTCGCGGTGGCTCCGGCGGCTGCCGTCCCGGCTGCGGTCGCCGCGCCGGCAGCGGCCGCACCTGCTGCGGTGCCGCCAGCACCGTGCGTGCCGCCCTCGGCCAGCTTGTCGACGCCCTTGGTCACCTGCTCCTTGGCCTTGGCGATCTTGTCGGAGTACTTGCCCTCGGTCTTCTCGTCGATCTTGGCGCCCGCCTTGTCGAGGACGCTCCCGACCTTGTCGCGGTTCTCCGCAGCGAGGTCGCCGGCCTTCTCCTTGGCCTGCTCGGCCACCTTCTTCGCCTCCTCGGCGAGGTGGTCCGCCTTCTCCTTGAGACCGAGCTCGTCAGCCTTCTGCTTGAGCTTGTCGATGAATGACATGGCCGCTCCTTCGCCTCGAGGGTTCCTGTCTCGATCCTTCACCCGACGGGCCGTCGGGTCCACCCTCCTCTTACCCACCGGGGCGAGAACACACGGCGTGCGAGGATTGGGCGCATGAAGGCAACTCTGCACACGAACCACGGCGACATCGTCATCGAGCTCTTCCCCCACCACGCGCCCAAGACCGTCGAGAACTTCGTCGGCCTCGCGAAGGGGGAGAAGGAGTACAAGGACGACGCCGGCCGCACGAACCCGACGCCGTTCTACGACGGACTCGTCTTCCACCGCATCATCCCCAACTTCATGATCCAGGGCGGCTGCCCGCTCGGCCAGGGCTTCGGTGGCCCGGGCTACACGTTCGACGACGAGATCCACCCGGAGAAGGACTTCACCAAGCCCTACATGCTCGCCATGGCCAACGCCGGCAAGCGGATGGGCAAGGGCACCAACGGCTCGCAGTTCTTCATCACGACGGCCCCCACGACGTGGCTGCAGGGCAAGCACACGATCTTCGGCGAGGTCGCTGATGGTCCCTCGCGTGAGGTCGTCGACAAGCTCGGCAACGTCGCGACCGGAGCCAACGACAAGCCCCGCGAGGACGTCGTCATCAACTCGGTCACCATCGAGGACTGAGTCGCATTGTCCGACAGCGGAACCGGTGCCCAGCCCCCAGTGTCTCCGGGGGCTGGGCCGCAGCCAGCGGGACCATCCGTCTGCCCGCGCCACCCTGACCGCGAGGCCTACGTCAAGTGCCAGCGCTGTGGCCGGCCGGCCTGCCCCGAGTGCCAGCGCCCCGCCGCTGTCGGCATCCAGTGCGTCGACTGCGTCCGTGAGGCGGCCCGCACGGCCCCGACGGCGCGGACGATCTTCGGCGGCCGCGCGACCGACGGGCGGCCGTTGGTCACCCAGGGCATCATCGGTGTCTGCGTGGCGCTCTTCGTCCTCCAGTGGGCCTCACCGGCGGTGACGGATGACTTCGCGTTCCAGCCGGTCCTCGGGTGGACCGAGCCCTGGCGCTTCCTGTCCGCGATGTTCCTGCATGCCCCGCGCTCGCTGTGGCACATCGGGTTCAACATGTACGCGCTGTTCATCCTCGGCTCCTACCTCGAGCCGATGCTCGGCAGGGCCCGGTTCGCCGTGCTCTACCTGATCAGCGGCATCGGCGGGCAGGTCGCCGTGCTCCTGCTGGCCACCAACCCGACGCTGGATGCTCCGCTCACCTCGGCGCACGACTCGTGGTTCCAGCCCGTGGTCGGGGCCTCCGGTGCGATCTTCGGCCTCTTCGGCGCCCTCATCGTCCTCAACCGGCACCTCGGCCGCTCGGCGGCCGGGATCTACGGGGTCCTCATCATCAACGGGGTACTCGGTTTCGTCATCCCCAACATCTCCTGGCAGGCGCACCTCGGCGGCTTCCTCGCGGGGTTGGCCTGCGCGGGGGCGATCGTCCTCTTCCGCCGCCAGCAGGTCCGCCACCTGACCTGGGTGGCCCTGGGTGCGGTGCTCGTGCTCCTCGTGGCCATCACGATCGGCAAGTACCTCACGGTCCCCGTCGAGATCCGCGACCTCACGGCCTTCGGGCGTTAACCGCGGAAACGGGCTGATGCACCTCGTCTGCGTCATCGGCCCGCCCGCCGTCGGCAAGATGACGGTCGGGCGGGCGCTGGGTGACCTGACCGGCTACCGCCTCTTCCACAACCATCAGTCCATCGAGCCGCTGCTCGGCGTCTTCGACTTCGGCTCCGAGTCGTTCGAGCGGCTCAACCATATGATCCGGTTGGCGGTGCTCCGCGAGGCGGTGGCCGCCGGGCTGCCGGGGCTCGTCTTCACGTTCGCGTGGGACTTCGACGACCCCGCCGACACAGCCGAGGTGGAGCGGCTCATCGCACCGGTGGTGGACGCCGGCGAACCCGTGGACTTCGTCGAGCTGTGGGCGGACCAACAGGTGCGCCTCGCCCGCGAGGACTCCCCGGAGCGCACCGCCGAGCGCATCGTCTCGCTCCTCCGCCTGCCCCGCACCTGACCCCAGTCCCACCCCAACTCGAGTGGCCCCGGGGTCCACAGCCGGGTTCCACGATCGGCGGGCGGGTCGTGTGGAGGGCGGGGCCACTCGAGTTTGTGGGGTGTGTGGAGGGCGGGGCCACTCGAGTTGGTGGGGGGATTTGGGTGCGCCGAACAGGGTTGTCCACCGCTGTGGACAACCCTGTGGATGTAGTTACATCGTTGTCATTCGTCCCCAGCTTGGGGACAAGGTGTGGATAACTCGGTCAGCGCCACCGCATCGTCATGATGAAGCCGCCCATGAGTAGGGCGAAGCCGATGGCGAGGTTCCACACGCCGATCGCACTGATCGGATAGCGGTACTCGGTGATGTAGTACGTGACGATCCACAGCAGCCCGAGGACGAGGAGCGTGATGAAGGCGGGCGCCCACCAGGTCGGGTTGGGCTCGGTGGCCTTGGACCGCGGGGGCGGGGTGTAGGCCGTCTTGTGGTCACGGCCTTTGGACTCGGGCACTGCAGGCTCCTCAGATCAGAGCGTGGGTCAGAATAGGTGTGCACAGCCTAGTTGAGAGGGTTCCCGCATGGTGAGCGACGTCCCCCCGGACCGCGAGTCCGACGAAGGGTCGCGCGACGGTGCGCCCAGGATCCGTCCCCGGCTGGGGTGGCGCTTCCTCGTCCCGATCGTGACCGCAGGCGCCGGCCTGATGTTCGCGATGAGCTTCCAGGCGGCACAGGGCGACGACCTCCGGGCCGACCGGGACCTCCCCTCACTCATCCTCGAGGGCAACGTCCGCAACGAGGAGAAGGCGAAGGAGCTCGACGTCCTCCAACAGGAGGTGGCGACCCTGACGAAGGAACGCGGCCCCCAGGACAGTCGCCTCGAGGCGCTCAACCAGGAGTCGGAGGAGATTGCGGCGGCCGCCGCGGCCACCCCGGTCACGGGTCCTGCCGTCGAGGTCGCCCTCGACGACTCCAGCTTGACGCTCGACCA
>NZ_JAPFQL010000060.1 GCF_028446585.1 Intrasporangium calvum
TGGACGGCGGGGCCACTCGAGTGAGCGGTGGGCGCGGACTCCACCTCGAGTGGCCCGGGTCTCCACAGCCGTATGCCGCTGAGCCGGCTCCCGACGCCCGCGCGGGCTGTGGACGGCGGGGCCACTCGAGTGAGCGGTGGGCGCGGACCGAGCCCAGCGGCATACGACTTGGCGTGGGTTCTGGCGGGCAGCCGAACGCCCCGGTCGTCGGACCGAGGCGTCGGGGGGAGATTGCGCGAGAAGTCAGGCGCCGGCGGAGCCCCCTCGGAGGGACTGCAGCTCCTCCTCCTTGGCCGCGGTGAACTGCTCACCGAGCTCGCTCAGCTGCTGGTTGCTGGCGGCCTCGCTGAAGGACGGGAGGATCTGCTCCTCCTCTTCCTCGACGTGGTGGCGCACCTCGCCGATCATGGCGGCGATGAGGCCGTCCACGCCGGGAGCCTCGGGGTCGGACGCGAGGAGCTGCTCGAGCGTGGCCTCGACGTGGTGGTGCTCCTCCAGGCCGTCCTCCACGTCGGACGACTCGTCCGGCACGATCTGCTTGATGGCCGGGTAGACCACCTTCTCCTCCGCCTTGGAGTGCGGCACGAGGAGCTCCTGGACCTGACGCAGCAGGTCGGGGATCTCCTGCGGTTCCGCCTTCTCGAGCTTCTTGAAGACGGATTCGAGCTTCTGGTGGTCTTCCTTGATCAGGGTGATGACACCGGACATGCGTGGGTTCCCTTCCGTGGTTCGACTCGAGCTGCTGGCAGGACTGGTGGGCTCACGCGGTGTGCGCGGCCCGCCTCACGACTCCTCTACCCGCTTTGCGGCTCGCGGCTCGGCCGCCTTGCGCTCGGCAAGGAAGGCGAGCCGCCGGAGCGCCTCGACATTGCGGGCATCGAGCATGGGGTCGCGAACGAGGCGCGGGATCAAGGTCGCCGGCCCGTTGGTGGCGTCCTCGGTCATGACGACGCGGGTCCCGCCCTCCTCGGCGATGCACTCGAGGCGGACCTTCCCCTCGCCCGTGGGCCAGGCGCGGACCTTGAGCTCGATCGCGTAGGGACGGTCGAGCGTGAGCACCGACGTCGAGTCGTCGATGAGGACCGGCCAGAGGCCGACCGAGTGGTGGATCCGGCTGCCGGGCTGCGGCCACGTGTCGTCGACCTCGCGGATCCGGGCAGCCCCGACGACCCATGACGCGAAGCTCCACCCGTCGGCGAGGATCTCGAAGACGTCCTCCGGGGCGCAGTTCATGAATCGGGTCGTGCGGCTCATGACGCTCCCTTACCCATCCGGACCGCGCCGAGCACCGACCGGGCTGCTCAGCCCACGCTGATCCTGGCTCGGCGGGTCACGCGCTGGAGTCGGTCGTGAGCGAGCGCCGCTCGGGCGGCGTTCGAACCGCAGGCACCGTGAACACCGCCGCCGGGGTGGGCGGAGGCGGACGCGAGATACAGCCCCTGGATGGGCGTCTCCGATCGGCCCAGACCGGGGACCGGCCGCCAGAAGAGCTGCTGGTGCATGGCGGCGGTTCCGCCGTTGACGGCTCCACCGACGAGGTTGGCGTTGCGCCGCTCCAGCTCGGCGGGCCCGAGCACGCGCCGGTCGAGGACTCGCTCCCGGAATCCGGGGGCATACTCCTCGATCCGCGACTCGACCTGGTCGGCCACGCGCTCGGCCCGGTCCTCGTCGACCGCCTCCGGGTGTGGCTGGTCGGGCACCGAAACGCGTTGGGGGACGTGCAGATAGGCCCAGAGAGACTCACCACCCTCCGGCGCCCGGGTCGGATCCGTCGCCGCCATCTGGCCGAGGATCACCAGGCCCCGCTCGGGGACGCGGCCCGCTGCGATCTGGGCACCGGCGATGGCGAGGTCGGCGACGCTGTCAGCCAGGTGCACCGTGCCCGGCATGGCCTCGGGTGCAGCGGCCCAGGGGATCCGCCCGTTGAGGGCCCAGTCGACCTTGACCGTGCCCGCGTCCCACTCGAAGGACCCCATGCGTCTGCGCAGGCGATCCGGCAGCTCGGACCACGGGACGAGACCGCCGAACAGAGCTGGGGCGCTGACGTCCGCGAGGACGGCCCTGGTGGCGCCGATGGGCTCGCCGTCCCGGAGTCGCACTCCGACGGCCCGCCCCGAGCGAATCATGACCTCCTCGACGTGGGCTCCCGTGCGGATCTCTCCGCCGAGGGACTCGAACCGGGAGACCAGGGCGGCCGTGAGCCGTCCGGCACCGCCGCGCGGGACCGGGAAGCCGTGCGTCTGACCGAGCATGGCCAGGAGCAGCCCCATGAGCCCGGAGCCGGGGGCGTCCATGGCGATGTCGGCGTGCGCGGCGTTGCCGGCGAGCAGCAGCTTGGGCCCCTCGCCGCCGAACCACTCGTCACCGAGCCGGCGCACCGGGAGGAGAAGGTCGCGCGCGAGGGCCAGTCCCCCGAGGCTCGGCACCTTGGCGCCGAGGCGGACTCCCGCCCGGACAGGCGGGAAGGGCGTGAGGAGGGCGTTGACGAGGTCCTCACCGACCCGGTCCCAGAGGGAGCAGGCCCTGAGCCAGGCCTCGCCGTCACCAGGATGCAGCCGGTCCAGGGCCGCCGCCGTGTCCTCCGCCTGCGGATGCACGACGGCCCAGCGACCACCGGCGAGGGGATGCCCCACCGACGCCTCCGCCTTGACCCACTCGAGCCCGAAGCGCTCGAGACCGAGGCTCTGGATCGTCGGCGACGCCGCGGCGAGCGGGTAGAACGAGCTGAAGGTGTCGTGGACCCAACCGGGGCGGACGGATTCGTCACTCTTGACGGCCCCGCCCGGAACGTCCTGCGCCTCGAGCACAAGGACCGTCCATCCCGCGTCAGCGAGGAGGTTGGCGGCGACGAGGCCATTGGGGCCACTCGAGTTGGGGGGTGGGTGGACGCCGCGCCTGCGTCGTCATCCCGTGACCAGGCGCAGGGCACCCGGACTGGACGGATCCGGGACGGGCTCGGGGCCGGGGTTGGGCGGCGCAGGGGGTGGAGCCGGCGTCGGATACGGCTCCGGGAAGGGCTGCGGCCCGGGAGTGGGGTCCGGCCCCGGGAACGGCCCTGGCGGGGGAGGTCCCGGCGTCGGGGGCGTCGGGGGCGTCGGTCCCGGCACGGGCGGCTCAGCCGGTGGCACGGGCCGTTCCGGGGGTTCGGGGATCGTCTCCAGGAGCGGCAAGCGAGTCGCCGGGTCGAGCCGCAGTGACGCGGGGGTCAGGTCGGTGTGCGTGCTCATGAGCGGCGCCTACCCGGCCGACCACCGCGCTAACCCTCAGGAGAGCAACCGGACGAGCGCGCGCTCGAGCGCAGCGCGGCCGGTGACCTCCGCGAGGTCACCCCGGCGCAACCGCCTGCGATCTGCGGCAGACGCGCGAGCGAGCGCCCGAGCGATGGTGCGCCCAGCGGCATACTCATCAACGACCCGGCTGTCGACGTAGGACCGGCGGGCTACCGCGGGGGTGTTGCCGAGGTGCTCCGACACGACCGTCATCACGTCGCGCTCCACCTTCTTCCGGGCGCGCTCGGACGCAGGCGGGCCGCCGTCGGCGCGCTCGGCGAACGCTGCCGCCGCGAGCAGCGTCCCCGCCCAGGTGCGCAGGTCCTTGACGGTGTAGTCCTCGCCGACGAGCTCCTTGAAGTCCTTGTTGATCTCTGTGGAGGTCAGCTCGCACCACTCCCCTGCGTCCGTCCGATACTGCAGGAGACGCTCGCTCGGGCCGCGACTGCGCTTCAGCGTCGTCACCGCCTTGGCCAGGAGCGCGTCGCGGACCTCCGCCTCGCGCTCGACGCCGGACTTCGCGGGGAAGCAGAACGAGACCACGTCGCCCCGCACGCTGACGTGGTCCTTGCGCAGGGTGGCGACACCGTGGCTGCCGTTCTCGTTCTCGTACTCCTCGCCGCCCGTCCGGAAGAGGCCCGCGTCGAGCAGCCGCAGGGCCACGGCCCCGACTCGCTCGCGCCCCAGACCGGACCGGCGCAACCGGCGGGCGATCTCGGCGCGAGCCTCCGGCAGGCGCCGGGCCAGGGTCAGCACCCGCTCGTGCTTGGCCCGGTCGCGCGTCTCGTGCCACGCGGGGTGATAGAGGTACTGGCGCCGACCCGCGGCATCCGTCCCCACGGCCTGGATGTGGCCGTTCGGCCACGGACAGACCCAGACGTCCTGCCACGCGGGCGGGATGACGAGGGAGGCGACCCGGTCCTTGGTGTCAGCATCCACCGGGCGTCCGTCGGCGTCCACGACGGCGAAGCCCTTGCCGCGACGCACCCGCCGCAGACCCGGCTGCGCCGGGTCGCTCCTCCTGAGCCGCATCCTCGCCCTCCTCCACCCTCGACCCGTGCAGGTGCACGATTACCCATTCACGCGCTGGGTACTTCCCACCTGTCCTCACTCAATCCCGAGGAGAGCATGTCGTCGCCACATTCCCTGCTCCGCGTGCTGCAGCGTCAGCACGCTCACATCGCCGACCTCGTGGCCAGGGTCACGGAATCCTCGGGAGCCGAGCGTGAGAGAGCGGTCGCCGACCTGCTGCAGTACGTCGCCCTCCACGAGTCCGCCGAACAGTCCTTCATGCACCCCGTCGCGATGAGCTCGGTCGGCGACGTGGCGGCGGTCCAGGGACGGGTGGCCGAGGAGCGCGAGATCGAGGCGGTCATCACGCACCTCGAGGGCCTGGACGCCGATTCGATGGACTTCCTGATCTACTTCGCCCTGCTCGAGGAGGCGCTGGCCGGGCACACGCGTGCGGAGGAGGAGGTCGAGGCGCCGGTGATCCGGGACGCGATCTCCGACCACGAGCTCGACCAGATGGCCCGTGGGTTGGAGCTCGTCGACGCCTGGATGGACCCTGCCAACCGGTCCATCGGCGGCTCGGTGGCTCGCCTCCCGTTGCATCCGGGTGAGCGAGACGGCGTGCGTTTCGATGAGCTTCACCGCCGGAGCCTCGAAGCGTTCGAGGCTGTGCTCCGGATTCGTTGACAGGATTTGCATGAGACACTGGGGCTTGTCACGGGCCTCGGTCCATGTGACTGTTAGCAGACAGGCGGACCCGGTGGAGAACACGCTGATACGTCGCCCGCACAAAGGCAGACATTCATGACAGCACCACCTCGTTTGCCGGGTGCCCAGGACTTGAGTCCTGAGCATCCGGGAGAGCTTGGCGCGCGCTTCGCAGCGCACGACTGGTCTCTCACGCCCCTCGGCCCGATCTCGGAGTGGCCCGCAGCGCTGCGCACCAGCGTCAGCATCTGCCTCACTTCGCGCTTCCCCATCCTCATCTGGTGGGGCGCCGACTACGTGATGATCTACAACGACGGCTACCGCCCGATGCTCGGCCAGATGAAGCACCCGATGGCGCTCGGCAGTCCCGGCAAGGACGTCTGGCCGGAGATCTGGGACACGATCGGGCCGATGCTCGACAGTGTCATGGACACCGGACGTGCGACGTGGTCGCGCGACCAGAAGCTCATCGTCGACCGCAACGGCTACCTCGAGGAGGCGTACTTCACCTTCTCCTACAGCCCGATCACCGTGGACGACGGTCGCGTCGGTGGGGTCTTCACCGCCGTCACGGAGACGACCGACCACGTGCTGAGCGAGCGCCGGCTCGGCACCCTCGGTGTGCTGTCCCGTCGCCTGGGCGAGGCCACTGACGCGGACCACGTGCGCCGGCTCGCGACGGCCGTGCTCGGTTCGAACCCCCAGGACCACCCCCTGGTGGCCATGGTCGACGCCACGGCACTGCCCGACGACCCCCGCGACCTCGACGTGCCCGAGGAGCTGCGGGCCGACGTGCTCGCCGCCGCGACCCAGGCGGCGACCCTGCAGCACCAGGTCCACCATGGCCTGCCCGTCCCCGTCGCCCTGCCCGACAGCGGCCTGTCCGTCGCCGGTCTGCACGCGATGCCGATCACCTTGCCGGGCGACGACGAGCTGTCCGAGGTGCTCGTCGTCGGCCGTTCGTCGCAGCGACGGTGGGACCCGGCCCTGGCGACCTACGTGGCCCTCTGCATCACGCACCTGGGCACGGCGCTCAGCGCCATCCGGATGCTCGACACGCAACGCCAGCGCGCCGAGACCCTCGAGGCCCTCGACGGGGCCAAGAGCGCCTTCTTCACCAACGTCAGCCACGAGCTGCGCACCCCGCTCACGCTCATCGCCGGTCCGGTCACCGAGTCGCTCGCGGACCCGGGTCTCAGCCCGGAGCACCGGGAGCGGCTCGAGCTCGTCGACCGCAACGCCGCGCGGCTCACCCGGATGGTCGACGCGATGCTCGACTTCGGCCGGATGGCGGCCAGCAAGATCCAGCCCGTGCCCCAGCCGCTCGACGTGGTGGTGCAGACCCGGGCGATGGCGGACTCCTTCGCCCAGGCCTTCGACCGCGCCGGCCTCGACTTCGCCGTCGAGTGCGACGAGACGGAGCAGACCGCCTTCGTCGACCGGGACATGTACGAGCGGATCGTGCTCAACCTGCTGAGCAACGCTCTGAAGTACACCCCGTCGGGCGCGGTCCGGCTCCGCCTCGAATGCGGCGACGAGGGCTTCGTGGTGGCCGTCACCGACACCGGCATCGGGATCCGTCGGCGCGACCTGCCCCGCGTCTTCGAGCGCTTCGAGCAGCTTCCCCGTCGCGGCAGGGCCCGCTTCGAGGGCGGCGCCGGGATCGGCCTCGCGATGGTCAAGCAGCTGACCGAGCTCATGGGCGGCTCCGTCGACGTCGAGTCGGCCCTCGGCCGCGGGTCCACCTTCACGATCCGCCTCCCTTGGGGCAGCCCCGTCGAGCCGTCGGAGCAGCCCGCCGGGCGCTCCATCACCCCCCGCAACGCCGTCTCCTTCCTCGCCGAGGCAGAGGGGTGGTCCGAGCCGTATGCCGCTGAGCCGGCTCCCAGCGCCGCCGGGACTGCCGCTGTGGTCGGGTCCCACGCGCAGCCGGTGGCGGGCGCTTCCACCGACCGGCCGCGGCTCCTCGTCGCCGAGGACAACCCCGACATGCGCACGTACCTGCGCGGCGCGCTCGAGACGGACTACGACCTCGAGATCGTCCGTGACGGCACGACCGCGCTTCAGCGGGCCGTCGCATCCCGGCCAGACATCGTGCTGACCGACGCGATGATGCCCGGGCTCGACGGCTTCTCCCTGACCAGGGCGATCCGGATGAACGCGACGCTCCGCGACGTGCCGGTCATCATCCTCTCGGCCCGGGCCGCGGAGAGCGACACGGCCGAGGGGCTCACCTCGGGCGCCGACGACTATGTCTCCAAGCCGTTCTCGGTCGGTGAGCTGAAGGCGCGTCTGGCCAGCAACCTCGAGCGATCGCGCGCCCGGCTGCGTGACGCCGCCTGGCGTCGGGCCGTGATGGAGTCGTTCCAGGACGCGCTGCTCATCACCGACGCCGAGGGCGATGTCGTCGAGGTCAACGACGCCTTCACGCAGCTGCTCGGCTACGCCGCGGCCGACGGCCCCTTCCCCGTGCCCCACCCGTGGTGGCCGGCGGCCGAGCCCCTGCTCGGGGAGGCCCGCGCTGACGGTGGTGAGGCGCCGCTGACGGACCGTGAGAACGTCGAGGACCTGCTCGGGCAGGCGTTGCGCGGTGCGACGATCACCGGCCGTGAGTGCCGCTTGGTCACCAAGGACCACCGTGACGTCTGGGTGCGACTCAGCACCCGGGAGGTCGAGAGCATCGGCGACCAGCCCAACTACGTCGTCATGACCCTTCAGGACGTGACCCGCGAGCACGCTGCCCGGGAGCGCCGGCAGGCCGCAGCAGAGCTCTCTGCTGAGTTCGGAAGTGCCGAGGACCTCGAGCAGGTGCTGGAGTCGGCGGTCACCGGCTTCGCCGAGCTGTTCGACGGCGACTCGACGGTCCGCGCCCTCGCTGGTCCGGAGGAGCACGTCTTCACCACGGCCGGGCCGGTGCGGCGCGACGACCTGGACGAGACGCTCTGGGATGTGCTGACCGCGGCCGAGCCGGAGGTGCCGGCGCCCAACGAACGCGTCACCGGCCTGCTCATCAGCCCGCAGAACCACCCCTCGTCGGAGTGCCGGGTCTGGGTGCAGTTCCGCCGCCCGCGGCGTGTCGCCACCGACGAGCGCATCGTCGGTGACCTGCTCGGTCAGGCCTTCGCCCTCGCGGTGGACCGGGTCGTCGCGGCCACGGCGTTCGCGGACCGCGAGTCGCACCTCTCCCGCGCGATCGAGAGCCACCGGTTGATCGGACAGGCGATCGGGATCCTCATCGAGCGGCACCGCGTCACGCCGGCGCAGGCCTTCACGATGCTGAAGAAGGCGTCCCAGGACCGCAACATCAAGCTGCGCGAGATCGCCTCGCGCGTCATCGAGACAGGCGCCGAGCCCGACCAGGCGGACTGAGCAGGGACGTCCCGGACGGCTGAGTGACCGGCACCTGCCGAGCACTCAGCCGTTTCGCGTCCTGCCAGGCATCGGCTCCGAGGTCAGGCGTCCGCGGACGTCTCCTCGTGCGGCATGCCGACGGGCTTCGACTCGGGGGATCCCCGCTCGCGCAGGTAGATGGAGAAGATCGCCATGCTGGCGATGGCGAGCATCTCTGACTGCCAGTTCTGGAAGGTGCGGCTCCAGTAGTCCGGTGCGCCGATGTACTGCGCCAGGGTGAGGGGCTCGAGCAGGTCCCGCATCCGTTCCTCGTTGTGCGCGACCCTCCCGGCCAGGGCCTGAGCCGTCCACGAGAGCAGGAAGATCGTCGTCATGGTGATGAGCAGCGAGTGCGAGTAGACGGTCGTCCGCCAGCCGCCGGCGCGAGCCCACGGCGGAGAGTCCTCGCGGACGGAGCGCCCGAGCAGCTGCTTCTTGTCGGTCTCGCGGCCCTCCTCGCCCGGCTTCTTGGACTCCGAGGAGCCGCGCTGGACGAGCCAGATGGTGAGGAAGATGAAGACCGCGAACTGGAGGTACTCGGACTGCCAGTTCTCGGCCGTGTCGACGGCAAAGCGCGCAGAGGTGACATACCGCCAGATCGAGATCTCCTGCAGACCGGCGGTGCGCGCCTGGTCGTTGTACTCAGCGACACCCGAGAAGGCCTGCCCGACCAGGCTGAGCAGGAGCAGGAGCAAGAAGGCCAAGGACAGCGCGTTGTCCTTGATGAAGCCACGCCGTCGTTGACCGGTCATCGCTGCGACAGTCCCATCGCGATCTGGAAGGCCAGCCCGACGCCGATGAAGACCAGCAGGACCCAGAACATCACGCGCACGTCAGTTCCCTTCCACCGCACAGTCATACGGCTCTGCCAGGTCCTCGGAGTAGCGGGTGCAGCCGGCCGCGAGGACCTTCCACCCGTCGTCGAAGAGCGACAGGAAGATGGTCTGCCCGGACGTCGTCACCTTGGCCGTGTGGCCCGCGATCGCGGGCTCGCCCTCCGCTCCACCCGCGGAGACGGCCGGCAGATCAGCGGCCTGCAGGCCGTCGGGGCAGCTCCCCTCCCCCTCCTCGGTCACCTTCTCGAGGGTCGGAGGCGCCAGGAGATCGCACGCGGCGGCTGCGTCGTCCGGAGCCAGCTGGGCGAACCGTTCGGCCGTGGCCGCGGCGGACGCCGCCTCGGGCGACCCGCAGCCCGCGAGGGTTGCGGAGGCGACGGCCACGGCGACGACCACGGCCGTGCGCGTCGACGCGCTCATCAGTCGGAGGGCTCGGCTGGCGGAGGCGTGGCCTCGTTCGCCGCGGGCTCCGTCGGCGCCTCGGTCCCCGCCTCTCCCGCCGTCGACGTCGAGCCGGAAGCGGCGTCGCCGCCCTGCTTCTCGGGCTGGGCGGTCGAGGTGAAGGTGAGGTCCGGCACCACGATCTCCTCCTGACCGGGGGGCGCCGGCGGGTCGGGCGTCACCGGCGGGAAGACACGACCGTCTGGGAGCAGCCTCGGTTCGTCAGGAGTCATGCTGTTCTCCTACCCACCCCGCTCCCCGGTCACTCCGTGTCGCATCGGTGGGCGGCACGGCCCGGCTGCGCCTACCCTCGAAGGAGCCGCTCGAGCGGTGTCCCTCCACGATCAGGAGTCGTCATGGCGGAGCAGCCGCAGCCACCCGCGGGGTGGTACCCGGTCGGTGACAGCGAGCGGTACTGGGACGGTCGGGCGTGGTCCGATCAGGTCCGAGCCCCGGCCGCCTCCTCGGCCGTGCCGCCCGCGGAGATGGACGTGCACGGCTTCCCGCACCACTCTGGCGCCCCTCCAGCGCCCTCCCCCTCGCCCTCGGCCTGGCCGGCACCGCAGCCGCACCTGCGACAGGTGGACCCGTGGGCGTCGACGATCGCCCAGGGACCGTGGATCCACACCGGCCCAGGGCCGCACAGCCTGGTGGCTCCGAAGAACCCAGCGCTGTCACTGCTCGCGTCGTTCTTCGTGCCCGGCCTCGGCTCGATGATCAACGGCAACACGGCCCGTGGGCTCGGCATCCTCGTCGGCTACTGCATCAGCTGGCTGCTGATCATCGTCTTCGTCGGGATCTTCGGGGTCATGGGCTTCTGGATCTGGGGCATGGTCGACGCCTACCAGGGCGCCCGGACCTGGAACGCGCGGCACGGCATCATCAGCTAGCCCGGGAGCCCGGACCGCCGCCGACCCGCGGTCGGGTCAGCGACCCGTGCCGCCGTAGACGATCGCGTCCTCCGTCGAGTCGAGACCGAAGGCGGTGTGGACGGCCCGCACGGCCTCGTCGAGCTGGTCGGCCCGGGTCACGGCGGACACCCGGATCTCCGAGGTGGAGATCATCTCGATGTTGATGCCGGCCTCGGCGAGCGCGCCGAAGAACTTCGCGGAGACTCCGGGGTGGGACTTCATCCCGGCGCCGACGAGGGCGATCTTGCCGATGGCGTCGTCGAAGCGCAGGTCGGTGTACTCGACGTCGTTCTTGATCGCCTGGAGCACCGAGAGCGCCTTCGGGCCGTCGCCCTTGGGCAGGGTGAAGGAGATGTCCGTCTTGGCCGTCTCGGCGGCGGAGACGTTCTGAACGATCATGTCGATGTTGATCCCGGCCTCGGCGACGGCGCCGAAGATCTTTGCTGCGATCCCGACGCGGTCAGGCACCCCGACGATGGTGATCTTGCCCTCGCTGCGGTCGTGGGCGATGCCGGCGATGATCGGAGCTTCCACAGCGCCTTCTCCTTCGTAGGGGTTGTCCTTGATCCACGTGCCCTGGCGCTGGGACCAGGACGAGCGGACGTGGATGGGGATGCCGTAGCGGCGGGCGTACTCGACGCAGCGCAGGTGCAGGATCTTGGAGCCGTTGGCGGCGAGGTCGAGCATCTCCTCCATGGAGAGGACGTCCAGCTTGCGGGCGCTCGGGAGGATGCGGGGGTCCGCGGTGAAGACCCCGTCGACATCGGTGTAGATCTCGCAGACGTCCGCCTCGAGGGCTGCAGCGAGCGCGACGGCGGTGGTGTCCGAGCCACCCCGTCCGAGCGTCGTGATGTCCTTGGTCGTCTGGCTCACGCCCTGGAAGCCGGCGACGATCGCGATGTGCCCAGCATCGAGCGCGCTCTGGATGCGGCCCGGGGTGACGTCGATGATGCGGGCGGCGCCGTGCGCATCATCGGTGATCACGCCGGCCTGGCTGCCGGTGAAGGATCGGGCCTCCTCGCCGAGCTGGGCGATCGCCATGGCGACGAGGGCCATGGAGATCCGCTCGCCAGAGGTGAGCAGCATGTCGAGCTCTCGAGCGGGAGGGTCGGCCGAGACCTGCTCGGCGAGGTCGAGCAGCTCGTCGGTCGAGTCGCCCATGGCGGAGACGACCACGCAGACCTGATGGCCCTGCTTCTTCGTCTCGACGATGCGGCGAGCGACCCGCTTGATCGACTCGGCGTCGGCGACGGACGAACCGCCGTACTTCTGGACGACGATGCTCACTGTTGCTCCCGTGATCCTGGAGTTCGGACTCCGCAGTCTATTGGGGCTGGTCCCACGTCCCACGTCGGCGTCAGGAATCTGAGACACCTGCGGCCCGGGGACCCGACGGAGAGGTCAGGGGTGGAGGGCGTCGAACTCCGCCTCGGCGACTCGCTCCTCGTCGGCGTCGAGGCGCAGGTGGGCCAGGATCGCGTGCAGGGCCCGCATCGACGCGAGGGCCCGGTCGCCCCAGGAGGAGAGGTAGCTGAACTGCCACCACCACAGCGCCTCGACCTTGCGACCGGTCGCGTAGTGCCGGAGCCCGTGGGTCAGGGCCAGCGCGATGTCGGCGAGGTCGTTGGTGATCGACCCGTCGACCCGCTCGGGTGATGTCACGGGGTCGACGACGTAGACGTAGTCGTCGATGCCGGTGAGCAGGTTGGCGAGCCCGTCGCGCAGCGGGTCGGGGTCGTCGTCGGGTCCGGGGTCGGCCTCGTAGCGCTCCTCGAGCACCACGTCCTGGATCGCGCCGAGGCGCGCTCCGGCGACGAGGACCTGCGACAGCGCGAGGGTCAGCAGCGGGATCGCCGTGTCGGGCGAGTTGCCGGACGCCACCTCGGTGACGGCGGTGAGGAAGGCGCTGGCCTCCTGGGCGGTGAGGTCAGCCAGGTCGCTCAGCTCGGCAGCCGCCGCGGGTGCGTCGTGAGTGATGTCGTCGGTGGTCATGTCGGGCCCCCTGGGGTGGATGACGTGTCGTATGCCGCTGAGCTCGCTCTCGCTCGGCGGCTCCAGTCTGCCGGGTGGTCGGCTCAGGCGTCGACCCGCCTCCGGCCCTCGAACGCCCGGCCGAGGGTCACCTCGTCGGCGTACTCGAGGTCTCCGCCGACGGGTAGGCCGGAGGCCAGCCGGGTCACGGTGACACCGACGTCCCGGAGCAGTCGGGACAGGTAGGTGGCCGTCGCCTCGCCCTCGAGGTTGGGGTCCGTGGCGATGATGACCTCCTGCACCTCCCCGGAGGCGAGGCGCTGCATCAGCTCACGGACCCGCAGGTCGTCGGGGCCGACGCCGTCGATGGGGCTGATCGCCCCGCCGAGCACGTGGTAGGTGCCGCGGAACTCGCGGGTGCGCTCGATCGCCACGACGTCCTTGGGCTCCTCGACGACGCAGATCGAGGTGTGGTCCCGCCGCGAGTCCGCACAGATGCGGCAGCGCTCGGCCTGGGCGACGTTGCCGCACTGATCGCAGAACCGCACCTTTGCCTTGACCTCGGTGAGGGCGGTGACGAGACGCGTGACGTCCTCGGCGTCGGCCTGGAGCAGGTGGAAGGCGATGCGCTGCGCGCTCTTGGGGCCCACGCCGGGGAGTCGGCCGAGCTCGTCGATCAGGTCCTGGACCGCGCCTTCGTACACCCCTGCAGCCTAAGCCCCAACGCCGACAGCTCCGGTGCACGCGGCCCGCCTGCGGGCGAGCCGCGTTCAGTCCTCGGCTGCCCCGGCGGGGACCTCGTTGTAGGCGTCGACCCGCTCCTGGCCGGTGAGGCCGGCGATGGCGTCCATGACGTCGTCGGTCAGCTGGCGCCGCGCGCGCCCGGCGGGCATGCCCTGGTAGGCCTCGACACCGATCGGCGTCCCGAACCGGACCGTCACCTTGGCGAGCTTGGGGACGCTGGCGCCGACCGGCTGGATGTGCTGCGTGCCGATCAGACCGACCGGAACGACCGGGACCTGCGCGTTGAGGGCGAGCCAGGCCACGCCGGTGCGTCCCCGATAGAGCCGGCCGTCCCTCGAGCGGGTGCCCTCCGGGTAGATGCCGAAGGCGTCGCCGGCCCGCAGCACCTCGAGGCCCTTGTCGAGACTCTCCTGCGCCGCCGTCGCCGAGTGCCGGTTGACGGGGACCATCCCGATCGCCGTGAAGAACCCCTTCTGGAGGAGGCCCTTGGCGCCGGCACCGGTCCAGTACTCCTCCTTCGCGAGGAACCGGACCCTGCGCGGCGACACCAACGGGATGGCGATGGAGTCGATGAAGGACAGGTGGTTGCTGGCGAGGATGACGCCACCCTGCCGGGGCACGTTCTCCTTGCCCTCGATGGTCGGGCGATAGAGCACGTGGCTGAGTGGCACGAGCACCCCTCGACCGAGGCTGTAGAGCATGGCGCTCACTCTAGGGGTCCGCCGGCACTGGTGCCGATCTCGCCCATTTCAGACCAGGCCGCTCGCGGCCCAGGCGGTGGCCTCGAGGTCGAACGGTGCGGGTGGCAGCAGCTGCCGGCACCGCTCGCGAAGCTCGTCCCGTCCGGGCTCCCCGAGCGCCGCGACGTACTCACCGGCGGGCCCGACGCCGTGCGTATAGGGCTCCCACCACGCCTCGAAGCTCGGGTGCCGGACGCGGACGACGAGCTCGGCCGAGCGGATCGCGAGCAGGTCCGCCCCCTCCAGGAGGCGTTCCAGGTCTCCGCTGCGGGCCCCGGGCAGCTCGTCCTCGGTCCGGGCTGCGGGGTCGAGGTCGGTGACGGCGCGCCAGAAGGTCGACAAGGGGGCCCGCCCCCCGACGAAGTCCCACACGCAGGCGGAGACCGAGCCCCCGGGACGAGTCACCCTGGCCATCTCGGAGAGGCCCGCGGCTGGGTCGCGCATGAAGTGGACGACCAGCTGGGCCAACGAGTGGTCGAAGAAGGCGTCGGGGAAGGGCAGGTGCTCCGCGGTGCCGGACTGGACGTCGAGGCCGGGCAGGCGCGCTCGCAGCGCGGTGAGGAAGGGCGTGGACGGGTCGACGGCGGACACTGCTGCGGGCCCGAGCCGGTCGACGAGCCGGGCCGCGACGGCGCCCGGTCCGCTGCCGACGTCGAGTGCCCGCTGGCCGGGCTGCACGCCCACCCAGTCGACGAACTGCTCCGCGAGCGGCTCGGAGTAGCGGCCCATGAAGCGGCCGTAGACGTCGGCCGCGACGTCGAACATGACCTGACGCTACGCGCCGAGCGGAGCCGTGCGCCGGGGTTCGTCGACACCCGTCCCATCCGTCACGAAATCTGACGGGACCGGTCGGCCGTCAGTCGTCGATCTCGGAGATGACCCGCCCGCCGAGCACCTTCTCGATCACGGCGCGACCGACGTCGCCGGACAGCTCGATGTCCTCGTCGTCGTCACTGACCGCCGCGTCGTCCGTCACCGGGACGGGTGGCGTCGCAGTGTCCCCCGGCGCCTGCACGCCGCCACGGCGCGCGGCGCCGAGCGACTCTCGCACTGCGGTCGCACCGGACCGGGCCCCGGCGGTCGGTCCCGTCGTGACGGCCGGCCTGGCCGCTGGGGCGGGCTGAGCCGGCGGCGACACGGCGGGGCCCGTCGCCCAGTCGGGTGCGGGCGCCGTGACACTGCCCCACCCCGCGTTGGTCTCGAGGGAGCGGCCGCCGCCCGACCCGCCTGGCGCTGCAGGCACCGAGGCGGCCTGCATCGCAGGCTCGGGCGGCTCGAAGCCGCCCTCCTGAGGCCGAGGCGGTCCGGCCTGCGGTGGGGCGGGCGGAGCTGAGCCACCGTGAGTCGGTCGACCAGGGTCCGGCGCACCGGCAGCACCGGCAGCGGGCGGCTGCGGCCCGGACGGCTGCGGCCCGGACGGCCCGGTCCGCTCCGGCGGACCGTCACTCGGCCGTTCCGGCTCGCTCGGGGCCGGTGCCGGTGAAGCCGCACTGCCCACATCGGCCGCGTGCACCCCGTCGACGACGGCGTCGACGCCGAGCTCGTCGATCAGCGCCTGGCGGACGATCTCGGCGTGGTTGCCGGACCGGAAGGTGTTGGTCAGCCCGGCCGTCGCGATGCCCAGGGTGAGGGTCTTGCCGTCGTAGGCCATCACCTGCGCGTGCTGGGAGACGAAGGTCCACGTGATGCGGCGGCGGGAGAAGATCCGGCCGAGGACCTCGGGCCAGGCCCGCCGGATCGCATCGGTGTCCATCCCGCCCGACGGCGCGGCCGTTGCAGGTGGTGTCGGTGCCGCTGCCGCTGGCGCTGGCGCTGGCGCTGGCGGAACGACGGGAGCCGGCGGGGGCACGGCCGCACCACCAGCCGGAGGTGCGCTGGCGGCCGCGGGGGGCGAGACCTCGCGGGTCGGCTCAGGGGCGACGGACCCCGCCGGCGCCGGCGTCGCGACGGGAGCCTGCGCCGCTGGGACGGGGGGTGCCTGCGGGGGCGAGCTCAGCGGCATACGGCCTGATGGGCGGTCCACGGAGGGAGCCGGGCTCGGGACGCCGCCCACCTCGAGACGACGCTCCAGCCGGTCGAGGCGGGCGCCGTAGCCGCCCTCGCCCGACGAGGCCGGGAGCAGCACCCGCGCACAGATCAGCTCGAGCTGCATGCGGGGCGCGGTCGCACCGGTCATCTCGGTCAACCCCGCGTTGACGATGTCGGCCGCGCGGGACAGCGCGCCGGGACCGAACGCCGCCTGCTGGACCCGCATCCGCTCGAGCTGGTCCTCCGGGACGCCGCGCAGCACCTGCCCCGCCTCGGGCACGGCGGCGACGATGATGAGGTCGCGCAGCCGCTCGAGCAGGTCCTCGATGAAGCGCCGCGGGTCGAGGCCGGACTCGATGACGCGGTCGATCTGCCGGAACGTCGCCGCCCCGTCACCTGCCGCCAGCGCGTCGACGGTCGCGTCGAGCAGCTCCCCGTCGGTGAACCCGAGCAGCGAGACCGCGCTCTCGTAGGTGAGGCCCTCGGGCCCGGACCCGGCGATGAGCTGGTCGAGCACGGAGAGCGAGTCACGCACCGACCCGCCGCCGGCTCGGGTCACGAAGCTGAGCACCCCGGGCGCCACCGACACGTGCTCCTGCTCGAGCAGGCTCTCCATGTAGGCGGTCAGCTTGGCCGGCGGGACGAGCCGGAACGGGTAGTGGTGGGTGCGCGAGCGGATCGTGCCGATGACCTTCTCGGGCTCGGTCGTCGCGAAGACGAACTTCACGTGCTCGGGCGGCTCCTCGACGATCTTGAGCAGGGCGTTGAAGCCCTGCGTCGTGACCATGTGGGCCTCGTCGATGATGTAGATCTTGTAGCGGCTCTGCGCGGGGCCGTAGGAGGCGCGTTCGCGCAGGTCACGGGCGTCGTCGACGCCTCCGTGGCTCGCCGCGTCGATCTCGATGACGTCGACGCTCCCGGGCCCGCCGCGGGCGAGGGCGACGCACGACTGGCAGGTGCCACAGGGGGTCGGGGTGGGCCCCTGCTCGCAGTTGAGGCAGCGGGCGAGGATCCGGGCGCTCGTCGTCTTGCCGCAGCCGCGTGGCCCGCTGAACAGGTAGGCGTGACCGGTCCGGCCCGTGCGCAGCGCCTGCATCAGCGGCTCCGTGACGTGCTCCTGCCCGATGACCTCGGCGAAGCTCTCCGGCCGGTAGCGGCGGTACAGGGCAGTGGCCATGCAGGAACCCTAACCGTCCCCACCGACCATGTCGTATGCCGCTGAGCTAGCTTGTGGACGCCCGCTCGCTCCCAGCCCTCCCGCCCTCCACCCCCCTCCGCAACACGCCCGGCGCCGCACAGGTCACCGCGTGGCAGCACTGGTGATTTGCGAGGCGCCGGGCGTGTTGCGGAGTATGGGGCCAGCCGTCCGCTACGACACCTGGTAGGAGACCCATGACGCCCCGCACGCTGTACCGCCGCATCGCCCTCACCGAGGTGGTGACGTGGGCCCTGCTGCTCGTGGGGATGTTCCTCAAGTACGTGACGGGCACGACCGACCTCGGAGTGCGGGTCTTCGGGCTGGTCCACGGTGTCGTCTTCATCGCCTTCGCGCTCGTCACGGTCCTGCTCTGGGTCAACCAGCGGTGGACCTTCCGCGAGCTCGTCCTCGGCCTGCTGCTGGCCGTCCCGCCGTTCCTCACGGTGTGGTGGGAGCGCCGGCTCGAGCGGGCCGGCCGGCTCGACGGCGACTGGCGGCTGGCCCACGACTCCGACGGTGACGCCCCCGCCACCGCGGCGGAGCGGCTCGTCGCGGCACTGGTCGCCAGGCCGGCCGTGGCCGTCGCCGTGGGGCTGGCGGCGGTCGTCGCGCTCGCGGGGGTCGCCCTCGTGGTCGGGCCGCCCGTCGGCAGCGCGGGCTGACGAGCTGCAGATCCGTAGAGTGGCGACGGTCCGGGCCGGCGCCGTCGAGGGGGTCAGATGAGCAGGACTGCCGAACTCACCGGCGAGGTGCGAGCAGTCGGGGTGAGCAAGTCGATCGACACGACCACGCTCCTCAGGCCGGTCGACGTCGCGGCGGATCCCGGCCAGTGCGTCGTCCTGCGCGGCCCGAACGGCTCGGGCAAGACCACCCTGCTGCGGATCATCGGCGGGCTCCTCGAGCCAACCACCGGGACCGCGTCGGTCGGGGGCCGGCCTGCGGACGAGCGTGACCCGGCCATCCGTGCCTGCGTGGCGGCCCTCATCGGCACGCCGACCACCTACCGCGACCTCACCCTGATCGACCACCTCGTGCTCGTGGACTCCACCTGGGGCCACGACCCCGCGACGTCCGACGAGCGGGGTCAGGCGCTCCTCGGCTCCCTCGGGATCGGCGATCTCGACGACCGGTTCCCGCACGAGCTGTCGTCGGGTCAGGAGCAGCTCTTCCGGCTGGCCCTCACCCTGACCCGGCCGTCGTCGGTGCTCCTGCTCGACGAGCCGGAGCAGCGGCTCGACACGACGAAGCGCCAGGTGGTCGCCGGTCTGCTCCGGAAGCAGGTCGACCAAGGAGCCACCCTGGTGATGGCCTGCCACGACCCGGACCTGACCGCGGCCCTGGCCCCGAGCATCGTCGACCTCGCTCCAGCCCGGTGATGGGACCGCGGATGATCGACGTCGACGACCGGCACCGGCTCGGCCAGGCCGACTGGATCGTCGGGGGCGAGGCCGCACGTGCAGCCCGCAAGCAAGGGGTCTATGCCGGCTACGTCCTCGCCCTCTTCGCGGCGATCTATGGGTTCCCGCTCGTGCAGGCCCTCTTCCAGACCACCGACCGGTCCTGGCTGCGCGACCAGCTCGCCTCCCCAGTCGGCGTGGCCGCCCTCGTCGCATCGAGCTGCACCCTCCTCGCCGCCGCCGTGTGGGCCGGCCGGTTCCGGGGACCGGTGGCGCCTCCCCTGCCGTGGATCGACCTCGTGGTGACGACCCCCATCGACCGGGCCCTCACCGTGCGGCGGTGGTGGCGCTTCGCCCTCGCGGGGGCTGTCTTCGTCGGCGCGGTCGTCGGTCTCGTGCTGGGCAGCGGTCTGGCGTTTGCGCAGGTCACCGGGGTCCTCGCCATCGCGGGCGGGACCCTGACAGGGATGCTGCTGGGGCTCGCGGCAGTCCGGCTCTGGCTGTGGGGGCAGGTGCGGTCCTGGCCCGGGTCGAGCCGGGGTTGGGCCGTCCTGTGGCGGCTGCCGGACGCACTGCGCGCCCTACACGCAGAGTCCCTCCGGGCCCACTCGGCCAACACGTCCACCCTCGCCGGCTCCGCGCTGACGGGCAACCTGCGCACAGCGCGCCTCGCCTTCGCCCGGCCGGTCCGCAGGGCACGCGCGGCCCGTCTGCGGCCCGGGCGGCCCTTCGGCGTCCTGGTTCGCCGCGACCTGCTCGGGCTGCGACGCCAGCCGGCCACCCTGGCGGCGGGCGCCGGCCTGGCGGCACTCGGCGGCTCGGTGCTCATCTGGGGGCTCACCCAGCCTGCGGCGCCGCCGGTGGCGCTCGGCCTCGGCATGTTTCCGCTCTATCTCGGCTTCGGCGCCTGGGCCGAGGGCCTCCGCCTCCAGTCCGACAACATCGGCACGCCGTCGCTCATCGGAGTCGCAGCAGTGCCGGAGGCGCTCGCGCACCTGGTGATCCCGGCCGGCCTGGCGACCGGCCTCCTGGGGGCCGCAGCAGCCGTCGCGGTCGCAACGGGCGGCACCGGGACGGCCGGCGTTGCCGTCGCCGCGGTGCTCACCGTGGTGCTCCTCAGCGGCGGTCACCTCCTGGCCGCCTTCCGCGGTTCACCACCGCCCACCTCCGGCCCCCAGGGGATGGTGCTCTGGTACATCCGGCCGGGCACCATCGTCGTGCTCCTCGGAGCCACGATGACGTACTTCCTGCGCGCCGGTCAGGTGGGCGGGGTCGTCGTGACGGTCCTGGCCACCGCCCTCGTCCTGGCCTGGGGTCTGGCAAGGGTGCGACGCCTCACGCACCTGCACCGGAACTAGGCGCCGGGCGGGCGCCCACGGCCCGCGGTCACTCGGCCCATCCCACGGGGTATGGCGATGGCATGACCTCCGCCCTAACCCGCGACCGCCGCCGGATTCACAGCACGGCCCGGCGCGTCTTCGGCCATGACAGCCTCCTGCCGGGACAGGAGGAGACGACCCTTGCGCTGCTGCACGGCCACGACGTCCTGCTGGTGTCACCGACGGGGTCCGGCAAGTCGCTCACCTACCAGCTCGCGGGCCTCCTCCTCGGCGGCTGCACGGTCGTGGTCTCCCCCCTCCTGGCCCTCCAGCAGGACCAGATCGACGGACTGGAGGCTGCGGCGCCCGACATCAGGGCCGCCCGGCTCAGCTCTGCAGAGAGCGAGTCCGAGCGCGCTGCGGTGCTGGAGCGGCTCGCCGAGGGCACGCTCGACTTCCTCTTCCTGTCCCCGGAGCAGCTGACCAACCCGTCCGTCAGGACGGCGCTGGCGGACGCAGGTCCGCGCCTCGTCGCCGTCGACGAGGCGCACTGCGTCTCGGCATGGGGGCATGACTTCAGGCCGGACTACTTCCGCCTCGGCGACCTCATCGCCGCCCTCGGGTCCCCGCGCGTGGTCGCGATGACGGCCACTGCGGCGCCTCCCGTGCGGCGCGACATCGTCGAGCGCCTCGCACTGGCCGACCACGAGACGATCGTGATGGGCTTCGAGCGGGACAACATCGCGCTCGAGGTGGCGCGGTGCGTGACGCCCGACGACCAGTGGGCGGCCGTGCTGGACACGGTGGACGAGGCTGCCGGGGGCGGAGGCTCGGGCATCGTCTACTGCCGCACCCGCAAGGACACCGAGCGCTACAGCGCGGCGCTCGCGGAGCGAGGCCACCGCCCCGTGACCTACCACGCAGGCCTGGGCCGACGTCGCCGCGACGACGCCCACCGAGCCTTCATGGACGGCACTGCGGACGTCATCGTCGCGACCTCGGCCTTCGGGATGGGCATCGACAAGCCGGACGTGCGCTTCGTCATCCACGCGGACGTCCCCGAGTCACCGGACACGTACTACCAGGAGGTCGGCCGCGCCGGCCGTGACGGCAAGCCGTCCCGGGCCCTGCTCGTCTACCGCCCGGAGAACCTGTCGCTCGGCCGCTTCTTCTCGACGCCGGTCCCCGCCCGCGCTGACGTCGCAGCGGTCCTCGCTGCGGTCGCGGCAGCCGAGGCGGCGGACGGGCCGGCAGCGGGCACCGACCCTCGCGTGGTGGCCGCGCACAGTCCCTTCGGCGTGCGCAAGACCGGCCGCCTGCTGGGCCTGCTCCGACTCGCTCGCGACGCCGGCCTCGATGCGGACGGCGTCAGCGTCGACACCCTGGTGGACGCCGTGGTGCAGCGCGCCGAGGGGCAACGCGCGCTGGACCGGTCCCGGGTCGACATGATGCGCAGCTACGCCGAGACCACCCGCTGTCGGGCCGACTTCCTGCTCGCCTACTTCGGGGAGGAGCACGAGGGCCGCTGTGGCCGCTGTGGCCACTGCGACAACTGCCACTCCGGCCTGGCGGAGGAGCGCCGCCCGGATGCCGACGTGACCTTCGAGATCGGCGACCAGGTCCGCCACCCGGAGTTCGGCGAAGGCACGGTGACGGATCTCCAGGACGATCGGGTCACGGTCCTCTTCGAGCAGGTCGGCTACCGGACGCTGGCGATGGCTCTCATCGATGACCAAGGACTCCTCGAGCCCGTCTGAGCGCCTCAGCCGCGCCGGCTCTAGAGTCCCGTGGGTGAGTGACCTGCGCATCCGAGACGTGACCGAGGCCGACCTGCCCGCCGCCCTGGCCATCCGGGCTCGTTCCTTCGGCCCGCTGGGCGCCGCAGGGCAGGCGTGGTGGGACGGCCTGGCCAAGGAGGTCCTCCCCGGCCGAATGCTCGCAGTCGTCGACGCCAACGACACCATGCTCGCCACGGGGCGCGCGCTCGCCTTCGAGCAGGTCTGGGGTGGCCGGCACCTGCGGATGGGCGGGGTCGCCGGCGTCTACGCGGAGCCGAGCGCCCGGGGACAGGGCGTCGCGTCGCTGCTGATGCGGGGCCTCATCTCGCGCATGGTCGAGCTGGGCGACGTGGTGTCCTGCCTGTTCCCGACCGCTCCGGAGCTCTATCGCGGAGTCGGCTACGAGGTGGGCGGGGTCCAACCGCGCTACTCGTATGCCGCTCACGACGTCCGCGCCCTCCGTTCCCGCAGTGGTGGGTTGCGTCCCAGACCAGCGCGCCCCGAGGACGCGGAGCTCATCCATTCGCTGGCGCGCACCCACCAGCAGCGGCACGCGCTGAGCGGGCCGATGCTGACCAGCGTCGAGAAGTGGCGTGAGTACCTCGAGGACGCCGAGCAGATCCACTACGTGGTCGACGTCGAGGGTGGGCACCGCGGCTTCGTGTCGTACGCGCTCGCCGACGAGGTCCTGACCGTCGAGGAGATCGTCGGCGAGTCACCCGAGGCCACGGCGGCGCTGTGGGCGGTGGTCGGGTCTGGGTCATCGGCCGCGCCGACGGTGCGGGGCTACCTCGACCCGCGGGATCCGGCCCGGCTGCTCCTCGGCAGCGCCCCGCAGGTCGACGTGCGCGAGAACGTCTGGATGCTCCGGGTGCTCGACCTGCCGGGGGCCATGGCGGCTCGGGGCTTCTCGCCCCACGTCACGGCCTCGGTCGAGATCGTGCTGGACGACCCGGTCCCGGCAAACTCGGGCAGCTGGGCGCTGACGGTCGAGTCCGGCACGGGGCGGGCGGTCCCGGCCCCGCGCGAGGCGAGCGACCCGGCGGGAGCGAGCCCGGCGGCATACGGCAGGGGTGAGCCGACGCGGCTGGGACCGCGCGGGCTCGCTGCGCTCTGGTGCGGCTGGACGACGTCGCGGCTGCGACTGGCCGGGCTCGCCACCGGTGGCGGCCCCGAGTCCGACCGGGCCCTCGACGCGATCTTCGCGGGAAGCCCCCACCTCACCGAGTACTTCTGACGAGGCCCCGTTGCGGCGTCAGCGGCGGTCAGGCTCCCGCACCGCGGGCAGGGCCGCGATCGCGACAACCGCCATGGCACCGACGACGAGCAACGAACGCAGCACACCGATGTGGTCGCCGAGGAAGCCGAGCATCGGCGGTCCCGCGATGAACGCGGTGTAGCCGATCGTCGAGACGACGCTCATCCGCGCGGCCGCGCGGCGTGGGTCGTCGGCCGCGGCGCTCATCCCCACGGGGAAGCCGAGGCTGGCGCCGACGCCCCAGACAGCCGCCCCGACGAACGCCAGGACGGGTCCGCCGAAGACGACGAGGAGACTGCCCCCCACCGCAGCGACGAAGAGGACGCGCAGCACCGGGAGCCGGCCGCGCGCGTCCAGGAGCCGGGTGCCGAGGATCCGCCCGGCCGTCATCGCGCTGAGGAAGACGGCGAAGCCGAGCACCCCGGCCCAGCGCGGCAGGTCGTAGCCGTCGGAGAGTGCCACGCCGATCCAGTCGTTCGCCGTGCCCTCGGTGAACGCGGCAGCGAAGACGACGACACCGATGAGCAGGGTCCGCGGCTCGCGCCAGGCGGCGCCGATGCCGGCCTTGGCCGGCCCACTGGCCGTCGGGTCGGCGGTGGGGTCGGCCGTTGGGTCGTCCTCGGCGTCGCGGGGCAGGAACGCCCGGAGGAACCACGGCGTGACGGCGAGGAGCAGGACCACGGTGGCGGCGAAGTGGGCCAGCACCGGCACGTGGAGGTACGAGAGGCCTGCCCCGATCAGCGCCGACACCACGGTGCCTCCGCTGAAGGCCGCGTGGAAGTGCGGCATGATCGACCGCCCGAGCAGCCGCTCGACCGAGGCACCCTCGAGGTTCATCGACACGTCGAAGAGGCCGGTGCCGACGCCGACGAGGAGCAGTCCGGCCATGGTGACGCCGCGGTGGTCGAGCGTCGTCACGGCGAAGCCGGCGGCGACGAGGCCGACACTCTGGACCATGGCCGCGCCCAAGGCGGAGCGAGCGGCCCCGAAGCGGTGGACGAACCAGCCGGACAGCGGCAGGCCGATCACCGCGCCGATCGACAGGGCAAAGAGCGTGAGGCCCAGCTCGCCGGCGGTGAGCCCGAGCTCGTGCTTGATGTCCGGCACCCGCGAGGCGAAGGCGGCGAACCCCGCACCGTTGATGGCGAAGGCCGTGAAGACAGCGGTGCGCGCCGTGCGGACCACGGGGGTCGGCGGTGCGATCGCGGACATGGATGCAGCCTCTCAGGGACGGTGCACTGGTCGAAACGATTCGAGTCGAATCGTTTCGATAGGATGCCGGTCATGCCGCCTCCCCGTCAAGCGAGTCCCGGCGGGGTGCCCCGACCCACCCTGCGCGATGTCGCCGACCGCGCCGGCGTCTCGGTGTCGACGGCTTCCCTCGTCTTCAGCGGCAAGGGCCCGGTCTCCGCGGCGACCGCCGAGCGGGTCCGCAGCGTGGCCGAGGAGATCGGTTTTGCCGGCCCCAACCCGCTCGCCTCCTCGCTCCGGCACGGCCGCGCCGGCGTCGTCGGGGTCGTCGTCGAGGGCCGCGTGCGCGTGGCCTTCCGCGACCCGTTCGCCATCTCCGTCCTCGACGGTCTCGCCGAGGAGCTCGACCGGACCCCGAGTGGCCTGCTGCTCCTCGGCCAACCGGCCGGTGACGACGCGGGGCTCGTGCCGATGGTCTCAGGCCTCGCCCTCGACGCCGTCGTCTTCTCCCTGTGCGGACCGGGGTCCTCACCCCTCGTCGACCACCTCGCCGCGCGCGGCATCCCGATGTTCGGCACCGGCGTGCCGGACGACGACCGCGTCACGCAGGTCCGCATCGACGAGCGGGCCGCCGGCGCCCGGATCGCCCGCCACGTCCAGGATCTCGGCCACCACCGCGTCGCCCACGTCGCCATGTCGATGACAGCGCGCTCGGTCGCCGGACCGATCACCGCAACCGACCTCACCCCCGACGCGTATGTCTCCTCCCGCGGCCGGCTCGAGGGCTTCCGCGACGTCTTCGGCGCGGACGCCGAGGCGATCCAGACCGGCGACGGCTCCTCCGTGGAAGGCGGCATCGTGGCCGGGCGGTCCCTGCTCGACCGCCCACCGGCCCAGCGGCCGACCGCGATCGTCGCCCAGTCCGACGTCATAGCCGCCGGGGTCGTCCTCGCCGCCGAGGAGCTCGGCCTCAGTGTCCCCCGCGACGTCAGCGTCACCGGCTTCGACGGTGTCGAGCTGCCCTGGCTGCCGCAGCGGCTCACCACCATCGACCAGCACGGCCAGGACAAGGGCCGCATCCTCGGCACCCTCGTTCGCGAACGACTCGAGGGCCGACACCCGCGCACCGTCACCCAACCCGTCCACCTCCGCGAGGGCACGACGACCGCGCGACCGAGCTGAGCGGCATACGGCATGGGGTGAGGCGGGGCGGGAACGAGGACACCCCGCGTACCTGGAAGAGCCCTCCTACCCTTGCTGCATTCCTGCCCTGGGGGAGTTCGGAGAGGTACCACCACGCGGGGTGCCGACGGTCAGTGTATGCCGCCGTCCTCCTCAACCTGAAATGCGGGTCTCCGTCGGGGTCGGCTCACCCGCGGGCGGTCGCACACCGTTGACGTGGGCCGGCAGCCGACGCTCGGCCGCGAGCGCCATGAACACGAGCAGGGCGCAGCCGCCGACGAGGAAGCCGATGTAGCCCCAGCCCAGGTCGCGGCCGATGAGGAAGCTCGCGACGACCGGGCCGACGACGAAGGCGACGGAGAACATCAGCGAGCTGAGGGCGTTGTAGCGGCCCCGCAGGTGGTCGGGCGCGAGGTCGTTGACCATCGCGGCGGTGGTCGGCTGGAGCATCGTCTCCCCGAGCCCGAAGATGCCGGTGCAGGCGGCGAGCAGCACGGTCGCAACGATGGTCCCGGGGACGAGTGACGTCGCACCGAGGAGCGACCAGGCAACGGCCCAGGTGCCCGCCATGACCATCGCGACGCGGGTGCGGCGCCGCCCCTCGATCCGCTGCAGCACGAAGAGCTGGAGCACCACGATGACGAGCGTGTTGGCGGCGAAGGCATAGCCGAGGCCCTGGGTCGAGATCTGGCCCTCGGCTCGCGCATAGGCGGGCAGGCCGGCGTTGAGCTGCGGATAGCTGACCAGGGCGGCCACTGCGACGAGGGCGAGCAGCACGCGCAGGTGCGGGTCGCGCAGCAACGCCCGGTAGGAGACGGAGCCGGCCACCGTGTCGACAGGTCGCTCGACCCGGTCCCGGGCCCCCCGCAGCGGGCCGAGCAGGATGACCAGGCCGGGCAGGTAGCTGAGCGCGTCGAGCAGGTAGATGGCGACGAACGTCTCGGGCCGGTCGACGTCGACGAACCGGCCGCCGACGATGCCGCCGATGCCGATGCCGAGGTTGAGCAGCGTGAAGTTGACGCCGAAGTACCGCTGGCGCAGGCCGCTCGGGATGAGGTTGCCGATGAGCGCGCTCGAGGCCGGCCAGACGACACCGAAGCCGTAGCCGAGCAGGATCAGCGCGAACGCCGCCTGGCCCACCGTGGTCGCCCGGGCGAGGAGGACGTCCGCAACGGTGAGGGCGACGAGGCTGCTCGCGTAGACGCGGCGCGGCCCCACGCGGTCGATGAGGGCGCCGACCGGCGCCACGACGGCGATGCCGACGGCCGCCTGCAGCGCGAGGAGCAGGCCCACCGTCTCGAGGGCGATCCCGCGCACCTCGTTGAGGTAGACGACTCCGAACGGCAGGACGAGCCCGGTCCCGATGGACTGGAAGACGACGGTCGAGACGAGCAGCTTGCCGTCGCGCGGCAGGTCATGCCAGAACGACGCCAGGGAGGGGCGAGCGGAGGGTGCGGTCACTCGACCCAGTGTGACGGCCCGCACTGACAGTGGCCCACCGATTTTCGCAACGGTGCCCGCCTCCGGTAGCCTGCCCGACGGAGGATTCGCATAGTGGCCTAGTGCGCACGATTGGAAATCGTGTTGGGATAAAACCCTCGGGGGTTCAAATCCCCCATCCTCCGCCAAAGAGATCGGCCCTCGTCGCGCCCAGCGCGGCGGGGGCCGATCCTTTGTTGGCGGCTCCGAGTCTCAGAACTCGGGGCCCGCTGCACGTGTCCGCCCCGGACTTGCAACGATGGGGCATGACCGTGGCATCCCTCTTCGGCCGGAACGTCCTCAAGGAGACCGACCTCAGCCCCGACGAGTTCCGCGCACTGCTCGACCTCGCGGCCGAGCTCAAGGCGGCCAAGCGCGAGCGACGCGAGGAGCGCCGCCTGACCGGCCGCAACATCGCACTCCTCTTCGAGAAGACCTCGACCCGCACCCGGTGCGCCTTCGAGGTGGCGGCCGCCGACCAGGGTGCGAGCACGACGTACCTCGACCCGGCCGGCTCGCAGATGGGCCACAAGGAGTCGATCAAGGACACGGCCCGCGTCCTCGGCCGCTTCTACGACGGCATCGAGTACCGCGGCGCCGGGCACGACATCGTCGAGACCCTCGGCGCGTGGGCGGGTGTCCCCGTGTGGAACGGCCTGACGGATGACTGGCACCCGACGCAGTCGCTCTGCGATGCCCTGACGATGCGCGAGCACGCCGGGAAGCCGGATGCGGAAATCGCCTTCGCGTATGTCGGCGACGCTCGCTTCAACATGGGCAACTCGCTGCTCGTCATGGGGGCGATGCTCGGGATGGACGTCCGGATCGTCGCGCCACGCTCGCTGTGGCCGTCGGATTCCGTTGTCGCCCAAGCCAGGTCGTATGCCGCTGAGTCAGGTTCCCGGGTCACGCTCACGGAGGACGTGGCTGAGGGAGTCAGGGGCGTCGACTTCGTCCACACCGACGTCTGGGTCTCGATGGGCGAGGCGAAGGAGGTCTGGGCCGAGCGGATCGAGATGCTCGCCCCCTACCAGGTCAACGCCGAGCTCCTTGCGCTCACCGGCAACCCGGAGGTGCGGTTCATGCACTGCCTGCCGGCCTTCCACGACCTGGAGACGAAGGTCGGCCAGGACGTGCACGAGCAGTTCGGGCTCACGGAGCTCGAGGTGACCGATGACGTCTTCGAGTCGGAGGCGTCCATCGTCTTCGACCAGGCGGAGAATCGCATGCACACGATCAAGGCCCTCCTCGTCGCCACCCTCGCGCAGCCCTGAGCCTTCGCGGGCGGCCGGCTGGCGGCGCCACGTTCCCGCACGCGCGGGAAAGGCGTGAGCTCGCAGCACCGGACGGTCCCGACTCTCCCGCACGTACGGGAGAGTCGGGACCG
>NZ_JAPFQL010000061.1 GCF_028446585.1 Intrasporangium calvum
AACCCCGGGGCACTGCTCGGCCACTGGGCCGAGGGCCGTCTCGACGG
The DNA here is from genome assembly GCF_028446585.1 of Intrasporangium calvum. Lineage (GTDB taxonomy): Bacteria > Actinomycetota > Actinomycetes > Actinomycetales > Dermatophilaceae > Intrasporangium > Intrasporangium calvum_A. The sequence goes on from NZ_JAPFQL010000061.1 coordinate 48, forward strand.
ACTGGCCTGGGTGTCGGCGAACGTCGTCCCCGTGGGCCTCGATGAGGCGGGCGTGGCCGATCTCGCGGCGAGGATCATGCGCCAGCGTCGCCAGTGTGCCTCCATCTTCGGGCCGACGGACCAGGTCGTCGGGCTGTGGAACCGGCTCGGCCCCTCGTGGGGGCCCGTCCGGGCCATCCGGAGTCACCAGCCGTTGCTCGCCACCTCGACGCGACCCTCGGAGCTGGGCATCCCCATCGACCCGAAGGTGCGCCCCGCACGTCTCGACGAGCTGTCCGCGGTCGTCCCGGCCGCCGCGCACATGTTCACCGAGGAGATCGGCTACCCGCCCTACTTCGGGTCCGACCGCGGCTACCGCGCCAGCATCGCCACGCTCATCCGGCAGGGCCACACCTTCGTCCGCACGGAGGACGGAGAGGTCGTCTTCAAGGCGGACGTCGGCTCGCTGGCGCTCGGTTGCGCCCAGGTCCAGGGCGTCTGGGTGCACCCCCGACTGCGTGGCCAGGGACTCGCCGTGCCGGCCATGGCAGCGGTCGTCGAGCAGGTGCTCGACTCCTTGGCTGACGAGGTCTCGCTCTATGTCAACGACTTCAACGCTCCAGCACGGGCCACTTATGCGCGATGTGGGTTCCAGGAGGTCGGCGCCTTCACGACGGTCCTGCTCTGAGCGCGAGCCGTCGACGTAGGGTGGCGCGCATGGCCGACGCCCTGAACCGACCCGTCCGCCCGCTGGGGAAGGACGCAGCAGCCCTCGCCGGCCTGTTCGCCGTGTCCGGCGTCCTTCATTTCGTCCGGCCGCAGGTCTTCGAGTCGATCGTGCCGAAGGCCCTGCCGCAGCGACGCGCCCTGGTCTACGCATCCGGTGCTGCCGAGATCGCTTGTGCCGCGGGGCTGCTCGTGCCATCGACACGGCGCGTGGCGGGTCTGGCCTCGGCGGCGCTGCTCGCGGCGGTCCTCCCGGCGAACGTCACCATGACGGCCCAGGCGGCGCGCCGGCTGAGCCGCGACCCCTCCGACCCGCGGCGGCGCGCCTACCTGGCGGCGACCGTCGCGCGCCTGCCGCTCCAGTGGCCGATGATCCGGGCCGGCCTCCGCGCGGGCGGCGTCACCCGATAGGGGCGTGAGGAGACGCCGGCTCAGGCAGTCACCGGAGTCTCGTCAGCTCAGGCTCAGCTCGACCTCGACGTCGTCACCGACCCGCCGGTAGCCGATCGCCTCGTAGATCTTGTTGCTCGTCGGGTTTGCCAGGTCCGTGAACAGCATGCAGCGTTCTCCGGCGTCCATCCGCTCGCCGCTCAGGGCGGCGACGAGCCCGCTGGCGTAGCCACGTCCACGCAGGGCGGGCGGGGTCCACACGCCGCTGACACGAGTGACACCCCCGTTGGCCGCCGACACGTAGGCCATCGACACGGGTTCGCCGCCCTCGACCCAGAACCCGACTCGACCCGCTGCCACGTGGGAGTCGAGGCGCGGCGCCGGGCGTGGGGTCTCGTGCACGGCGTCCGCGAAGTCCTGGGCCCACCGGGAGACCCGTTCCAGCTCGTCCTCGCGGGCCCGGCGGTAGTGCCCGCTCACCTCGAACGGCACGCGCGGCGACCGGGGGAGATCGAGCACGCCGAGCTCCATCACGGTGCGTGCCGACCCGCCGGTCAGCTGCACCCACGCATCGCGGAAGGCCTCGACGGGCCTGCGTCGACCGCCGACGCCCGGCAGGGAGAAGCCCTCGGCGACGAGGTGCTCGGCGAGCGCGGCACCCTGCTGCTCCGTGGCCACGGCCACGTGCAGCGGGAAGGGCGGCGTGCGCATGAATGCCGCCACGACCCGTCCCGACCCGTCGATGCCGGCCCACCACCGGGGGTTCTCGTAGCGCCCGGGATCGGCGACCAGGCCGTCGGTGACGCTCGCGATGACCGACATGAGCACCGGCTCGGCCGCGACGAGCTCGCCGAACCACGCCTTGGCCTCAGCCGGGTCGGAAGTGGACTGGAACGACAAGGAGCTCAGCGGCATACGGCCCAATGTCCCAGAGCAGACCGAGGCGTTCACCCCGATTTGTCACACGCCCCAGCTGACCGGTGTCTCCCTGCACACAGCTCGAGACACCCCACCCCACGGAGGACACGGCGACCTGATAGCCAGCGCGACGGAGGTCAGCGAGCCCTCACCGGGGGGTCAGGAGGAAACGGGGGCGAGCCCAGCGGCATACGACAGATATCCTTCCGGGGTCGAAGTCCCAGCTCACGTCCCCGAGGAGCCCGCCCGTGGTCCTGCACATGTCGTCCCTGTTCCTGCGCACCCTGCGTGAGGACCCGGCGGACGCTGAGGTCCCGAGCCACAAGCTCCTCGTCCGCGCCGGCTACATCCGCCGGGTCAGCCCCGGCGTCTACACGTGGCTGCCCCTCGGCCTGCGCGTGCTGCGCAACGTCGAGCGCATCGTCCGCGAGGAGATGGACGCCATCGGCTCGCAGGAGCTGCTCTTCCCGGCGCTCCTGCCCCGCGAGCCCTTCGACGCGAGCGGCCGCTGGAGCGAGTACGGCCCCAACATCTTCCGGCTCCAGGACCGCAAGGGCGCCGACCACCTCCTCGGCCCGACCCACGAGGAGATGTTCACCCTCACGGTCAAGGACCTCTACAGCTCCTACAAGGACCTGCCCCTCTCGATCTACCAGATCCAGACGAAGTACCGCGACGAGGCCCGTCCGCGGGCCGGCCTGCTGCGTGGCCGCGAGTTCGTCATGAAGGACAGCTACTCCTTCGACATCGACGAGGCCGGCCTCGACAAGAGCTACCAGGCGCACCGCGACGCCTACGTCCGCATCTTCGACCGGCTCGGCTTCCACTACGTCATCGTCGAGGCGATGGCCGGGGCCATGGGTGGGTCCAAGAGCGAGGAGTTCCTCGCCACCGCCGAGGTCGGCGAGGACACCTACGTCCACTGCACGAGCTGCGGCTACGCGGCCAACGTCGAGGCCGTCCGCGTGCCCGCGCCCGACCCCGTCGGCTGGGAGGGTGTCCCCGCGGCACACGCCGAGGACACGCCGGACACGCCGACCATCGAGACGCTCGTCAACCACCTCAACGAGCACTACCCCCGCGACGACCGGCCCTGGGCCGCCGGCGACACGCTCAAGAACGTCGTCGTCATGCTCGTCCACCCGGACGGCACCCGCGAGCCGCTGGCCATCGGCGTCCCCGGTGACCGGGAGGTCGACGAGAAGCGCCTCGGCGCCCAGGTCGAGCCCGCCACCGTGGAGGCGTTCGACGAGAAGGACTTCGCCGTGCACCCCGGTCTCGTCAAGGGCTACATCGGCCCCGGTGCCCTCGGGCTCGAGGGGACGACGGGCATCCGCTTCCTGCTCGACCCGCGCGTGGCCGCCGGCACTCGTTGGGTCACCGGCGCCAACGAGCCCGGCAAGCACGTCATCGACCTGGTCGCCGGTCGTGACTTCGAGGGCGACGGCACCATCGAGGCTGCCGAGGTGCGCTTCGGTGACCCCTGCCCCAACTGCGACCACGTCCTCGAGGGCGCTCGCGGCATCGAGATGGGGCACGTCTTCCAGCTCGGCAAGAAGTACGCCGAGGCGCTGGACCTGCGCGTCCTCGACCAGAACGGCAAGCTGACCACGGTCGTGATGGGCTCCTACGGCGTCGGGGTGTCCCGTGCCGTCGCCTGCGTCGTCGAGGGCAACTACGACGACGCCGGCATCATCTGGCCGCGCGAGCTCTCACCCGCCGACGTGCACATCGTCGCCGCCGGCAAGGACGAGGCGCTCTTCAGCGCCGCCGACGAGATCGCCCGCGACCTCGAGGCGCAGGGACTGACCTGCATCGTCGACGACCGCCGCGGCGTCAGCCCCGGCGTGAAGTTCAAGGACTCCGAGCTCATCGGCGTCCCCACCATCGTCGTCGTGGGCCGCGGCCTCGCCGATGGCAAGGTCGAGATCAAGGACCGCCGGTCGGGGGAGCGCCGCGAGGTGGCGCTCGAGGGCATCGTGGAGGCCGTTCTCGCTGAGGTCCGCGCCTCGTGACACCGGTGAAGGCGGTCATCTTCGACTGGGGCGGGACGATCACGCCGTGGCACACGGTCGACCTCCGCGCCCAGTGGACCGCCTTCGCCGATGGGGCGGGCACCATCGCGTGCGCGCGCGACGACCTCGCCGGCAAGCTGTATGCCGCTGAGGACCTCGCGTGGGCGCGTGGCCGCACCGAGGGGCTGAGTGCTCGGCTCCACGAGATCCTCGAGTCGTGCGGACTGCCTCCGGGCGACGCCCGGACCGAGGCGGGCACCGCGGCCTACCGGGAGTTCTGGGAGCCGCACACCCTGACGCATCCAGCGATCGGGCCGCTGTGGGAGGGGCTGCGTGCGGTCGGGCTTCGTGTGGGCGTCCTCTCCAACACGATCTGGGACCGCGACTACCACCGGGGCATCTTCGAGCGGGACGGCGTCCTCGACCTCATCGACGCCGACGTCTACTCGAGCGAGGTGCCCTGGGTGAAGCCGCGAGCGGAGATCTTCGCCCACGCCGCCGAGGCGCTCGGCGTCGCCCCCGACCAGTGCGCGTACGTCGGTGACCGCTCCTACGAGGACGTGCACGGGCCGCAGCAGGTCGGGATGCGGGCCATCTGGATCCCGCACTCCACCATCCCGGTCGAGCAGCAGGTGTCCCACGAGGCGACGCCCGACGCCGTGGCCCACGACCTCGCCGACATCGAGTCGATCGTCGCGGCGTGGAACCTCCCGTGACCCGCCATCAGCGGGCCTGTCGTGATTGAGGACCTCAGCCCCACCGTCCTCGCACTGCTGACCGTCGCCGGCTTCGCCGCCGGCTGGATCGACGCCGTCGTCGGCGGTGGCGGCCTCATCCAGCTGCCCGCCCTCCTCCTCGGCCTGCCCGGCGCCACACCGGCCCAGCTGCTGGCGACCAACAAGGCCAGCTCCATCTTCGGGACGGCCACGAGCTCGGTGACCTACTTTCGTCGGGTCGGGGCCGACCTGCGCACCGCGTTGCCGATGGCGGCCGTCGCCTACGTCGGGGCCATCGGCGGGGCGGTCATCGGCCTGCACATCCCGAAGTCGGCGTTCAACCCGATCATCCTCGTGCTCCTCGTCGTCGTCGGCGGCTACACCCTGTTCCGACCCGACCTCGGCCGCGAGTCGCTCAAACGCTTCCACGGGCACAAGCACGTCCTCCTGGCGATGCTCACGGGCTTTGTCATCGGCGTCTATGACGGCGCGCTGGGCCCGGGCACCGGCTCGTTCATGGTCTTCGCCCTCGTGGGGCTGCTCGGCTATGCGTTCCTCGAAGCAAGCGCCAAGGCGAAGATCACCAACTTCGCGACCAACCTGGGTGCGCTGACCGTCTTCGCGCCCGGCGGCCACGTCGTCTGGCAGGTCGGGCTGCTCATGGCCGTCGGCAACATCCTCGGCGGCTACGTGGGTGCTCGCACCGCGGTGGCGCGGGGGAGCGGCTTCGTCCGAGCCGTGTTCGTCGTCATCGTCACGGCGTTCATCATCCGGATCGGCGGCAGCCTCCTGGGCTGGTGGTCCTGACGATCTGCCACCGCGTCGCGGACCAGTAACCCCAGGCAGCCACAGGTCGTTGTCCGACCACCGCCCGACATCGCGGGCGCGGTCACCCGGAGGTCAACGATGCCCACACCCCTCGTCCAACGACTCCTGCGCCTCGCGCTCGCCACGACGGCCACCGCCGGCGTCATCGCGAGCCTCGCGGTGCCGGCCGGAGCCCACGGCGACGGCCATGACGACAGCCGTGCGGCGGCAGCCCGGGAGGCCTACCTCGACGGCACGAGCATCCCTGCACTGATGAGCCCGAACGTGTCCTGGGTCGGCAACTCGCCCGACATTGCTGCGATCTCCGGCTGCTTCGCGAAGTCGGCACCGTTCTTCTACGTCTCGTCGCTCAAGGCCATCAGCGTCTACGACACGAGCGACCCGCAGCACCCGCGTCTGGCCGGGGTCGTCGACAACGTCGTCTTCGAGAACGAGGCGATGAACTGCGGTGAGCGACGCCTCGGTCAGGCTGTCGAGCGCTTCGTCCTCGTCGGCAACGACCTCGCCAGCGCGTCCTCGACCGACATCGCCCACGCGAGCGGGTCAGTGGGCGGCGACGAGCTCGTCCTCGTCGACGTCACCGACCCAGCCCGCCCCTACGTTCGCTCGCGGACCAGCGCGACGACCGGCACGCACACGGTCGCCTGCGTCGTCGACACGGACTGCCGCTACGCCTACTCGTCCGGAGGCGGGCGCGGTGCGGCGGGACGCTTCTCCATCTTCGACCTGACCGACCCGGACCACCCGGTGGAGGTCGACAGCGACCCGGCGACCACTGGGACCCAGCCGTTCGCCTCGCCCGCGGCCGGGCACAAGTGGAACTTCGACGAGGCCGGCTTCGCCACCCACACCGGCTGGTCCGGCTCGGCGGTCTTCGACGTGCGCGACCCCGCCCGTCCACGTCTGACGACGACCACTGGCCGGGCGGGCGACAGCGCCGCTGAGGGGGCCGCCACCGGCTACAACAACTTCATCCACCACAACTCGTTCCGCCCCAACGCGGCCGCGTTCCGGCCGGATGCGCCGCCTTCGTTGGCCAACGGCAACATCCTGCTCGTCACCGAGGAGGACTACGAGCAGGTCGACTGCGCCCAGGCCGGCTCCTTCCAGACCTGGCACGTCCGGCGCCTCGACGGAACGCCCGACGCGATCGTCCCGCTGGACAAGGTCGAGCTGGCCGACCTGGGCTCCTATCCCGTCCCGGTCGGCGCCTTCTGCTCGGCGCACTGGTTCGACTACCACCCGTCCGGGATCGTCAGCGTCGGCTTCTACGGCGGCGGGCTCCAGCTCGTCGACGTGCGCGACCCGCAGGACATCAAGCCGTTCGGTCACGCACTGTGGGGAGGCTCCGAGGTGTGGGACGCCTACTGGGTGCCGGTCCACAACCAGAACGGCACGGCAATCGGCAAGCGGACCAACATCGTCTACACCGTAGACCTCGTGCGCGGACTCGACGTCTACACGGTGGCGCTGCCCGGCCAGGAGACATCGACCGGAGGGTTCGGGCTCACACGGCTGCCTTGACGCATCCACAGTGACCGCACAGCCGTCCCGACGAGGTTGGGGCCATGACCAGCTCAACCACGTCGGGACCGGCGGCCCGGACGCAGACCGAGCCCAGCGGCATACGGCATGGATCACCTGAGCCAGTGAGGAGGCGGCGATGACGGCGGCGACGACACGCAGTCAGACCATGCTGGTGCCGGCGATGCCGCGCAAGGCGTGGGTGGAGCAGGCCATGGGGATGCCGGTGAGCATCCACCTGCGCGGCCTGGAAGCCGAGAGCGGCCGGGCGGCGCAGGCCGTGGCCGGCGCCTACGCGACGCTCCGCGGGATGGACGTCGTCTTCTCGACGAGCAGGAAGGACAGCGACGTGGTCCGCCTGCAGCGCGGCGAGACCACCCTCGAGGAGTGCAGCCCGTTCGTCCGCGAGGCTCTGCTCCTGGGTGAGCTCGCCGAGCAGCGGGCGCGTGAGGCCTTCGCCCTGTCAGCTCCCGACTATCTCTCGACCGCCCTCTGACCGCCCGCCCCCACCTCGAGTGGCCCCAGTCTCCACAGGCCCACCTGTGGATCCCGGGGCCACTCGAGTGGGGCGGCGGGCGAACCGGTGCCGTCAGAGCCGGGCGGAGAGGGCCGCCGACAGGTCCTCCACCGTCGCGACGGGACGATCACAGACAAAGCCACGGCAGACGTATGCCGCTGGGTTGCCTCCCACGAGCGGGCGCCCCTCGAGCAAGGGGACCCCGGGCGTGTCCGGAGCGCCCTGAACCATCACGAGACCCGGGCTCGTGGCGAGCCGGGTCGTGCGGGCCAGGGCCTCGGCCTCAGGGCCGCTCCCGACGACCGCGACCTGCAAGGGACCGGCGGCGAGAGCCTCAGCGCCAGCCAGGGTCCAGCCGCCGAACCGTGGTTCCCGCCCGGCGAGTCCCATGCCGGCGTCGATGCCCCGCCGCCCCGCCTCGATGGTCTCCGGGTCACCGGTCAGCGCGCCGAGGGTGACGAGGGCGACCGCGATGGCGGACTGACCGGACGGCTCGGCGTTGTCCGCCCCACTGCGCGGACGCAGGAAGAGCTGCTCGGCGTCCGCAGCCGTGTCGTGGAAACCGCCGTCCTCGGCCCCGAACCGATCCTGTGCCTGCCGGAGCAGATGGCCAGCCACGGTGAGCCAGCGCGCCTCACCAGTCGCCTGGTGCAGCGCGAGGAGCCCCTCGGCCACGTTTCCGTAGTCGTCCGCCACCCCGGCAGCGGCACCGACCCGGCCGTCTCGGGAGGCCCGCCGCAGGTCACCGTCCACGACGTGCAGGTCGAGCAGGAGCTCCGCGGACGTGCCGGCAGCGGCAATCCACTCAGGCTCCTCGAAGATCGCCCCGGCCTCCGCGAGGGCGGCGATGGCCAGCCCGTTCCACGACGTCACGACCTTGTCGTCACGACCGGGCTGGGGCCGTTTCGCCCGCGCCTGCGTCAGACGGGTCCGCGCGTCTCCGAACCACTCCGGATCGTCGGGGTCGACGAGCAGCTGGAGGGTCGAGGTGCCGTGCTCGAAGGTCCCGTGCTCCGTCACCGTGAAGAGGCGGCCAGCCCGCGCGCCATCGTCCTCGCCCAGCACTTCGGCGAGCTGGGCCGGCGTCCACACGTAGGTCAGGCCCTCGACCCCATCCGTGTCCGCGTCCAGCGACGAGGCGAACCCGCCCTCCGCCGTGCGCAGCTCACTCAGCAGGAAGTCAACCGTCTCCCGGACCACCTTCTCGGCCAGCGGGTTCCGGTCCACGCGCCACCAGTGCGCATACACCCGCAGCAGCAGCGCGTTGTCGTAGAGCATCTTCTCGAAGTGCGGCACCACCCACTTCGCGTCGACCGCATAGCGGGCGAAGCCACCGCCGACCTGGTCGTACATCCCGCTCCTGGCCATCGCGTCGAGCGTCCGGTCCGCCATGGCCAAGGACACGCCGTCACCCGTGCGCGCATGGTGCCGGAGCAGAAACTCCAGCACCATCGACGGCGGAAACTTCGGCGCATTGCCAAAGCCACCGGCAGCAGAGTCGAACTGACCCGACAACAGCGTGACGGCACGGTCGAGGTCGGCGAGCCCGGCAGCATACGGCTCAGGGCTGGCCAGGCCCTCGCGAAGGGCACTGGTGATGTGCAACCCGGAGGCGCGCACCTCGTCCTCCCGCGTCCGCCACGCCTCGTCGATCCCAGCGAGCACGCGCAGGAAGTGGTCGCGGGGGAAGTACGTGCCGCAGAAGAAGGGCTGGCCCTCGGGCGTGAGGAAGCACGTCATCGGCCAGCCGCCGTGCCCGGTCGTCGCGGTGACCGCGGCCATGTAGACGGCGTCGATGTCGGGCCGCTCCTCCCGGTCGACCTTGACGGACACGAAGCGCTCGTTGAGTGCCTGCGCCACCGCCTCGTCCTCGAACGACTCGTGCGCCATCACGTGGCACCAGTGGCACGCCGCATAGCCCACCGACAGCAGGACCGGGACGTTGCGCTCGCGCGCCTCGGCGAAGGCGGCGTCGCCCCACTCCTGCCAGTGGACCGGGTTGTCCCGGTGCTGGAGCAGGTAGGGGCTGGTGGCCTCGGCGAGTCGGTTGCTCATCCCTCCACCCTGCCATCCGGGGCCGGTCGGACGGACCTCAGTCGTTCATCGCCTTGATGATCACCACGGCGAGGCTGACCCGGTCGCGGGCCGCTGGGTTGTCCGCCACCTCGAGGGCGTTGTCGGCTTCGCGCACGATCGTCCAGGCGCGCGCCCGCCCCTCGTCGAGACCGGCCTCGTCGCAGATGATCTCGAGTCGTCGCCGCAGGGACCAGCGGACCTGCGACCCGGTGCCGAGCTCGTCCGCGCGGTTCCACAGGGCGGGCGCCACCTCGAAGGCGGGGTCCCCGGCCATCGGCTTGGGGTCGATCGCCAGCCACGGGGCGCGCCGGGCCGCCAGCACGTTGCCGTAGTGCAGGTCGGTGTGGAGGAGCCGCTCCTCGGCGGGGGGCCGGGCGACGAGCTCTCGCGCCAGGGCCGCGGCCTGGTCGAGGTAGCGGCGCGGGATCACGGCAGGGGCTGCGGCCAGTTCGTGCGCCTGGCGGGCGGCGTAGTCGGTGAGCTGGGGGATCCGGGGATGAGCCGGGCGTCGCAGCGTGGTCAGGAGCCGCCCGATGACGCTGCACGCTTCGTCGATGTCGACGGTCGACAGGTCGCGCGTGTCGAGGCGCTCGAGGAGCAGGGCGAAGCGGGCCGGGTCGGCGCGCACGAGGCGCACGGCCCCGTGCCCGTTCCACGTCTGCAGGGCGAGCGGCTCGGTCGCCGCCTCAGGATGCGGCCAGGAGACCTTGAGCACGGCCTCGCCGGCCACCCCGACGGCGCCGCGGCCGCTGCCGACCAGACGCACCGGCACCACCACGGAGCAGTAGCCGCTCAGGCTCCGCCCGATCGGCTCGAGCTCCCACTCGGCGAGCAGGTCGGCGAGCAGGTCGGGGAGCTGCTGCAGCCACTCCTCGCCGGAGACGTAGCCGTCGGCCTCGAGGCCGGCGATGTGGTGTGCGAAGTGCAGGGGGATGAGGTCGATCACGGCTGCTTCGTCCCGGGGAAGGCCACCGGTTCGCGCCCCCACTGCCCGGCCGCGAGCTGGACTGCTGCGACCCAGCGGGCGACGTCGTCGACGGACTGGCTCGTGGGGGCGGCGGGCAGCACGTCGGCCACGGCTGCCAACGCGCGGTCGAGGACCACGTCGGCGAGGCGGCCGGCGCTCTTCTGGTCATCCACCTTGAACGGCAGCGCCCAGCCGCTCGAGGCCTCGGCCCGGCCGACGACGCGCTCGAGGGTGCGCAGCCGGTCCAGCGTGGCGAGAGCGCGCTCGCGCTGGGCACCCGAGGACTGGGCCGCAACGACCTCGAACGCATAGACCATGGGCGAGGTCCGCTCGGCGAGCTCGGTCCGCGACCCGGTGGCCTCCGCCGCCGGCCCGACGTCCTCTCCGAGCAGTCCCGCAGCGGTCAAGATGCCGCCGTATGCCGCTGTCAGCAGTTCCCGAGCCCCCTCGGTCGCGCTCGTCGTTGCCTCGAGATGGGCTCGCGGCAGGGTCTGGAGACGCTTGGCCAGTCGTGCGGGGCTGAGCCGTTTGACCGGGGCCGAGGTGCTGCCAGGAGCGGGCCCGGTGATCTCCTCGGTCGGTACGCCCTCGTTCGTCAGTCGGCCGACGAGGACGCGACGCTGCTCGCTCAGGAGGCTGCGGACGTCCTTGAGGGCGCGCGGCTGCGTCGCTCGTGGCCAGGCGCGGAGGAGCTCGTCCAGGTCCCGCACCACTGCGACGAGGAGTGCCTCGTCGGCGGCTGCTCGGCGGGTGGGGACCGGGGGAGTCGGCTGGGGCAGGTCGAGGCGCAGGCCCCGGTCGACGAGGATCGCGAGGGCAGCCGCTGCGCCGCCGATGACGAACAGCCGGCGCGGCGGCAGGGCGCGTTGCGGGGTCACCCGGGACCCGCGCCTCCGGGTGTCGCCACTCATGGGCCAGATCTTCGCATGCGCCGGGGACGAGAGGCGTGCCCCCGGTCGCTCTGCCGCGGCCCGGGTCCGCCTCCGCCGCAGCGTCTCCCCGCTTGTGGTCGGCGAGGGGCAGTGAGCGCGGTTAGAGTAGGTCTACGCGGCCCCGCGCCAGATGGCGCGTGCCGGAATTCGAGAAGAGCAGGAGGTGACGGCGATGAGCACGGCCGAGCAGATCAGAGCCACCATCGAGCCCCCTCTCGCGCCGCTCGGACTCGTGGTCGAGGACGTGACCGTCAACCAGGCCGGCAAGCGCCGGTTGGTCCGGGTGCTCGTCGACACCGACCTGGCCGGTCTGGACGCTGCCGACGTCAGCAGCGCGGTCCCGCCGCTGTCCCTCGACGACATCGCCGACGCGACGCGTGCCGTGAGCAGCGAGCTGGACGAGTCCGACGTCATGGGGTCGGCCCCCTACGTCCTCGAGGTCAGCTCGCCGGGGGTGGGGCGGCCCCTGCGGTCCCGGGACGACTTCCGGCGACAGGTCGGCCGGCTGGTCGAGGTGGCCCACGAAGGTGGCACGGTGACCGGTCGGCTCGCCGAGGTGCACCCCGACCACCTCGTGCTGGACGTCCCGGCGACGAAGAAGGTCGCGGCCCGCCGGGAGACGGTCGGGCTCGAGTCGGTGCACCAGGGCACGGTCCAGGTCGAGTTCAAGCGGCCCGAGGCAGACACGGAGGCCGGTCCTGCCGGCCCGGAGGAGGAGAACTGATGGACATCGACCTTGCCGCACTCCGGGCCCTGGAGCGGGAGCGGGGGATCAGCCTCGACGTGCTCATCCCCGCCATCGAGCAGGCCCTCCTCGTCGCCTACCACCGCACCGAGGGCAGCTACCGCACCGCGCGCGTGGAGCTCGACCGCAAGACCGGGCACGTCGTCGTGTGGGCGCGTGAGGAGGGCGAGCTCCTTCCCGCGGTCGAGGGCGAGCGTCCGCAGCGCGGTGAGCCGGGTCCCGAGTTCGACGACACCCCGGAGGGCTTCGGGCGGATCGCGGCCTCGACCGCTCGCCAGGTCATCGTCCAGCGGCTGCGCGACCTCGAGGACGAGCAGATCCTCGGCGACTTCAAGGGCCGCGAGGGCGACGTCATCTCCGGCGTCATCCAGCAGAGCCAGGACCCGCGCAACGTCCTCGTGGACTTCGGCACCGTGGAGGGCATCCTCCCCCTGGCCGAGCAGGTGCCGGGCGAGCGCTACGCCCACGGCGAGCGGCTGCGGTGCTACGTCGTCAGCGTCAAGCGCGGTCCGCGTGGCCCCCAGGTCGGCCTGTCCCGGACCCACCCCAACCTCGTCCGCACCCTGTTCAAGTTCGAGGTGCCCGAGATCGCCGACGGCACGGTCGAGATCGCAGCCCTGGCCCGGGAGTCCGGCCACCGCACGAAGATCGCGGTGCACTCCAAGGTGCCGGGCGTCAACGCCAAGGGCGCGTGCATCGGCCCGATGGGCGCCCGCGTGCGCGCGGTCATGACCGAGTTGCGGGGCGAGAAGATCGACATCGTCGACTACTCCGATGACCCGGCGACGTTCGTGGCCGCGGCCCTGTCGCCGGCCCGGGTCCAGTCCGTCGAGATCGTCGACGCGGCCGCCCGGACGGCCCGGGTCATCGTCCCGGACTACCAGCTGAGCCTCGCCATCGGCAAGGAGGGTCAGAACGCCCGGCTCGCCGCCAAGCTGACCGGCTGGCGCATCGACATCCGCCCCGACACCGAGGCTGCCTCGACCACCCCCTGACGATCGAAAGAGCACTTCGCGACACGTCGCGCCGTGGTGGCCCACGGCGGACATGTCGCGAAGTGCTCTTTCGATCGAGGGAGCGGGCCCCGGGGACCGAGCCCAGCGGCATACGGGTTAGACTGTCCTGTGGCCGACCGGACTGGACTCCGTGCCGAGCCGTCCCGCACCTGTGTGGGATGTCGAGGAACGGATAGCTGGTCGGCTCTGCTGCGAGTGGTCGCGGCGACGGACGGAGATCTCCCGGGCAACGCCCCGGTTCACCTCCGCCCCGACCCGAGGCACCGGATGCCGGGACGTGGTGCGTGGCTGCATCCACGACCCGAGTGTCTCGAGCTGGCAGTGCGCCGCAAGGCGTTCGGACGTGCCCTGCGCCTGCAGGCCGCGGTCGACGTGAGCGCGGTGGCACAGCACCTCGGCGTCCAGCACCCGTAGGCAGCACATCCCAGATCGACCGCCACCCGGCGGTCGTGCACCACCACAACGAACCAAGGCGGGTCAAACGCTATGAGCCTCCGATGAGTCCTCAGCGATGAGCAAGCCCCAGCAATAACCCAGGTTCGGCCTCCTGTCAGGTCCGGACCAAGACAGGAGAAATGTGGCCAAGGTCCGGGTCTACGAGCTCGCGAAGGAGCTCGGAGTCGAGAGCAAGGTTCTGCTCGCACACCTCAAGAGTCAGGGAGAGTTCGTCCGGTCGGCGTCGTCGACCATCGAGCCCCCAGTCGTCCGCAAGATCAAGGAGACGTTCCCCGCGGAGCTGCGCTCCGGCGGTGACGCCCAGGCGTCCGGAAGGACTGCCGCCCCCACCTCGCCGTCCGGCGCCGCGCCCGCGGCCCCGAGGACGGCCACGCCTGCCGCCCCCGCGGCCAAGGCGTCCCCCACGCCGGGCCGTCCCGGTCCGGCTCCGAGCCGTCCCGGCCCGGCCGCGCCCGCTGCTCCCGCACCGGCCGCTCCGGCACCGGCCGCTCCCGCACCGGCCGCTCCCGCACCGGCTGCTCCGGCACCGGCTGCTTCGGCACCCGCGCCTGCTGCCCCGGCAGCCCCCGCTCCGGCGGCGGCGCCAGCAGCACAGCCGGCTCCCGCGGCGAAGTCCACCCCTGCTGCACCGGCCCCCGCGCCCGCAGCTCGCCCGGCCGCACCGGCCCCCAGCCGTCCGGCCGCTCCGGCCGCTCGCGGCGGCGCCCCCACGCCGGGTCCGCGCCCCGCGCCGCGTCCCGGCACGCCCCGGCCCGGCAACAACCCGTTCGCCCCGAGCCAGGGCATGGGCCAGTCCAGGCAGCGTCCCGGTGACGCCGGCCCGCGCCCCGGCAACAACCCGTTCAGCTCGAGCCAGGGCATGCCGCGTCCGCAGCAGCGCCCCGGCGGTCCCCGCCCCGGTGCGCCGGCCGGCGCCCCGCGCCCGGGTGGCCCCGGTGCTGCCGGTCCTCGTCCGGCGCCGCGTCCCGGTGGGCCGCGTCCCAGCCCGGGCATGATGCCCGAGCGCAGCACGATCGGCCGTCCCGGCCAGCGTCCCGCCGGTGGTCCCGGCCGTCCCGGTGGCCCGGGCGGTCCCGGTGGCCGCGGTGGCTTCGGTGGCGGCAGTGGCGGCGGTGCGGGCACCGGTGCTCCCGGCGGCCCGAGCCGCGGTGGTTTCGGTGGTGGCCCGCGTGGCGGTGGCCCCGGTGGCCGCGGTGGCACGCAGGGTGCCTTCGGCCGCGGTGGCGGTCGCCCGGTCCGCGGGCGCAAGTCCAAGCGGGCCAAGCGCCAGGAGTTCGAGCAGATGCAGGCGCCGTCGATCGGTGGCGTCACCGTCCCGCGCGGCGACGGCACGACCGTCGTCCGCGTGCGTCGTGGCTCCTCGCTGACCGACTTCGCCGACAAGATCAACGCCAACCCGGCATCGCTCGTCACCGTGCTGTTCCACCTCGGTGAGATGGCGACGGCGACCCAGTCGCTCGACGAGGACACCTTCAAGCTCCTCGGCGCCGAGCTCGGCTACGACGTCCAGGTCGTCTCCCCGGAGGAGGAGGAGCGCGAGCTCTTCGACTCCTTCAACATCGACCTGGAGACGGGCATCGAGGGCGAGGACGACGAGGACCTGGAGGCGCGGCCGCCGGTCGTGACCGTCATGGGTCACGTCGACCACGGCAAGACGCGCCTGCTCGACGCGATCCGCAACGAGGACGTCGCAGCGGGCGAGGCGGGTGGCATCACCCAGCACATCGGTGCCTACCAGGTCCGCAAGGTGCACGAGGGCCAGGAGCGTCCGATCACCTTCATCGACACCCCGGGTCACGAGGCGTTCACCGCCATGCGTGCCCGTGGTGCCAAGGTGACCGACATCGCGATCCTCGTGGTTGCGGCCGACGACGGCGTGATGCCGCAGACGATCGAGGCGCTCAACCACGCCCAGGCGGCCGACGTGCCGATCGTCGTCGCGGTCAACAAGATCGACGTCGAGGGTGCCAACCCGGCCAAGATCCGCCAGCAGCTGACCGAGTACAACCTGATCGCTGAGGAGTACGGCGGCGACACGATGTTCGTCGACGTCTCGGCGAAGCAGGGCATCAACATCGACGGCCTGCTCGAGGCGGTCCTGCTCACGGCTGACGCCGCCCTCGACCTGCGCGCCAACCCCGAGCGTGAGGCTCGCGGTGTCGCGATCGAGGCCAACCTCGACCGCGGTCGCGGTGCGACGGCGACGGTCCTCGTCCAGACGGGCACGCTCAAGGTCGGTGACGCCATCGTCACCGGCTCGGCCTACGGCCGGGTCCGCGCCATGCTCGACGAGCACGGCAAGAACGTCAGCGAGGCCGGTCCCTCCCGTCCGGTCCAGGTGCTCGGCCTGTCCTCCGTGCCGCGCGCCGGTGACACGTTCGTCGTGGCGCCGGACGACCGGACGGCCCGCCAGATCGCCGAGAAGCGTGAGGCCGCCGACCGCCAGGCCAGCCTGGCCAAGGCCCGCAAGCGCATCTCGCTCGAGGACCTCAACGAGGCCCTCGCGGCGGGCAAGGTGGAGACCCTCAACCTCATCCTCAAGGGTGACGTGTCGGGTTCCGTCGAGGCACTCGAGGACGCGCTGCTCAAGATCGACGTCGGCGACGAGGTCGACCTGCGCATCATCGACCGCGGTGTCGGTGCCATCACGATGAACAACATCAACCTCGCGATGGCCTCCAACGCGATCATCATCGGCTACAACGTGCGGGCCGAGGGCCAGAACGCCGACTACGCCGAGCGCGAGGGCGTCGAGATCCGCTACTACTCGGTGATCTACCAGGCCATCGAAGAGGTCGAGGCGGCGCTCAAGGGCATGCTCAAGCCGGAGTTCGAGGAGGTCGAGCTCGGCACGGCGGAGATCCGCGAGATCTTCCGTTCGAGCAAGTTCGGCAACATCGCCGGTTCGATCGTGCGCAGTGGCGAGATCAAGCGTGGCTCGAAGGCGCGGATCACCCGCAACGGTGTCGTCGTCTCCGAGAACGTCGAGATCGCCGGTCTGCGCCGGTTCAAGGACGATGTCACGGAGGTCCGCGAGGGCTACGAGTGTGGTATCAACCTCGGGTCGTTCAACGACCTGCAGCTCGGTGACCTCATCGCCACCTACGAGATGCGCGAGAAGCCGCGCGCCTGATCACGCATGGGGGAGGGGCCGCCTCTCCGGTCGGGCGCAGGCCCGGCCGGGGGTGGCCCCTCCGCCTCGCACCACCACCAGTCCGTATGCCGCTGGGCCGGCTCCCGCTGCCCGGCGCCACCCGGCTTGCGGCGGGTTGCGTTCCACCGAGGTTAGGGTGGGTACGCGGCCTGACGTCCGTGACCACAGCTGTGTAGCGCAGCGGTGCGTTCCGCAGCCGTGACCCATTCGAGAAGAAACGAGGTAGCAGCCATGGCTGACCCAGCTCGCGCCCGAAAGATTGCCGATCGGATCAAGGTCATCGTCGCGGAGTACCTCGAGTTCCGGCTGAAGGACGAGCGCCTCGGCTTCGTGACGATCACGGATGCCCGGGTGACCGGTGACCTGCAGCACGCCTCGGTGTTCTACACGGTCTTCGGCTCCGACGAGGAGCGGCAGGCGACGGCCGCCGTGCTCGAGGCGAACAAGGGCCGGATCCGCTCGGCCGTGGGCAAGCAGATCGGCATCCGGCTCACGCCGACGCTCGAGTTCATCGCGGATGCGCTTCCCGAGGGGGCGGCCCACCTCGAGGATCTCGTGGCGCAGACGCGCGCCCGGGACGAGGAGCTCGCCCGTGCGGCGGCCAACGCCAAGCATGCGGGGGAGCCCGACCCCTACAAGAAGCCTGCGGAGCGGGCAGTCTCCGAGGATCTCGACCTCGATGTCGACGTCGAGGCCCGGTGACGGCACCGAGCGGCCTGCTCGTCGTCGACAAGCCTGCCGGCTGGACCAGCCATGACGTGGTGGCCCGGGCGCGTCGCCTGTGCGGGACGCGCCGGGTCGGCCACGCCGGCACCCTCGACCCGATGGCGACGGGGGTGCTCGTCCTCGGGGTGGAGCGCGGCACGAAGCTACTGACCTTCCTCGTCGGGTGCGACAAGGCCTATGCCGCGACGATCCGGCTCGGCCAGGCGACCATCACCGACGACGCCGAGGGTGAGGTCACCACGGCCGCGGGTGTGGCCGATGTCGCTGCTCTCGAGGCCCTGCTCCCGGACGCCGTCGCGGCGCTGACTGGTCACATCGAGCAGGTGCCGAGCTCGGTGAGCGCGATCAAGGTGGGCGGCGAGCGCAGCTACGCGACGGTTCGCAAGGGCGGCTCTGTCGACCTGCCGGCTCGTCCGGTCACGGTGTCCCGGTTCGACGTCCTCTCCGTGACGCCGGTCACCCTCAACCTGCCCGACGGCAGCGACCTGGTGGTGCTTGATGTCGAGGTGGAGGTCGAGGTGTCCTCCGGCACCTACGTCCGGGCCCTGGCCCGCGACCTCGGTGCTGCCCTCGGCGTCGGAGGCCATCTGACGGCCTTGCGCCGGACCCGCGTCGGTCGCTTCGACCTCGGGATGGCCTCGTCCCTCGAGGACCTGGCCGCGCAAGCGGACGCCGGCGGCGCCGTGACCATGCCGGTCATTCCGCTCGCGGAGGCGGCCCGGGCCCAGCTGCCCGTCCATGCCGTGTCCGCGGGGGAGGCACGCAGCCTCGGGCACGGGCAACGGATCCCGAGCGGTGCTGTCCGGGCGGACGCGGTGGCCGCGATCGACCCCGACGGCCGCCTGGTCGCGGTGCTCGACGAGACCCGGCAGATCGCCAAGGCGCGGGTCGTCTTCGCTCCCGCTGACTGACGCCCGGGGCGGGCGGCGGCAGGACGACCCGGTGGCGGCTACTACAGTGGTCCGCGTGCAGCGCTGGTACGCCCTGGAGGACATCCCGTCAGATCTCGGGCCCACGGTTGTCACGCTCGGCAACTTCGACGGCGTGCACCGCGGGCACCGTGAAGTGCTCGGGCGGGTCGTCCGTGAGGCCCGCGAGCGTGGAGCCACACCGGTGGCCGTGACGTTCGACCCGCACCCGGTGGCCGTGCTCTACCCCGAGCGCGCTCCGGCGCCGGTGATGTCCCTCGAGCAGCGCCTCGACGCGCTCGAGTCCGTCGGGCTCGGCGCCGCCCTGGTCCTGCACTTCACCCGCGAGTTCGCGCAGCAGACGCCGGAGGAGTTCGTCGAGGCGACCTTCGTCGACGGTCTGCATGCCGTAGCCGTCGTGGTCGGCAAGGACACCAGGTTCGGGGTCCGCAACTCCGGTGACGTCGACACCCTGAGGCAGCTGGGCGAGAAGCACGGCTTCGACGTCGTCGCCCTGGAGGACATCGGCGAGGCAGCCCCTGAGGGGCGGCGCTGGAGCTCGACCCAGCTGCGCGCCGAGATTCTCGACGGGAAGGTCACCCACGCCTCCGAGATCCTGGGCCGCGCGCACCGCGTGACCGGCACCGTGGTCCACGGCGACCACCGTGGACGCGAGCTCGGGTTCCCGACGGCCAACCTGTCGCAGGACCATGACGGCCTCGTCCCGAGCGACGGCGTCTACGCGGGCTGGCTGGTGCGGCTCGACCTCGAGGCCGACGCCCCCGACCGTGTGCTGCCGGCCGCGATCTCCGTCGGCACCAACCCGACCTTCGACGGGCACCAGCGGCGTGTGGAGGCCTATGTCCTCGACCGCACCGACCTGGACCTCTACGGGGAGCGCGTCGCCATGGACTTCGTCTCCCACCTGCGCCCCACCCTGAGGTTCGAGTCGATCGAGGGACTCGTCACCCAGATGCGCGAGGACGTCGCCCGGTGCCGCGAGATCCTGTCGGCCACGGTGCCCGCCTAGGATCCCGGCGCGCGCCGCGGCTGTCGCTGCCGGCCGGCGCGGGCTCCCGACCGCCGCCGCGGTGGCTGCGGATCGACCTGGGCCTCTTCATCGGGGCGACCGGCCTGACCATCGTCGGCATCCTCCTCGTGTGGTCGGCGACCCGCGTCGAGAGCGGGGGAGCCGTCGCACTGAAGCAGGCCGTGGCCGCGGTGATCGGCATGGGCTTGGCGATCATCGTCACCCGCATCGACGTGCGACTGCTCCGCGCGGCGGCGCCGCTCCTCTATCTCGCGGCTCTCGCCGGGCTCGTGGCCGTCCTGTCGCCGCTCGGCCGGCAGGTGAACGGCTCCCGGTCGTGGATCGGCCTGCCGGGCGGCTTCACCCTCCAGCCGTCGGAGCTCATGAAGGTGGCGCTCGTCATCGGGCTCGCGATGATCCTCGCCGAGCGGACGGACCGTCGGGAGCGGCAACGGCACCGGGACATCGCCCTGGCCTGGGGGCTGGCCGGCCTGCCGATCCTGCTCGTCCTGGCGCAACCAGACCTCGGCTCCGCCCTCGTCCTGGTGGCGATGTCGGTGGCCGTGATCGCGGCGGCCGGCGCACCGCGCGTCTGGACCATCGCCGTGGTGGTCGCCGGAGTGGCCACCGTCGCGGCTGCCTTCACGACGCCGCTGCTCAGCCCCTACCAGCGCGACCGGCTGCGAGCCTTCCTCGACCCCTCGCTCGACCCGCAGGGCATCGGCTACCAGACCCGCCAGGTGCGGATCGCCATCTCGTCCGGGGGGCTGGACGGGCAGGGCCTCTTCGCGGGCCGGCAGACGCAGGCCGGGCTGATCCCCTACCAGGAGTCCGACTTCATCTTCTCCGTGGCGGGTGAGGAGCTGGGCTTCCTCGGGGCGGCCGGTCTCATCGTGCTGCTCGGCTTCATCGTCCTGCGCGCCCTGGTGGTGGCGCGGAGAGCGGACACCTTCGGTCGCCTCGTCAGCACCGGCATCGGGGTGTGGCTCGGCGTGCAGGCGGTGGAGAACGTCGGGATGAACCTTGGGCTGCTCCCGGTGACCGGGCTGCCCCTGCCCTTCCTGTCCTACGGCGGGTCCTCGATGATCGCGGCGTGGCTGGCCGTCGGCATCGTCGGGAACGTGTCGGAGGAGACCGCGCAGCGGCGATTGAGCCCGCGTTAAGTTACTCACGGGTCACGGTGTGATGCCGATCCGCGCGGACCTCGTGACCTTTGGCTCGAGATACGGCATCATCCCGCTCAACGCGGTTGTCCGCCGTCGCCGAGGACGGACAACCGCCGTGACGAAGGAGTCAGCATGCCCCTGCAGTCCGTCGCCGACCGAGCTGTCGACCAGGCTGTCCTCGACAACCGCGCTCCCAGCGTGGGCGCCCTCTTCCGCGACCGCGTCCAGGCCACCCCGGACAAGCCCGCCTACCTCTATTTCAAGGATGGCGGGACCGAGCTGACGACACTCACGTGGCGCCAGACGCACGACATCGTCCGTGAGTGGGCCGCCGGACTGATCAGCCTCGGAGTCGAGCTGGGCGACCGAGTCGCGATCGCCTCCAACACCAGCCTGCCCTGGGTCCTTGCCGACCTCGCCATCGTCTGCGCCGGTGGCGCCACCACCACCGTCTATCCGACGACGATCGCCGACGACGTGGCCTACATCCTCAGCGACTCGGGCAGCGCCGTCGTCTTCGCCGAGGACGACACTCAGATCGCCAAGCTGCAGGACCGCCGCAACGACATCCCGCACGTCAAGCAGGTCGTCACGATGTCGGGGCGGGCCACCGAGGACGGCTGGGTCATCACGACCGAGGACCTGGCCGCCAAGGGCCGCGAGCTGCTCGCCACGAGCCCCGGCGTCGTCGACGAGCGCATCGACCAGCTCGGCCCGGAGAGCCTCGCCGTGGTCATCTACACCTCCGGCACGACCGGGCGGCCCAAGGGCGTGCGTCTCGTCCAGGACAGCGTCGTCTACGAGGGCGCGCTGATCGAGGCCACCGGCACGGTGAAGGAGGACGACCTCCAGTTCCTCTGGCTGCCGCTCTCGCACGTCTTCGGCAAGATGCTGCTCGCCCTGGGGCTCCAGATCGGCTTCCCCACGGCCGTCGACGGCCGGATCGACAAGATCGTCGACAACATGGCGATCATCAAGCCGACCTTCATGGCCGGGCCGCCGCGGATCTACGAGAAGGCACGCGGCCGCGTCGAGCTGATGCTCGGCCAGGAGACCGGCGTCAAGAAGAAGCTGATCGACTGGGCGCTCAAGGTCGGCGCCGAGATGCGTGACGTGCTCGAGCGCGGCGAGACCCCCTCGGCCGGCCTCGCCCGGAAGCACAAGCTCGCCACCAAGCTCGTGCTCCACAAGGTCCAGGAGCGCTTCGGCGGCCGGGTCCGGTTCATGATCAGCGGGTCCGCCCCGCTCAACGCCGAGGTCGCCAAGTGGTTCGGCGCCGTGGGGCTGCTCCTCGTCGAGGGCTACGGCCTCACCGAGACGTCATCGGGCACCACGGTCAACCTGCCGGAGCCGGGGTGCTACCGCTATGGCTCGGTCGGCTGGCCGATGCCGGGCACCGAGGTCAAGATCGCCGAGGACGGCGAGATCCTCGTCAAGGGCCCCGGCGTCATGCGCGGCTACCACAACAGCCCCGAAGCCACGGCGGATGTCCTCCAGGAGGACGGCTGGTTCCACACCGGTGACATCGGCCGGATCGACGAGCGCGGCTTCGTCTACGTCACGGACCGCAAGAAGGACTTCTTCAAGACCTCGGGCGGCAAGTACATCGCCCCCGCCGAGATCGAGGCGAAGTTCAAGGGCATGTGCCTCTACGTCAGCCAGTTCCTCGTCTACGGCGCCGGCCACAACTACGCCACCGCGCTCGTGACGCTCGACCCGGACGCCATCACCACGTGGGCGGCCGGCAACGGCTTGGCCGGCAAGTCCTACGGCGAGATCGTCCAGTCCGACGACGCCCGCGCGCTGGTGCAGGGCTACGTCGATCGGCTCAACGACGGCCTGAACCGCTGGGAGACGATCAAGGACTTCACCATCCTCGACCACGACCTCAGCGTCGAGATGGGCGACCTCACCCCGAGCATGAAGCTCAAGCGCCGGGCCGTGACCGAGAAGTACAAGGACCACCTGGAGCGCATGTACGACGAGAGCTGAGCCCCCATCGAAAGAGCAGTTCGCGACACGTCGCGAACTGCTCTTTCGATGGGCGGGGACGCACCCCAGTCCAGCGCGGAACGGGCTGGGACCGAGCCCAGCGGCATACGACG
>NZ_JAPFQL010000062.1 GCF_028446585.1 Intrasporangium calvum
CCCGCCGAGGACATCGCCGCGCCGTACCTCGGGCTCGGCACGCGCCCCAAGGTCGCCATCCTGCGCGAGCAGGGCGTCAACAGCCACGTCGAGACCGCCTTCGCCTTCGACCGCGCCGGCTTCGAGACCTACGACGTGCACATGACCGACCTGCAGACCGGGCGGTTCGACCTCGCCGACGTCGTCGGGCTCGTCGCGTGCGGCGGCTTCTCCTACGGCGACACCCTCGGCGCCGGTGAGGGCTGGGCCCGTTCGGTGCTCTTCAACGAGCGGCTGACCGAGGACTTCCACGCCTTCTTCCACCGCGACGACACCTTCGGGCTCGGCATCTGCAACGGCTGCCAGATGTTCGCGGCGCTGTCCGAGCTGATCCCGGGGGCCGAGGCGTGGCCCCGGTTCACCCGCAACCGGTCGGAGCAGTACGAGGCGCGGTTGACGCTGGTCGAGGTGCTCGACTCGCCGTCGATCTTCACGTCGGGGATGGCGGGGAGCCGGATCCCGATCGCCGTGGCGCACGGTGAGGGCTTCGCCAACTTCTCGGTCCAGGGTGACGCCGGGGTCGTTCCCCGGGTGGCCCGCTACGTCGACCACCACGGGGCGCCGGCCCTGACCTACCCGCACAACCCCAACGGCTCGCCCGATGGCCTGACCGCCGTGACGACGCCGGACGGCCGGTTCACCGCGATGATGCCGCACCCCGAGCGAGTGGCCAGAAACCTCCAGATGTCGTGGACGTCCGGCCCGGCCGCCGACGACAGCCCGTGGCTGCGGATGTTCCGCAACGCCCGCGTCTGGGTCGACTGACGCCGACTCCTGCCTCACCAGCGGTTCGAGGTATGGACCGACTCCTGGGAGTCGCTCCGTACCTCGAACCAGGGGGTGGTGGGTGGTGCAGTGGGCTCAGCGGATGAGGGGGCGGCCCATCGCGCCTGCCTGGGCCTGGTCCACGCACCGGGTCCGCACCCGGGCCGAGGACAGCTGGGCGACCAGCTCAGGCCCGCTGCCCTGGGCATAGGCCCCCGCCCCCACGAGCCAGCAGGTCTCCGGGTCGGGCTCGTTGAAGGGACCTGGCCAGGAGATTGACGAGACCTGGCGCTCGATCCGCTCGAGCGCGGCAGCATGCTGGCTCAGGAGGATGCCGACGCCCAGGAGCAGCGCCCCGAGCAGGACGATGGCCGCCCGGACGGACAACGGCCTGCGCAGCACGTCACCGAAGACGTCGGTCAGGCCCGGCTCTCGTTGCGGGTCAGTGACCCGGACCGTCTCGCTCTGTTGCTGGTTCACGGCATCCCCTGTCCGGGTCTGCGTCGGTGCCGGGCGCATGAGTGGGACGCGGACCTCTTGCGGGGAAGGTACTCCCCGAACCGGTTGTCCGCGCGTCGGAACGGCCTGACAATCGGCAGATGTACATCAGGGGCGTTGATGAGGCCGAGGCGCACGGCCCGGTCGCCGACTACTACGAGTCGCAGCGGGCGATGTGGGGGTTTCTGCCGAACTACGCGGCGGCCTTCTCGCACCGTCCCGAGGTCGCCCAGGCCTGGGCCGGCCTGAACCTCGCCATCCGCGGCGGCATGGACCGCCGGCGCTACGAGCTGGCCACCATCGCCGCCGCTCGGGCGCGACGGTCCACCTACTGCACCGCGGCGCACGCGACGTTCCTGCGCGATGTGTGTGGGGACGAGGACGCGGTGCGCGCGATCGCCGCCCATCCGGACGGCAGCGCGCTCGACGAGCAGGACCGCGCCATCTTCGAGTTCGCCACGACCGTGGCCACCGACGCCGCAGGAGTCACCGAGGCCGACGTGGCCCGGCTGCGCGACGCCGGGCTCTCCGACCCGGAGATCGCCGACGTCGTCCTCGCCGTCTCCGCAAGGCTCTTCTTCGCCACCGTCCTCGATGGGCTCGGCGCTGAGCTCGACCCTCAGACGGCCGCGACGTTCCCCCCGGAGGTGCTCGACGCCATGATCGTCGGTCGGCCAGTGGCCGCCCCACCTGACGACGCGAGTGAGGCTGCGGCGGACAGCTGACTCGTCACGTCCTGCGCTGCCTGTCCACGAAACCTCCACCAGCGCTCCACGCCGCGTCCGAGCAGTGACTCTCGATCAGGCCGACGCTGGCTCCATGCAACCCACCACGACCCGTACCGCGACCTCCCCGGAGTTGGTCCCGCAGCCCGACGAAGCTGCATGGCGCGAGGCCTGCGCCGGCGCGGTCGCGATGGCCCCTCTCGTCGTCGGCTACGCGCCGTTCGGGCTCATCGTCGGCGTCGCCGTGTCAGGCAGTTCGGACCTGATCGCGGCATGGACCGGCACCCTGAGCATCTACGGCGGCAGCGCGCAGCTCACCCTTCTCCACCTGCTGGCCGGCGGTGTCGGGGCATGGGCTGCGGCAGGGGCCGCGGCGCTCGTCAACGCCCGGCTCGTGGTCTTCAGCCTCGCCCTGGTGCCGCTCTTCGGTTCGGCCCGGCTGCCGGTGCGCCTGCTCGCGGCGGCCTTCGTCGTCGAGCCGACCTGGGTCGTGGCCCTGCAGCGCGGCGACCGGCCAGGCACCTTGTCCGGGCGCCGCTGGCACTATGCGGGAGCCTCTCTCGTGCTCACGGTGGGCTGGGTCCTCTGCGTGACGGCTGGTCTCGCACTCGGGCAGGTCGACGCCCCGGTGGTGGCCATGGTCGTCCCCCTCTGTCTCGTCGCCGTGGTCGTCCCCCACCTGCGTCTGCCAGGCGGCGCCGCGGCGGTCCTTGCCGCCGCGCTCGCCTCGCTCGGTGCGGTCGCGGCATCCGCTCCGGCCGCTGTCGTTCCTCCCATCGCCATGGCTGCAGCCGCCTTTGCGGGGGTGTCCAGTGTCCGTGAGGAGGACTCGTGACGCCGGTCTGGATCGCCGTCCTCGCGGCAGGGGCGGCGAGCTATGGCCTGCGCGTCCTCCCCCTCCTCCTCGGAGACCGGGTGCGACTCTCGCCTCGGGCCCAGACCGGGTTGCGCCACGCCGGGATGGGAGCCATCACCGGCCTGCTCGTCCTGGGCACCGTCACGGTCCTGCGGCCGTCATCCGGGCTGCCGATCGTCCCGGTCCTCGTGGCGCTCGGTGCGGCAGTCACATCCGCACTCCTGCGCCGGTCGATGCTCGTGACGGTCCTCGCCGGGATCACCGCCTACGGGGGCGCGCTGCTCGTCATCGCGCTGGGCGCAGGCGGCCCCTAGAGCACCGCAGGAGGCGCACTCTCGACGGAAACCCGGCCGGTCCGGGAGGCAGCGGCCCAGCAGGAGCCGGCTCAGCGGCATACGGGCTCGATGCGGGTGACCCTCTTGACGGGCCGGGTTAGCGTGAAGACGTGACTCAACCCCCTCCGATCACCACGCTCGGCGCGCTCCGAGCGTCCGGCCACGAGCAGAAGCACCTCAAGCAGGAGCTGCGCGACAACCTCCTCGCCGCCCTGCGGGAGGGGCGGGACCCGTGGCCGGGGCTGCATGGCTTCGCCGAGACCGTCATCCCGCAGCTCGAGCGGGCGATCATCGCCGGGCACGACGTCGTCCTGCTCGGGGAACGCGGCCAGGGCAAGACGCGCCTGCTGCGGACCCTCGTCGGGCTGCTCGACGAGTGGACGCCGGTCATCGAGGGCGCCGAGCTCGGCGAGCACCCTTACGAGCCGATCACCCCGGCGTCCAGACGCCGCGCGGAGGAGCTCGGCGACGACCTGCCCGTGACTTGGCGGCACCGCGACGAGCGCTACTCCGAGAAGCTCGCCACCCCCGACACGTCCGTGGCCGACCTCGTCGGCGACGTCGACCCGATGAAGGTCGCCGAGGGTCGCCTCCTCGGCGACCCCGAGACGATCCACTTCGGGCTCATCCCGCGCAGCCACCGGGGCATCGTCGCGATCAACGAGCTGCCCGACCTCGCGGAGCGGATCCAGGTCGCCATGCTCAACGTCATGGAGGAGCGGGACATCCAGATCCGCGGCTACGTCCTGCGCCTGCCGCTCGACGTCCTCGTCGTCGCGAGCGCCAACCCGGAGGACTACACGAACCGCGGCCGGATCATCACGCCGCTCAAGGACCGGTTCGGCGCCGAGATCCGGACGCACTACCCCGTCGCGATCGAGGACGAGATCGCTGTCATCCGGCAGGAGTCGCGCCTCCAGGCCGACGTGCCGGACGCGCTCGTCGAGATCCTCGCCCGGTTCGCGCGGCACCTGCGCGAGTCGAGCGCCGTGGACCAGCGGTCCGGCGTCAGCGCCCGGTTCGCCATCGCCGCCGCCGAGACGATCGCCGCGGCGGCCCGGCACCGGGCGGCCACGCAGGGCGAGGACGACGCCGTCGCCCGCGTCGTCGACCTCGACGGAGCCGTCGACGTCCTCGGCGGCAAGGTCGAGTTCGAGACGGGCGAGGAGGGCCGCGAGCGCGACATCCTCACCCACCTGCTCCGCACCGCCGTCGCAGAGACCGTCGCCCGGCACTTCCGGGGCCTCGACTTCGCCCTGCTCGTCGACGCGATCGAGGGCGGCGCCCTCGTGTCGACCGGCGAGCAGGTGTCCGCCCGGGACTTCCTCGCCGGGCTGCCGGTGCTCGGCGAGTCGGAGCTCTACGACGACGTCTGCGACCGGCTCGGCGCGACGAACGACGGCGAGCGGGCCAGCGCCATCGAGCTGGCCCTCGAGGGCCTCTACCTGGCTCGCAAGGTGAGCAAGGAGACGAGCGGCGGGGAGACGGTCTACGGATGACCAGGTGGAGGGGTGCAGGATGAGCCGGACGCGCTACGGGCGCTACGTCGACGGGCCGGACCCGCTCGCGCCCCCCGTCGACCTCGCCGAGGCGCTCGAGGCGATCGGCGAGGACGTCATGTCCGGGCGGTCCCCCGAGCGGGCCATGCGCGAGTTCCTCCGTCGGGGCGGGCGCAGCCAGCAGGGCCTGGACGACCTGGCCCGCCGCGTGGCCGAGCGCCGCCGCGAGCTGCTCCAACGCCACCACCTCGACGGCACCATGCAGCAGGTCAAGGAGCTGCTCGACCGGGCCGTCCTCGCCGAGCGCAGGCAGCTGGCCCGCGACCTCGACGACGACGCCCGCTTCGCGGAGATGCGCCTGGGCAATCTCCCACCCTCCACGGCAGCGGCCGTCAGCGAGCTCTCCGACTACCCGTGGCGGTCGCCCGACGCACGCGAGGCCTACGAGGAGATCAAGGACCTCCTCGGCCGGGAGCTGCTCGACCAGCGCTTCGCCGGGATGAAGCAGGCGCTCGAGGGTGCCACCGACGAGGATCGGCAGCGGATCAACGAGATGCTCGACGACCTCAACCGGCTCCTCGAGGCGCACCGCAACGGTGAGCCGACCGACGAGCTCTTCCGCGACTTCATGGACCAGCACGGCGACTTCTTCCCCGAGAACCCGCAGACCGTCGACGAGCTGCTCGACTCCCTCGCGCAGCGCGCGGCCGCCGCCCAGCGGATGCTCAACTCGATGACGCCCGAGCAGCGCGAGGAGCTGCTTGCCCTGTCACAGCAGGCGTTCGGGTCGCCGCAGCTGATGGACCAGCTCGGCCGCCTCGACGCGAACCTCCAGGCCCTGCGCCCCGGCGAGGACTGGGGCGGCAGCGAGCGGTTCGACGGAGAGCAGGGCCTCGGCCTCGGCGATGGCACCGGTGTCCTTCAGGACCTCGCCGACCTCGACAGCCTCGCCGAGGCGCTCGCCCAGTCCTACGAGGGCGCCCGCCTCGACGACATCGACCTCGACCAGCTCGCCCGCCAGCTCGGCCCCGAGGCGGCCGTCGACGCGCGGACCCTCGCCGAGCTGGAGCGGGCCCTGCGCCAGAGCGGCTACCTGCGGCGCACGTCCGACGGTCAGCTGACCCTGTCGCCCAAGGCGATGCGCCAGCTCGGCAAGGCCCTGCTCCGCGACGTCGCCGACCGGATGTCCGCGCGCCCCGGCCAGCGCGACCAGCGTCAGGCCGGCGCGGCGGGGGAGCTGTCCGGGGCCAGCCGGGAGTGGGCCTTCGGCGACACCCAGCCGTGGGACGTCACCCGCACCGTCACCAACGCCGTGCTGCGCACCGCCGCCGCCCCCGCAACCCCCACAACCCCCGCCGCCCCCGCCGACCCGGCCACCCGCGCGAGGAGACCCGACAGCGGGAGCCGGCCCAGCGGCATACGGCTGGATCTTCGGGACGTGGAGGTCGCTGAGACGGAGTCGCGCACCCGCGCTGCCGTGGCGCTGCTCGCCGACACGTCGTTCTCGATGGCGATGGACGGGCGCTGGGTGCCGATGAAGCGCACGGCGCTCGCCCTGCACCACCTCATCCGCACGCGCTTCCGCGGCGACCACCTCCAGCTGATCGGCTTCGGGCGGACCGCGCAGGTCATGGACATCGAGGAGCTGACCGCGCTGGATGCCCTGTGGGACAAGGGAACCAACCTGCACCATGCGCTGCTGCTCGCCAACCGCCACTTCCGCAAGCACCCGAACGCCCAGCCGGTCCTCCTCATCGTCACCGACGGCGAGCCGACCTCGCACCTGACGTCGTCCGGGGAGACGTGGTTCAGCTACCCGCCGTCGCCGCTGACGATTGCCTGCACGATCCGCGAGCTCGAGGCCGCCGGACGGCTCGGTGCGCGGACGACGTTCTTCCGCCTGGGCGAGGACCCCGGGTTGGCGCGCTTCATCGACCAGCTGGCGCGGCGCGTCGACGGGCAGGTCGTCGCGCCTGAGACGGACGACCTCGGTGCCGCGGTGATCGGCAGCTACCTCGGCAGTCGCGGCACGTACCGGAGCGCGTTCGGCGACTGGTGGGGTGAGCGCGGCAGCTGGGTCTGAGGGGTGCGTGCCCCACGCGCGGCATGCCGCGCCACTGACACGCACAGAGAGTCAAGGCGACTCGCAGGTGACTCAGGATGCGCAGCGGGGCGAAGTCTCAGACGATGCGCCAGCCGCGCGAGTCCGGGGCGGGCGGGCTGGGGAGGCCCGCGCCGTCGAGGGGCTTGGCGCCGGCGATGAGCCGATCGAGGGTCGGCCCGATGCGCAGGCCGGTCGGGAGGTTGGCGCGGGCGACCTCGCGGCGCAGACCGTCCTCGGGGAGCGGCCGATTGCTCGCGACGGCGACGCTGTTGCCGAAGCGCTTGCCCTTGAGCACCTCGTGCGTCGCGATGAGCGCGACGTGGGGCAGCGTGGTGCGGATGGTCGCGAGCACCCTGGCGACGTAGTGCATCCCGGGCTCGTCGGCGAGGTTCCAGAGGGCGGTTCCGCCGGCCTTGAGCGTCCTCGCGACCTCCTGGACGTATGCCGCTGAGCTCAGTTCCGCGGGGATCTGGCCCTTCGCGTAGGCGTCGGTGACGACCACGTCGGCGGAGTCGGTGCCCAACGCGCGGATCCCGGTGAGCCCGTCCTGGGCCCGGACCCGGATGCGGTGCCGCCGGGGGAGCGGCAGCTCGCGGCGGATCAGGTCGGTGAGGTGCGCATCCGGCTCGAGGACGATCTGTGGTGAGCCGGGGCGGGTTGCCTCGACCCAGCGGGGGAGGGTGAGTCCGGCGCCGCCGACGTGGGTGACGGCGAGGCGCTCGGGGGCTCGGGTGGGCGCGCACGTGTCGATGGCCAGCGCGAGGTGCTGGACGTACTCGAAGACGAGCACGGTCGGGTCGTCGAGCTGGACGTGCGACTGAGGGGCACCGTCGACGTGGACGGTGACGCCGCCGCGTTCGTCGCGCTCCAGGCGGATCCGCGCGGCGAGTCCTGTCATTCCGACAGGCTACGGTCGGGGGATGCGATTCGGCGTGACGATCCTGCCTGAGCACTCGTGGAAGGTCGCCGAGCCCCTGTGGCGCGAGGCCGACACGATGGGCTTCGACCACGCCTGGACCTTCGACCACATCACGTGGGGCGGGCTGCCCGATTCGCCGTGGTTCGCGGCCGTGCCGACGCTCGCGGCAGCGGCCGCGGTGACGAGTCGGCTGCAGCTCGGCACCTTCGTGTCGTCGCCCAACAACCATCACCCCGTCCAGTTCTTCCGCGAGGCACTCGCCCTCGACGACATCTCCGGCGGCCGCTTCATCCTCGGGATCGGCACCGGCGGTGACCTCGACGCGCGGATTGCCGGCGAGGACCTGACGCTGCGTGACCGGGTCGACCGCTTCCACGAGTTCACCGCACTCCTGGACCGGCTGCTCAGCGAGGAGCGGGTATCGGCGGAGGGGCGGTTCTACAGCGCCCGTGACGTCCTGACGCGACCGGCTCCGGTCCGCCCCGGGCTGCCCCTCGTCATCGCCGCCAACGGGCCGCGGTCGATCGCCCTCGCTGCGGAGCGGGGCGACGGGTGGCTCACCTACGGCGGCCAGGCCGAGACCGACGCCGAGTGGTGGGCCCTCGTCGCGAGACACAGCCACGTGCTCGACGAAGCGCTGGACGCGCGAGGACGTCAGCGGCATACGGTCCCTCGTTATCTCAACATCGATGCGGCACCCACGTTCGCGCTCTCCAGCGTGGCGGCGTTCGAGGACGCGGTCGGGCGGGTCGCCGAGCTCGGCTTCACCGACGTCATCACGCACTGGCCCCGCGCCGACGAGCCCTTCCGCGCGAGCCCGGCCACGCTCGACGCGGTCGTGAGCGACGTCTTCCCGAGGTGGCGCTGATGCCGCCGCGTCGTCGTGTGCCCCTCGACGAGGGGCGAGAAGCCTTGGCCGTATGCCGCTCAGCCGGCTTCGCAGCGGAACGTGCCGTCACTGCCACGGCAGTCCGCTACGCGCTGGAGGAGCTGGCCTCCGTCGCGCCGGGACGCACGGTCGAGGTCCGCGTCCCGCCGCACGGTGCGGCACAGTGCATCGAGGGCCCGGTGCACCGGCGCGGCACGCCGCCCAACGTCATCGAGACCGACGCGGCGACCTGGCTCGCCCTCGCGACCGGCGAACTGGGGTGGTCGGAGGCCGTCCAGTCCGGGCGGGTGCGGGCCAGCGGCCAGCGGGCGCACCTCGACGGGCTGCTGCCGCTGTTCGCCGCGCAAACCGATTGAACGGCGTCAGGGCTCTTGGCCAGACTGTCGAGCGTGACGAGCCAGCCAGCGACCGACAGACTCGGTGACGTGACCACGGAGCAGCCGGATGTGCCGGTCATCGTCGCCCGCGACCTGACGAAGGTCTACGGGGACAACCGTGCGGTCGACGGCATCGACTTCGAGATCGCCCGCGGGGAGTCGTTCGGGCTCCTGGGCCCCAACGGCGCCGGCAAGTCGACCACGATGCGGATGATCGGCGGCACGCTGCAGCGGACCGGCGGCTCGATGCTCGTCGCGGGCCTCGACCCGGCCGAGCGGGGGCCCGAGGTGCGCGCCCACCTCGGCGTCGTGCCGCAGCAGGACAACCTCGACGAGGAGCTGTCCGTCCGCGACAACCTGATCATGTACGGCCGCTACTTCGGCCTGCCCTACTCCTACCTGCGCGCCAAGGCCGACGAGCTGCTCGAGTTCGCCCAGCTGACCGACCGCGGCAAGGCCAAGGTGGGGTCGCTCTCCGGCGGGATGAAGCGCCGCCTGACCATCGCCCGCTCGCTCGTCAACGAGCCCAAGGTCCTCCTCCTCGACGAGCCGACCACCGGCCTCGACCCGCAGGCGCGCCACGTCCTCTGGGACCGGCTCTTCCGTCTCAAGGAGGTCGGCGTCACGCTCGTCGTCACGACCCACTTCATGGACGAGGCCGAGCAGCTCTGCGACCGGCTCGTCGTCATCGACCGCGGACGCATCATGGCCGAGGGCACCCCGCGCCAGCTGATCCGGCAGCACTCCACCCGTGAGGTGCTCGAGCTGCGGTTCGGGGCCGACCGCAACGCCGCGGTCGTGGCGCAGGTCGAGGACATCGGCAGCCGCATCGAGGTCCTGCCCGACCGCGTCCTGATCTACACCGACGACGGCGAGGGGGCGCTCGAGGCCGTGACCACTCGGGGCCTGAGCCCCGTCACCTCGCTCGTGCGCAGGTCCTCGCTCGAGGACGTCTTCCTGCGCCTGACCGGACGGAGTCTCATTGACTGAGGGAAGCACGATCGCTGACCTCGGGCGGCTCGCGGCGTCCGGGCGGGTGCCGCCCCCCGAGGTGATGGCCCGACGCGCGCGACGCTGGGGCTGGTGGTTCTTCGTCGAGGCCTGGCTGCTGGGGGCCAAGGCGTGGGCCGTCTCGATCCTGCTCTACATGGTCGTCACACCGCTGCTCTACCTCACCGCCCTCGGCCTCGGTCTCGGCACGCTCGTCGACCGGGGCGCCGGGTCGGTCGACGGGGTGCCCTACCTCGTCTTCGTCGGCCCGGCACTGCTGGTCAGCACGGTGGTCATGTCGGTCGGTGGCGAGCTCACCTACCCCGTCATGGCGGGGTTCAAGTGGCAACGGCTCTACTACGGACCCCACGCGACGCCGGCGACGCCGGAGCAGATCGCCGTCGGCCAGCTGCTCGGCGTGATGATCCGCTTCGTCGTGCAGGCCGGGATCTTCTGGCTCCTCCTCGTCCTCTTCGACGCTGCCCCGAGCGGCTGGTCCTGGCTGTCCGTGCCCGTGGCCGTGCTCACCGCAGCGGCGTTCGGGGCGCCGCTGCAGGCCTTCGCCGCGAGCCTCGAGGACGAGGGCTACCAGTTCGCCTTCGTGCAGCGGTTCATCATCATGCCGATGTTCCTCTTCGCCGGGACCTTCTTCCCGCTGTCCGTCATGCCGGTGACGCTGCAGTGGATCGGGTGGGTCTCGCCCGTCTGGCACGGCACGCAGCTCGCCCGGCAGGCCACCTACGGTGCTGCCGAGCCGCTGTGGCTCACCGCGGTCCACGTGGTCGTGCTCGCCGCCATGGCACTCGGCGGGATCCTCGTCGGCCGCCGCATCTACGCCCGACGGTTGGGGAGCTGAGATGGCCGAGGTGACCCGAGGCGCGGAGCCCTTCGCCGCGCTCTACGGGCGCAACGCACGGGCCGTCATCGAGCGCGGCTTCAAGGTGATCCGGCACCAGAACTGGGCCGTCATGGTCTCCGGGTTCTTCGAGCCGGTCTTCTACCTGCTCGCCATGGGGCTCGGGCTCGGCGGCCTCGTCGGCGACGTCACCGGTCCGGACGGGCAGCCGATCAGCTATGCGGCGTTCATCGCTCCTGCGCTGCTCGCCACGTCGGCGATGAACGGAGCCATCTACGACTCGACGTGGAACGTCTTCTTCAAGCTGCGGTTCGCGCGGCTCTACCAGGCCATGCTCCAGACCTCCCTCGGCCCGATGGACGTCGCGCTCGGCGAGATCTTCATGGCGCTCTTCCGCGGCTTCCTCTACGCCGTGGGCTTCATGGTCGTCATGCTCGTCATGGGCCTGGTGGTGTCCCCGTGGGCGGTGCTGATGATCCCGGTAGCCCTGCTCATCGCGGTCGGCTTCGCGAGCGTCGGGATGGCGGTGACGAGCTACCTCAAGAGCTTCCAGCAGATGGACGTCGTCCAGGTCGTGATGCTGCCGATGTTCCTCTTCTCGGCCACGCTGTTCCCCATCGACGTCTTCCCGACCGCGATCCAGTGGTTCGTCCAGGCGATGCCCCTCTGGCACGGCGTCGAGCTGATGCGCGACCTCGCCGTCGGACATCTCGACGTGGCCACCGCCGGGCACGCGCTCTACTTCGTCGTCATGTCCGTGCTTGGCGTCTGGTTCACCGCGTCTCGGCTGCGGGCCCTGTTCCTGCGCTGACTCCGCCCACTTGCGGTCTGGCGAGGAGTTGAGGACTCGTGGTGCCGGCAGGGCGAGCAGCCAGTCGACGTCGGACGCGAGAAGGGAATCCAGCGCGGGGGGATCGTCGCTTAGGCTGGAGGGGTGAGTCCTGAGCCGGCCCGAATCCCGAACCACAAGCGCTTCCTGATCACCGGGGCGCTGCTGGGCCTCGTCGTCGGCGTCTGGTTCGGCCTGCGCGAGCCCGGTGGCCCGAGCTACAGCCAGACGGTGCAGTACTCCATGAGCACGGCCGTCCTCTTCCTCGGGGCGCTCGGCGCGTTCGTCGGGGCGGGGTTGGCTGGTGTCCTCGCCATCCTGCTCGACCGCTCCGGGCGGCAGCAGTAGCGCCTCGGTCGGACTGATGCGCCTCTTCGTCGCGCTCGTTCCTCCTGACGAGGTCCTCGACGACCTCGCCGAGCGCGTCGAGCCGCGCCGGCTGGCCGACGAGCAGGGCGGGTCCGACCTGCGCTGGACCGATCGGCACCAGTGGCACATCACGCTTGCCTTCCTCGCCGACGTGCCGGACTGGCGGCTCGAGGACCTGACCGGGGCGGTCGCGGAGACCGCAGCTCGGCACCACGCACCGCTCCTGCGGGTCGCGGGAGCGGGGGCCTTCCCGAACGCCTATTCCGCGCGGGTCCTCTTCGCGGACGTCGAGCAGGTCCGCGGTGACCTCCGCCGGCTGGCCAGCAGCATCCGGACCGCCTGCAACGGCGCCGGCGTCACGCCGGACGGCACCCGTTTCCACCCCCACGTGACGCTCGGCCGCTTCCGGCGCCCGACCGAGGCGACCCGCTGGATCCGGGCGTTCGAGGTCCTGGAAGGGCCGGTCTGGCAGGCGAGCGAGGTGGCCGTCGTCGAGTCGCACCTCGGGCAGGGCAGGGGTCGCCGCCCCCGCTACGACGTCGTCGCCACCGCGCCCCTGCGCTCTGACCCACCTGACTCTTTCGGTTCGCGGTAGCCCCTCGACTCCCTGTGGGCGCGGGAAACGTCGAGCGAGGCACCGGCGGCTGGAGGGGTCGGTTCCGAACCTGTGGGAGAATCGAGCAGTGGCACGCGGCGACGGGCGACTGACCCATGACCTCATTCACGGCGAGAAGGGCCCGCAGGACGCCTGCGGGGTCTTCGGCGTATGGGCCCCTGGAGAGGACGTCGCCAAGCTGACGTACTTCGGGCTCTACGCCCTGCAGCACCGCGGCCAGGAGTCCGCGGGCATCGCCACCGGCGACGGCGAGAAGATCCTCGTCTACAAGGACATGGGCCTCGTGTCCCAGGTCTTCGACGAGGGGGCCCTCACCTCCCTGCGCGGGCACATCGCCATCGGCCACACCCGCTACTCCACGACCGGCGGCTCGACGTGGGAGAACGCCCAGCCGACCCTCGGTGGCTCCGCCGGGCGCACCATCGCCCTGGGGCACAACGGCAACCTCATCAACACGGTCGAGCTCAAGGCGATGGTCGACGAGCACTTCGGTGGCGCGCGCGTGACCGGCGAGCTCGCTCGCGGCAACACCTCCGACACGGCTCTCGTCACGACGCTGCTCGCCGCGGACCCGGACAAGACCCCGGAGCAGGCAGCGCTGGAGCTGTTCCCCAAGCTGCGTGGCGCCTTCTGCTTCGTCTTCATGGACGAGCACACCCTCTACGCGGCGCGCGACCCGTGGGGCGTCCGGCCGCTCGCCCTCGGCCGCCTCGAGCGGGGGTGGGTCGTGGCCTCGGAGACGGCAGCACTGCAGACGATCGGCGCCTCGGTCATCCGCGAGGTCGAGCCGGGCGAGCTCATCGCCATCGACGAGGACGGCCTGCGGACCCACCGCTTCGCGGACCCCCAGCCCAAGGGATGCGTCTTCGAGTACGTCTACCTCGCGCGGCCCGACGCCGTGATCCGGGACCGTGTCGTGCACGAGGCCCGGGTCGACATGGGCCGCGCGCTGGCCCGCGAGCACCCGGTGGACGCTGACCTCGTCATCGGCGTCCCCGAGTCCGGTGTGCCCGCCGCCGTGGGCTACTCGCAGGAGTCCGGCATCCCGTTCGGCCAGGGCTTCGTCAAGAACGCCTACGTCGGCCGCACCTTCATCCAGCCGTCGCAGACGTTGCGCCAGCTCGGCATCCGGCTCAAGCTCAACGCGCTGGAGCACACCATCCGCGGCAAGCGCCTTGTCGTCGTCGACGACTCGATCGTGCGTGGCAACACCCAGCGGGCCCAGATCCGGATGCTGCGCGAGGCCGGGGCGGCCGAGGTGCACGTGCGGATCTCGTCGCCGCCGGTCCAGTGGCCCTGCTTCTACGGGATCGACTTCGCGACGCGGGCCGAGCTCATCGCCACCGGTCTCGGTGTCGAGGAGATCCGGGCGTCGATCGGTGCAGACTCGCTCGGCTACATCTCCGAGGAGGGGATGGTCGCGGCCACCCGCCAGCCGGTCGACCAGCTGTGCACCGCGTGCTTCACCGGCCGCTACCCGATCGACCTGCCCGAGGACGGTCGGGTCGGCAAGCACGTCCTCGAGACGCTGCCGCTGACGGTCCGCACCGGACACGACCGGTCGGTCGACACGGACGTGGAGGGTGTCGCCATCGGCGTCAACACCGGCGGATCCGGCGCGCTCCAGCACCCCTGACCTGACTCCCGACCCCCGCTCCCACCCCAGCTCCGCTCCCACCTCCACCCCTTCCGTTCGAGGTATTGATCGACTCCTGGTGGGCGACGAATACCTCGACCGGGGCGTTGCGAAAGGTGCGGGGCCCGGTCAGGAGCCCGCGTTGAGGGCACGTTCCACCTGGTCCATGAACTCGTCCTCGTAGAGCCGTAGCCCGATGAGGTCGATACGCAGCACCTTGCCGTCCTGCAGGGTGACCTCATTGCGGCTCAGGTTGTCGGCGCTGACCTGCAGACCCTCGCGGTGCTGCACCCCGTCGATCTCCACGACGAGGCTGTGCTCCTCCCAACGCACGTCGAGGTACATCCGGCCACGCGGCCCCTCGACGACGGCCTGGCGCGTCGGCTCGGGTAAGCCCCGAGCCCGGCACAGCTTCGTGAAGTCCAGCTCGCCGAGCGACTGCACGCCGTCGGCCAGGTAGCCGACGACGTCCTTGATGAACCTGCGTCGCTTGTGGCCCCGGAGCTGCGTGGACCGGACCTTGATCTGCTCCGGCGTGGCCAGCCGCTGCTGCACTGTCATCAGGAGGATCAACGCGGCCTGTCGGTCCGACGCAGCCCAGTAGGCGGCCCGGAGTGCGGCGACAGCGGGTCTGGTGCGCGGCAGGCCAGCGCCGACGAGCTCGTCGGGAACTCGTCGAATCACCTTGTGGAGCTTCGCGCCGGGCACCTTCTTCACTGCGCACCGGTGCACGACCGAGACATGGATCGCCTCGTCCGTGTAGTTCCGCAGCCCGGCCGCGTGGAGGGCAGTGACTCCGTCGACGGCGGCCACCTCCTCGCCGGTCTCCCAGAGCACCCGCCAGCGATGCTCCTCCTCGGTGAGCTCGCCGCAGTGCACCGCCACCGTCTGCAGACCGTGGGTGCGCCAGCGCCCTGCCGCGACTTCGCTGCGCACGTCCACATACGTGAGGCCCGCGGCACGGAGCAGGGATCGGGAAAGGACCGAGCCCGTGCCAGACGCGGCCTCCCGAGCGAGCTCCCCCCGTGTCGTGGACCGGGCCCGTCGAGGCGTGGTCGGCGGCGGGGTGTCTTTTTCGGCGCACTGGTCAACATCCATGGAGGGAACGCTGCGGTCCACTGCAACCCCTGCGCAGGCGGCGGTAGCCGCACTGTGGACGACGGGACGCCCGCCCCGGGGATGTGGAGAACCCGCACGGTGGCACCCGTTCGAGGTGATGACCGACTCCTGGTGGTCGACGAATACCTCGACCGGGGCGTTGGGAGGGGGGTCGGGAGGGTGGGTGGGTGGGAAGCTGGAGGGTGGGTGGGTGGAAAGCTGGAGGGTGGGTGTCCAGCACGCCGGTAGGGTTGGGCTGTGACCAGCGAGCCGCAGACCCCGATCACCTATGCCTCCGCCGGCGTCGACGTCGAGGCGGGTGACAGGGCCGTCGAGCTGATGAAGGAGTCAGTCCGGCGTGCCACCAGGCCGGAGGTCGTCGGTGGTCTGGGCGGGTTTGCCGGCATGTTCGACGCGAGCGCGATCGCCCGGATGACTCGCCCCGTCCTGGCCACGAGCACCGACGGCGTGGGCACCAAGGTCGCCATCGCGCAGGCCCTGGACAAGCACGACACCATCGGGTTCGACCTCGTCGGCATGGTCGTGGACGACATCGTCGTCTGCGGGGCCGAGCCGCTCTTCATGACGGACTACATCGCGACGGGCAAGGTCGTGCCGGAGCGCATCGCCGCCATCGTCGGCGGCATCGCCCGCGCGTGCGAGGAGGCCGGCGTTGCCCTGGTCGGCGGCGAGACGGCCGAGCACCCCGGGCTGCTCGAGCCCGACGAGTACGACGTGGCGGGTGCCGCCACTGGAGTCGTCGAGTACGCCCACGTGCTCGGCCCGCAGCGGGTCCGGGACGGCGACGTCGTGGTGGGCTTCGCGAGCAGCGGCCTGCACAGCAACGGCTACAGCCTCGTGCGCCGCGTGGTCGAGGCCGCCGGTTGGGCGCTCGACCGGCACGTCGACGACTTCGGCCGCCCGCTCGGCGAGGAGCTCCTCGAGCCGACCCGGCTCTACACCAAGCCGCTGCTCTCACTCATCGCCGACGCGGGCGTCGAGATGCACGCTCTGAGCCACGTCACGGGCGGTGGGCTGGCGGCCAACCTGGCACGCGTGCTGCCCACGGGCATGTTCGCGCGGGTCGACCGGTCGACGTGGACGCCGCCAGCCGTCTTCCAGACGATCCAGTCCCTGGGCCGCGTGCCACAGGCAGACCTCGAGCGCACGCTGAACCAGGGTGTCGGGTTCGTCGGGGTGCTTCCCGAGGCCAACGCGGACCGCGCCATCGAGCTGAGCGAGCTCAGCGGCATCCGGGCATGGCGCCTGGGCGAGGTCACCGCCGAGGAGCGGGCCACGATCGCGAACGACACCGAGGTGACCCGCGGCGCGAAGGGGGTCGACGGCGGCGCCGTCCAGGTCGTGGGGCAGCACCCCAAGGCCTGAACGGGCAGCCGTCATCGTGGATCGGGCCGATGAGCACCCGACACACGAGGTGTGGCCGGAAAGGGAGGGCGGAGCTCAGCGCTCGCCCGAGGCCCACTTTCCGTATTCGTCGTAGTCATCGTCGTCGACCCGTGGCGTGTCGTCACGGGTCGGACTTGATGACTCGCGGTGCAGCTCTCGCTCGAGCGCGCTCAAGTCCGTGTCTGGCGTGTAGTACTTGAGCTGCCGTGCGACCTTGGTCTGCTTGGCTTTGGCTCGGCCGCGCCCCATGGCGTGACCCCCTCGTGCGTCGTGCCGGGACGGCATCGCTCGGCGAAGGACAGTCAAGCCCTCCGTCGTCCGCGTAGCGGCCCCGGGAATGTGTGTGTACTCGTGGTGCTAACGCTACATGAGCGGAGCAAATCCTGCTTCACAGGCGCGCGCGGCCGGGCCGCGTCCCGGGTCCGTCCGGGCTCCGTCCGGGGTCCGTCCCGAGCAGGCCGAGGGGCGGAATGGGCGGGAATAGGGTTTTGCACAATCTGCTCCCGCCGGGCCGTGGATCGGCCTAACCTGACTCCAATGAGCCCTTCAGGGCCATGCGGTGTCGCCGCTCGAGCGACAGGGTGGTGGGGAAATGACCATGACGACACAGGATCGACACGAGACGGAGAAGCTGTTGACGCCGGCCGAAGTGGCCGCCCTCTTCAGAGTCGACCCGAAGACGGTGACACGCTGGGCCAAGGCCGGCAAGCTGACCTCGATCCGGACCCTGGGGGGCCATCGCCGGTATCGGGAGTCCGAGGTGCGGGGTCTGCTCGACGGTCACTGACCCTTTGCGGAGGCGCCCAGGGGTGGGGCGGGCCAGTGCAGTCGGGTGGGGCTGTCGGCGCGTCGTCCTAGCCTTGCTGCATGTCCTCCGCGCCCAACATCACTGCGATCACGCTCGGAGTCCGTGACGTCGAGCGATCCCGACGGTTCTATGTCGACGGCCTCGGTTTCCGGCAGGTCCTCGAGATCCCGGGCGAGATCGCGTTCGTCCAGGTCGCGCCCGGTCTGGTGCTGGCGCTGTGGGACGTCGAGCAGATGCCGTCCGAGTACGGCGACGTCGCGCACGGACCCTCCGCGCCGCCCCTGTCGCTCGGTCACAACGTCGACGACCCGGAGCGCGTCCGGGAGCTGTATGCCGCTGGGCTGGCTGCGGGGGCCACGTCCGTCACCGAGCCGGCTGAGCGGGAGTGGGGCGGCGTGAGTGCCTGCGTCGCCGACCCGGACGGCTTCCGGTGGGACTTCGTCTGGAACCCCGGCTTCCGGGTCGATCCGGACGGCACGATCCACCTGGGCGACGCCTGACCCCACCGTGCTCGTGACGAGCCGGCCCGATCGCCTCAGTCCACCACCGGCGAGCGACGCTCAAGGAGCACGACGTCCCGCCACCGGCCGTCGCTTCGGCCGATCCGTTCTCGCACCCCGACCTCACGGAAGCCAGCGCGACGATGCAGGGCCAGGCTCGCCCGATTCTCGGGGAAGACGCCGGACTGGATGGTCCAGATCCCCGCGGCCTCGGTCGACGTGATGAGGGCGTCGAGCAGCGCCCGGGCGACCCCCGTGCCGCGCGCCGCGGGGTCGACATAGACCGAGTGCTCGACGACTCCTGCATAGGCGGGGCGCGACGAGACCGCAGAGGCCGCGACCCAGCCGAGCACCACCCCAGCGTCGTCCAGGGCGACGAACCGGTGCTGGGCCAGTCGGCCCGCGTCGAACTGCTCCCACGTGGGCGCCGACGACTCGAAGGTGGCGTTGCCCTCGGCGATGCCGACGGCATAGATCTCGAGCACGGCGTCCGCGTGAGCGGAGGTCATCGGCTCGATGTGCACCACCCCACGGTAGCCGCCGGCTACCACCCGAGGGCGCGCAGCTCGAGGCGCGCCGCCAACCGGGTGGCGGGGTCGTCGAGGTCCAGGTCGACGACGTCGGCGAGGTGGCTCATCCGGTAGCGGAGCGTGTTGGGGTGCACGTGGACGCGCGTCGCTGCCGCGCGCGGGTTCCCGGGGTGGTCGAGCCAGGCCGCCAAGGTGGCGGCGTAGGCGGTCCCGTGCTCGGTGTCGTGCGCGTGCAAGTCGGCTATCGGACTGTGAGAGAGCACAGCCCGTATGCCGCTGACTGCCCTTTCGCACGTCACCTCGGCCCAGGCGTCTTCCGCGGTCGCGATGACCGGATCGATCCGACCGGCCAGGGCGAGGCGATGCAGCTCGAGGGCCTCGTGGCGGGAGCGGGCCAGCTGGGGCAGCCGGCGCACCGGGCTCCCGGCGGAGAGGCGGACGTGGGGCCGGGTCTCCAGCAGGTCGCGGGCCACCTCGCCGAGCCACGGCCAGGACCCGGGTGTGTCGTCCCCCGGGTCGTGCCGCACGAGGCCGAGCACTTCGTCGTCGAGCAGGGCGAGCAGCGGCTGGCGCCAGCCGTGCCGGCGGCAGGCGGACTCCCAGGTGTCGAGCCGCGTCTCGGGGTCGAGAGTCGGGTCGCCCGCGAGGACGACGACCCGCCACGGGGCCGCCGGCAGCCAGGCCTCCGCGTCGTGGACCTGCCCGGACAGGAGGGTGCGCAGGCGGTCGGCCGCGACCCGACGCGCGAGGTCGGTCTGGGACCTCAGTCGCAGCAGGTGCAGGGCCACGACTGAGGCCGTCTGGGTCAACGACCGGATGGTCTCCGTCCGGGGCTGCTCGTCGACAAGCGCCCAGATCGAGCCGAGCCACTCGTTGGCGGCACGCACCGGGATGACGAGACGTGGCCGGAGGTCGCCGTCGGCGGGCACGAAGAACGGGTCGCTCGACCTGGCCAGCCGGCGGAAGACTCCGCGACCCCGCAGGCTGGCGAGCACCGCGTCCGGGACCTTGCGCCCGACGATCGTCGACAGCCGGACCGGGTCGAGGACATCCTGCCTCGACGAGTAGGCGAGGACCCGCGACTGGGTGTCCTCGATGGTGACCGGCGCCTCGACGAGGGCAGCGCAGGCGTCGGCGAGGGCGAAGAGGTCGTCGTGGACCGGGCCGTCGCTGCGCACCGCGGCTCCGGTCGCGGCCCGGTCGAGCACGCCGCGGAGCAGCCAGACCACGTGCGCCCACGACGCGTGGTCGGCCAGCTCGACGAGCGGGACTCCGAGGCGGCGCGCCGCGCCACGCACCTCGCGCTGTCGAGCGACGCTCCGCCGCAGGACCACGCCCCCGCTCCCTGCGGCCGCGCCCCCTTCGAGCAAGCTCACCGCGGCCTCCGAGGTCTCGATCGCCACACCCAGGAGGAGGTCTCCCGCCTGTCCGTAGACCCCCGAGGTCGGCTCGGCGAGGGTGACGTCGTCGACCTCCGGGCCGGGAGAGGCGACCGCGACGCGGAGGAGGCCCCCGCCGAGGGCGCCGACGACGTCAGCCAGGGGAAGCCCGCGTGGGGCTGGGAGCGGGCTCAGCGGCATACCCTCTATTGTGCTGGCAGACCAAGGAGAGAGCTCACGTTTGGCAGTGGAGCACGACGGAGCCCGGCCCGGCATCCCGAACCATTGAACGTATGGCTTCGATCACTCCTTCTGGTCTCCCCGTGCCCGAGCGCGTCGCCGTCGTCGGCGCCGGCATG
Organism: Intrasporangium calvum; assembly: GCF_028446585.1. Lineage (GTDB taxonomy): Bacteria > Actinomycetota > Actinomycetes > Actinomycetales > Dermatophilaceae > Intrasporangium > Intrasporangium calvum_A. The sequence continues at coordinate 20,384 of NZ_JAPFQL010000062.1, forward strand.
GTCGGCCTCGCCACCGCGTGGTTCCTCCAGGACCGCGGCGTCGAGGTCACGGTCATCGACCGCGACGGCGTCGCTGCCGGCGCGTCCTGGGGCAACGCCGGCTGGCTGACGCCGGGCATCGCGACCCCGCTGCCCGAGCCGGCCGTGCTCAAGTACGGCCTGCGCGCCGTGCTCAGCCCGAGCTCGCCCGTCTACGTCCCGCCGAGCGCCAACGCGAACTTCCTCAAGTTCGTCACCGGCTTCACCCGCCACTCGACGATGACGGCGTGGAAGAAGGCGATGGGCTCGCTCGTGCCGATCAACGACCTGTCGCTCGCGAGCTTCGACCTGCTCCGCGACGGTGGCGTCGACGCCGAGACCTACGAGGCGAAGTCCTTCACGGCCGCCTACCGCACGGCCGAGGAGCGCACGACGCTGCTCGAGGAGATCGAGCACATCCACGCGCAGGGTGGCGACATCACCTTCGACGTGCTGAGCGGCGACGAGGCGCGGTCCATCGAGCCGGCGCTCTCGGACGCCATCGGCGCAGCGATCGTGCTGCACGGCCAGCGGTTCATCAACCCCGGCGCCTACGTCAACGCGCTCGCCGACTCGGTCATCGCCCGCGGCGGCAAGATCCTCACCGGTGGGGCCGTCACCGGGCTGCGCGACACGGGTAAGGGCGTCCTCGTCGAGACGTCGACCGGCGCCGCCGAGCACTTCGACCAGGTCGTGGTCGCCACCGGCGCGTGGCTCGGCGCCCTCGCCCGCGACTTCGGCGTCAAGCGCGTCGTCCAGGCCGGTCGCGGCTACTCCTTCTCCGTCGAGGTCGAGGACCTGCCGAACGGTCCCGTCTACTTCCCCGCCGCGCGGGTCGCGTGCACGCCCGTCGGCGACCGCCTGCGGGTGGCGGGGATGATGGAGTTCCGCAAACCAGAAGCCGCCCTCGACCGCCGGCGCATCTCGGCCATCGTCGAGGCGGCGCGTCCGCTCCTGCGCGGCGCCGACCTCGACCACCGTCAGGACGAGTGGGTCGGCTCGCGGCCGTGCACCGTGGACGGGCTGCCGCTCATCGGCGCGACGCGCTCCCCGCGCGTCTTCGTCGCCGGGGGGCACGGCATGTGGGGCATCACGCTCGGCCCCGTGACCGGGCGTCTGTTGGCGGAGCAGCTGGTGACCGGCAAGGTACCGGCCGAGCTGCGCCCCTTCGACCCGCTGCGCTGACCGCGCGGCCGGCGGCCCTGC